>DATLBB010000001.1:0-3173 GCA_035527155.1 Sedimentisphaerales bacterium
TACTTATCAGCATTGAGCATAAGCTCATGACCGAGAATATCACCACTGCCCTGTCCCGCCAGGTTCCAATAGCTGTGATTCGTCAGATTTAGTATCGTAGTTTTGTCGGTTTCAGCCTCGTAGCTAATCTTCAATTCATCATCCTTTGTCAGGGTGTAGGTAACGGTGCACGCCAGGTTGCCGGGATATCCTTCTTCTCCGTCTTTGCTCAAATAGCTCAACTTCAGCAGCGCACTGTCGCTTTCGGATTTTATATCCTCGGTCTTCCATACAACTTTATCGAATCCCTTGATGCCGCCGTGCAGATGGTTTGGCCCATTGTTCGCTGCCAGCTTATACTCGACGTCGTTGAGCACGAACCTGGCCCCACCAATCCGATTGGCGTATCTGCCTACAGTAGCCCCGAAATAGGGATGCCTCGTGATATATCCGTCAAGCTTATCGTAGCCGAGCGTAATATCAGCTAACTTGCCATTCTTGTCCGGCACCTCCATCGAAACCAGTATCGCCCCGTAGTTTGTTATCCTGGCCCTAAGTCCATGAGAATTGGTTAGAGTGTACAGATAGACTTGCTTGCCGTCAGGCGTTTGCCCAAAAGGTTCGCTGCGAGTGCTCATTGGCTTCGTCTCCTTAGCTTCGGGTTCTCTTGAGGGTGCTCCTTTTTTTTCACAGCCGGCCATACAAATCGCCGCCACCGCTAAAACACAATTAACCCAGATTCTTCTTTTCATTTTTTCAGCTCCCTGTTCTAAAATATGGATGCTTGTACACTTTACAGACGTGCCTGGAATATAACACCGGGAGAATAAAATATCAAAAAAAATTATTATCACCCCTGTTTTATGCGATATTCACAGGCTTTTCCCGCGTGAAGAACTAAATTGCGGATGAACAGCATTTTGAAAAGGCCCCCATTTTCTAAGGCTGGCGCAATTGGGATGGCCTTCTGACCTGGACGAACTGCAAGTCACAAACTCAAAACTGGAACCTCTTCCCGTCCGACCATTTGGGTTGTGGCTTGCTAAATAATTGTTTTGTTCTTTAAGGTGCGGCTGGCAGTTCAGACGACCAGTTGAGGCTCACGTTGCCGTGGATATCACGTGCCTTGACACGAAAACGGTGGCGCTGGTCTTGTCTACCTACCTGGACCTCGTAATACGGGCTGCCTTGCCAGCCGCTGCTGAAGCCGCCCGCGGTTGTGCATTCAAACTTATACTGCACGCCTCCGCTTGGGTCTGTGGCTACTGCTGCTGTCATCACGGCCCAGTAATCGAAGGTTCCACCACGAGGTTCTTCTTTAGGGACCGAAGCCCATTGCACCGGGTCGGGTGTTGGCGGATCTGTATCGACAGGCGGCTCGGAATCAACACCTTCGAGCCAATTGTTGGCCAGTTTCGCCAAATCGTAGAAGTCCACGTCACCATCATAGTCTGAATCGCCTGACAATACTGCTCTTACGGTAAGAATCATCGTGTGCGTGCTGTAGGCGACCTCTCCGATTAATGGGCCATCACCAATAACCACTGCGTAATTCTCCGCAAAGATGCCAATTACATCGCCGATTTTTGCCGGGAAAGTATGTACGCCACTAAACCAATCGCCACCGCTATTAGACAGCGGAACATTGGGAAATCTCAATACCTCCTTGCTGCTGTCCGGCTCTGTTGGTACAGGCGGAAGCTGACCGCGAGTGATTGCCAGATGGGCCATCGTCCCCGGCCCTCCGATGCGGACATAGGTGGTCCCCGAAGCTGTAATGCTTACAATGTCATTATAATAAACCATTACATCGTCACCGTTCTGTTCGTCCGTATCCGGCTTAATTTGATAGAATATCCCGTAGTTATTTAGATAGTCTTGGGTTCTGGCGTAAGTCTGGGCGCGGGTATAACACGCGGTGGTAGCTGCAAGGCCCTCGGCGAAAGAGTATGATTGTATGCGAATAGAATTGCCGAGGTCGTCTCTCCAAATATCAGAACGCGCGCCACTGCTTGCTTGAGGAGGGACGGCCGCAGAGCCTCCAGCCCAGGCATAAGTTAGATGGTTCATTGTTCCTTCAAAAGAGCCATTGAAGAGACCGCCGTCTTGCGCAAAAACTTCGTAGTAAGCCCGAAGTTGACCAGCGTAATACTGAAAGTATGCCCCGTGCGCGGTGCCGACAATGCAGAGCAAAACAAAAACAGTTAAATATCGTTTCATTTTTGTCTCCTTTGTTCCAATACTATGGCGACCAGTTACTCTTTATAGGATTTTACCAAATAAGTCGGCTTTTGTCCAGAAGTTCTGCTCTGCAAACGGACAATTTCTGTAAATACAGGCGTAATTTGCACGAAATCGGCAGAGAATCGTTGAATTGCCGTAAGAAAATTGATAATATCCGCATAAATTTTTTTTGAGCATTCTGCGTGAGGTGTGTCGCGTAAAACAAGAGCGCCGAACGATATCGGAACCAAAATCGCCTGAATTCTTTACGCAGATTAACAGCACTGAAAAGTGAGATTGTTGTGATTTGGGGAAATTGGGTTTGATTGGGTTTGTTTTCCCCGCGTCTGCGAAGTGGTACATTTTCATAATCCTTTGTTAATACTTTATTTACGTTCATTTGAGCATTTTGCAAATTGGCTTTGTTTGGCTTTGAATTGGCTTTGTTTTTCCCGCTTCTGCGAAGTGTCTTATTTTCATAATCCTCTGTTATTACTTTACTTACGTTCATTTGGGCTTTCCCGAAATTGGCTTTGTTTTGCATAAAATGAGCTGATTTGTAGAGTGTTCTTTACAAATGTAGAGGGCAAGTTAGTGAAGAGTGAGCTAAAGTGCCTAAAGTGAGCTAAAGTTGGATTCTCTCCACGGGACGCCCAATGGCGGATACTGGATTCTCGATGTTCGTATAGCATATAGCGTATTTCACGGTTATTCACCATTCACTAATCACCATTTCCTTATTTTTGGCCTTCTGCAAAAAAAAGAAGCGCCTCTATAAATGCACGAATGTGCGCGTTTGATGCGAAAATTGGTCTGTTTTTGACAGGATTAACAGGATTAAATCGTTGTCAGATAGGCAGTTAAAATTTTTTTATTTTTTTTGGATTTTGTCGTTAGGTATGTGCGCTTTTGGTTGATTTTTTAACCGCAGAGAACGGAGAGAGCGCTGAGGTTTTTCAGCCGGCTAAAAA
>DATLBB010000002.1:0-2433 GCA_035527155.1 Sedimentisphaerales bacterium
TATTGCCAAAGCACAGAAAAAGCTGGATCTGCGCGTAAATATAAACGCCACCGGATGTCTTTACTCATTTTTCAACGGTGATAAGCGGACAGCCCACATAGATGATGAGGGCAAGCCTTTTTGGGACGACTCATTCGGCAAACACAATATGGGTTGTCCGTTTGCGCTTGATTTCCGCCGTCCCTTTGTCCGCGAGCAGGTGGAGTTTTTTGTGAATGAATATAAAAGAGCCGGCCTGGATATTGACTTTATCTTCGTCGACTGGGAAATTGATGGCCCCATAGAATTCAACAAAGCACAAGCCACCTCGAAACGATGTCGCCATTGCCGCGACAACATCAAGAATATCGATGATTTTGACCAGTTTCAAAAAATACTTCGCAAACTCAGATGCCAATTACAGCTTCTTACTTATGCAGAACCGGTTAAATTGAATTTCCCTGAAGCCCTTGTCGGCAACTACGGCGTATATCCGCACAACGGCTACCGCTACTGGTATGATTACTTCGAGTACTACGTCGATGGACAACCCTATCAGGCCGACCAGCACGCCAAGTACCGGAAGTGGTACCCCGAATTTCCTGAAACCGGCTACACTTTTGCCATGCCTGTAGTATACACGTGGTGCAGAATTTTTGACTGGTATGATTACGCCGATACCGACTACCGATGGTTTTATAATATGCTGCTGGTAGCAAGCAATGCAGGAGAGCACACTCCTGCCGAGATACCTATTATCAGCTTCGTTCACTGGCACACAATCGGCTCCAGACCTTCCGGCGGCCAGGCAAAGCAATTTAGCGGAGAAGAATACCAGGAGCTGCTGTGGCACATGTTATTGAGAGGAACAGATACATTCTTTATCTGGTGCGGACGACAGGAAGCGGCAAAGGAAATCCAGCTCGTTCACGAGGTTTATGCAGAGGCCCAGCAATTTGGCCAATTCCTGTCTAAGGGAACGCCAATCAATTTCAACGTCCCTAAGCAGCCGGAAACCGTAATCTCCGGGTTGAAATTGCCAAATCGCGTTCTGATACGTCGAACGGATTTCAAAAAACCACAAGGCCCCATAGAAATCACTGTAGGTGGCACGAAGATTAAAGTTGCAGCCACCCCTAAACGATGTCAAATTATTTCACTGCGCTAAAATGGAGGTAAGTTATGAAAAAGAAAACTGTATATGTTGTGGTTCTGTTTATTATCTTTTCTGGTTCTTCTGCATTTTCTGCAGAGCAAAAAAGGATGGGACTCACTGCGCTAAGCAGTATGGAGCGGATTGGCCAGAATCAGGAGCAGTATGGAGCAGATAAAGTAGAAATCAAATCAGCGAAAAATGAAGTAGAGTCTTTCCAGGTAGTAGTCGCCGCTATGAGCGAAAATATAAAGGTTACAAAAGTAGAGATTTCTGACCTGATTGCAAAGAATGGGGCAAAGATTGAAAAAGATAATATCAAGCTTTTCAGGGCCGAATACGTTCGAGTAAGAAGGTCCACTCCAAGAGCGGAGCTTGGCCCCGGCTTATATACAGACCCTCTTGTCCCGTTCATAAATCCTCTGACCGGAAAACCGATAGAGCCCCGGCGACAGGTCAGTGAAAGATGGGGCGAACCCGTAACCACGGTAGGACATGAAATGTATGCTATCCCCTTCGAGCTCTTCAAGGGACAGAACCAGCCTATATGGGTGGACGTTTACGTTCCTAAGAATGTTCCAGCCGGTATTTACAAAGGAAAATGCACAGTCACCACAGCGGGTGGTATTTCCGGCCAAATCCCTCTAACCCTGACCGTATGGGATTTCACTCTTCCTGATGGCCCTGCTCATAAAAACCATCTTGGCGGTCTCTACAATATTTCCCGATACTTCAATGTTAAGCGTGATTCAGAAGAATTTAAACAGATTGAAATGCGCTACTGCCAGGCAATGGCTGAAAACCGCATCAATCCCCCAATCCCGCGCAGGCTTCTGCCCAAAGTCAATAGTGATGGTTCCTTGAATATTGTTCAAGAACAACATAAGGAGCTGAAGAAATTTATTGATAAATTTCACGTAACCGATTTCGAGATTCCCAGAGCTCCGTTTGTTTCACTGCCCAGGTCAACATTAAAATCCGATTACAAAAATATACCTCCGGACGCCGGCGAAAAAGCCAAACGATACTATCGCCAATTTTATGCCTATTTGAAGAAACACGGCTGGGAGAAACGCGCATATATATACATGTTGGATGAGCCGAACCTCCGGGAAAACTATGAACAGGTCCTCGCCCTTGGCCGGCTTGTCCACGAGGCTGTTCCAGAGTTGAAATGCCTCGTCGTCGAACAAACGTACTTACAGGATCCTTCATGGCCCGACATCGACCCGGCGGTTGATATATGGTGTCCACTGTGGAGCTTTATCGATGAGAAAACAATTAACGAAAAAATCTCGCAT
>DATLBB010000003.1:0-7337 GCA_035527155.1 Sedimentisphaerales bacterium
TGCCGCTGGGCCGTCCCGATTTACTTATTGTTTTGCTCATCTTTTTGGTTTCACTCAGTTTAGCCCGACCCGACGCTACTTAACCAGCATCCCGGATACTCTTGCGAATTTCCTGTTTTTGTTCTTGGGCATATTCCTTATCTAAATCACCCAAAATAACAAGTTCATCAATTGCTGAATCAAATATTTTCAGTAAATCTTCTCCGGGTCCCATCGGATTAAATACACCCCTGCGAATGTGATATTGTCCACTTTCAACCATATCTCCTGATATGTTTGCGATTGCGGCATAAATATATTCCCGAACAGGCCGCCCTTTTCGGATAACATCTATGAATTGTTGTGTGTGCGAAAGTATGGATTTTTCAATATTGCTCTTCACTAATTCAAATCCCCCAAGAACCCATTTATTATTCTCTTCTTCAAGTATTCTACGTGCCTCCTTAACTTCTTCTTTGGAAAATGATTTTCGAATTTCTCCACCGAACGCAATTGTCATTTGCAAAATCGCAGCAATTAGCATTATTACTCCAAATGTTATTGCGATAGTACCTAAAGTCACATTCAAAAAGAACATAATCATCGCAACGATGTAGGAAATTTGTGCTAAGAAAGTAGCTAACATTGAAAATTCATTTCCACCGCCTTGTTGGTCTTTTTGGGCAAGCCACATCCATGGGGCAAGGGCAACTCCATACGACCAAAGAAGTAATGGAATAATGGAGCTTTCAGTAGCGGAACTGACAAAAAGCCACATTATCCAAATGCACCATATCGTCATCAAGGCGTAGGTATAGAGAACGCCAAGGAAGCCTAAGAAGACACCTAAAATTTTCTTACCACGCTCCATCGCTATTACCGCAGGTCCGGCAAAGAGGAGCCCAGGCATTAGCACAAATGATATTAAAAAACCAGAAACCACGATAAAACCTATTCCCCTGATTATTTCTACCCATTCTCCCAAAATGGCTAACCATATACCGGAAACAATTCCTCCGAATATATTCAAAATCATTATTGGAACTGTTAGCGATATGAGAGTAGCTCCGAAACCTATCTGCAATTTTTCTGATATGACCATATTATCTCCTTTCATTAGATTTGCTACTCACTCATTTCATCCACCATTATACCGAGTGCTTGCTTCAACAATCAATATTTTACTCCAAAATTCTCAGTGTTATGGTATTTTGAGAAAACCACACACAGACGGCGAATTTGAGGTGTATAGCGGTTTTGTTTGGGTGAATGGGTGGATGAGAGGGGTGAGGGGTGAAGGATTGGAAAGGGAAATCAAAGATTAAAATGTAAAAAGCAAAATTGTGGAGGCCCTTCGGGCAGATTTTTATGGTGGACAAGGATTATCTGGGATGGTAAATTGTGAGCATTGAGAACGCAGAACTGGGAGAAGCACCAGATGATAGAAAACCGGCAGGTCCATTTTGAACTGCCGGGGGCGTTGGGATTAATAGCTGACTGGCCATACTTTGGAAGAAAAAAAAGTACCACCTGAGGGTGCGGACGGACACCTCTAATTCTCTCAAAACGGGGACAATGAAGCTGTTGAAAAAGCCACAATGTCTATTGTTCTATTGGCCGGAATCATAAATTCTTATAGCATCTATCCATCCGCAGTCGCTGCCGCTGCTTGCCGAACCGTCTTTGGTATAAGACCATTTGAATGTATGTTGCCCCTCGGTTATCGTATGGTCCAACACAACCACAAGCCAGTCTTGTTCACCCGACCATTTATTCATTTCAACATCATCAATGTAGAATCGCAGATAATCATAGTACCCTTCGCTGGAAACCCTGCGGGCGAAACTTATGGTATCAAAGGTCGTTTCAACAGTCAGCTCCAGGCTGGTGGTCTGGTTATGAGTTATCATGCCTGATTTAGCAGCGTAATTACCTTCATAAACAGAATCAGAGGCAATTGTCCAGTCGGCATCGCCCGTGACAATCCAGTCCAGAGCGGTTAAATCACCAGTCTCAAAGCCGTCACTAATTTCAGGCAGATCATAAACCATTTCTTCACTCAGCCAGCTTATAGCCAGTTGTTTGAGATCACGACTATCGATGGTTCTGTCAGTGTACCAGTCCACTGCTGAGCAGGGCTGACCTTGATTACAATCGGCCATCTGCCAGAATTGAGCCAACCGGGCGAGTTCTTCGAAATCGACACGGTTATAAACATGCAGCGAAACAAGGACACTAAGCGTGTCGTTATTATCTGCGGTTATGGTCAGATTGCAGGAATGGTCGCCAAGATCCAGGCCGTTGCTATCAATATCAATGGTCACAGTAGTTTTATCCATTGGGCCGGTGGATATGCCGCTGTCGGGAGCAAGGCCTGTTATCCAGCCGCATGATTCATGTCCGCTGATGGTCCAGTTCAGTAATTCATCAACAGGGCTGAATATATCCATCCGGATCCGGCCGGTTTGGTTTTGGGCCAGAGATATCGCGGTCTCACCACTGTAAACAATCGTTAGTTGCCAAACGAGTTTTGGATAATCATCGGTCAGCATAAACCAGTCCATCACATCGCCGTCATTAGGGTCAAAATCCCAACCTGCAGTGACAAAGGTTGTTATGTCTTTCATATCGGCGGTTGTTTTGCCGACAGAATTATATTCGTAGTCTCCAGGATTGCCATAGGTGCTGGTTTCTACATCCCAGAAGCAGGATTCAATTATTCCGGAATTATAAGCACACAGGCCGCCGCGCCCGGTATAAAAATCTCCAATCCAGGTAACAAGGCCCGTGGAATAGCAATTCGTGATACTGGCGTCATAATTAAATCCACACAAGCCGGCAAACCGGATAGGATAACTCCTGCCGGTAACGGTGCCGGTCGCATAGCAATCTGTGATATTCCCGTAAGAAACTTTTCCGCAGAGGCCGCCGATATCCTCGCTACCTGTAACGCTGCAAGTTGAATAACAATTTGTAATACTGCCTTTATATTGTTTTCCGCACAGGCCGCCGAGACTTTCTGAAGAACTCCCGCCTGTGACGCTGCCGGTCGTATAACAATTTGTTATACTGCCGCCATCTTTATAACCGCATAGCGCTCCAAGATATGCTGAATTATCTCCTCCGGTAATGGATGCGTTTTCGAGACCGAGGTTCCTGACCTCTGCTAAGGCGCCGACGATCTGGCCAAACAGGCCCAGATCATTGCTATCGTCATTGGCGCCGTTAGCATCGCTCAGCGTATCAATGGTTAAATTACTAATGACATGCCTGTTACCGTCAAAGGCACCGCTAAAGTTGTCGATAACTGCAACGGCGTAGATGGGCAGACCCGTCGTGACCGGATCCAGGTCCAAATCGCATTCCAATTGCGTATGCACTCCTTCGGCCCAATAGATTGAGGAATTTACGGGATCGCTGAATACCTGAAAGTCGGCAAAATCCTCAATCAGATAGGGAGTTGCTTCTGATCCATCTCCACCGCCCATATTACCTCCGACTGCGTAAAGTCGGCTGCTGAGTATGATTAATGTCAGAACTAAAAACACTACATGTCTCATTTTTAATCTCCTTAAGTAATTTTCATTCACCCCAAGTGTTTTGTTGACAAGATAACTTTTGCGTGTATACTCCTTTAGAAAGATGTCAATCACCCTGAGAGCTGATTTTGCTCACACTTCCCTTACTATTCTAACCACTCCACTCAAAAAAAACAAATAAAATATTTTTTGTAATACCTTGTTATCTCCCCAAAGGTTTTAGGTCGGCTACGGTTAAAATCTTTCAAATCTTTCAAAATCCTCAGTATTATGGTATTTTGAGAAAACCACCCACAGACGGCGAATTTGAGGTGTATAGCGGTTTTGTTTGGGTGAATGGGTGGATGAGAGGGGTTAGGGACAAAGGGTTAGGGACGAAGGTTTAGGGACGAGGGGTTAGGGAGAAGGGAGAAAAAAAAGTTTATCAGGTAATCAGGATGTGAATATCCAATATCGAACAAGGAATGTCGAATGTCGAAGTGAAGGGGGAATTAGAGGATTAGTGGATTAGTTTATCAGGGGAACAGGGGGCAGGGAGGGAAAAGTAATAAGGGAGAAGTGAGAAGGGAGAAGGGAGAAGGGAGAAGGGAAAGAAAAAATAAATGTTCAAAAACATGGTATTCCTCGCATGGGCACCCTGGGCCAAAGAGCCCCTTAAGAACCCCGCCACGTGGTGGCGGGGCTAACCGATACGGAGGCGACAAAAGAGGTCGCGGTTTTTATAAGTCAAAGTGGTGGGAAATGCTACTCTGCGAAGTTATCTTCGCTACGAAGCACAAGTATCGCAGCCTACGCTCTGACCCCCAAATACCCTACGACTCCGCTCAGGGCAAGAATTTGGGGGCTAAACAACCCCTCAATAAATTGCGGGGCTAAGTATGGATTCCTGCCTACAACATGCAGGGACAGGGGAAATCCCGGTAAATAATGTCTCCGCCGGAAAAACTACCGTTTGACTCCGAAAGCGGCCTGTAATAAAATGGCACGAGCGATATGGCTCTTATTTTGTGATGAATCGTAAAATGCGTATCCAGAAATCAAATAGAGCGTAAGTAGATAAAGGATTTTTTGGTTAGTACTTGTAGTAAAGGAGAGCGCAATGGATTTGAAATTGTATCTTGCCCTGAGCTTTGTGATGTTTATGGAGTACGCGGTCTGGGCGGCCTGGATGCCCGTATTAGCCGCACGACTTCTGGGACCGCTGAAAATGAGCGGCAAGCAGACCGGATGGATTTACGCAACCTTCCCGCTTGCCTGTATCTTCATGCCATTGGTGTCCGGGCAGCTCGCTGACAAGTATGTAAACACTGAAAGCATCCTTGCCGTAGCTCACATACTCGGCGCGGTTCTAATGTTCATTGCCGTGCGCAAAACAACCTTTAAAGGCCTATTTGTAGTTATGTTTCTCTATTCTCTCTGCTATGCCGCAACGCTGCCGCTGGCCAACTCCATCATGTTTCACCACTTGGGGAAGGTTTATGACAATATCGACGATGTCAATGCCGCTTCTGCCAATATCTTTATATGGGCCCCGGTTGCCTGGGCCTTTATCGGCTGGTCCCTTACGGGCTGGCGATGGATCTTCAAAACCGGAGAGCAGGGACGCGACTGCCTCTACCTCGCTGCTATCCTCTCGGTAATAATGGGAATCGGATGCTTCTTCTTGCCCGATACACCTCCCACTGAATCCGGCACAGCTCCAACTACTGAATCCGGCACAGCTCCAACCACTGAATCCGACACAGCTCCAACGACTGAATCCGGCACAGCTCCGATACTCCAGGCCATGGAAATGTTCAAAGACGCTAACTTCCTAATCTTTATTGGCGTCTCAATGGTCTTCTTCGGCCTGATGCAGTTCTACTTCCTCGGTACGGCACCATTTATGCAGGACATAGGAATACCGAGTAAAAACGTCCCGGCCTCAATGGGCATCGCACAGGCCTTTCAGGCAATAGCCACCCTGTTTTTGATGGCAAAGTCCATGGAGGTACTTGGAATAAAATGGACTCTGATTGTAGGTGCAACCGGCTGGTTCATACTGTACTTAGCCTACATAAAGCAGAAACCACGATGGATTATTGTTGCCTGCCAACCGTTCCACGGCTTGGCTTATGTGCTCTTCGTCATCGTCGGCCAGATATACGCAAACGATTTGGCATCCAAGTCTTCGGCCGAAATTACAAGCTCTATGCAGGCGTTGCTTTTTGCCGCTACTACAGGTGTCGGCCTGTTCATCGGCACACAGTTCGCGGGCGTGGTTATGGATAAATTCAGGAAAGAAGAAAAGTTCCAGTGGCGTCAAATCTTTCTCGTCCCCGGCGGGATTGCCCTTGTGAGTATTCTGGTATTTGTTTTGTTCTTCAAAGGTTAAGAGCGGCTGACCGACGCCACGTTGGGCCCAATGGCCTGTTACATGTTCGTGTATTGGCCGAAGCGTAAGGCGTGCAAGCCGAGCGCACAGAGCATTTTTTTGCAATTATGCTCAGCAGCTCGTTGAGTCGAAGGTCGGTAAGTATAATAAGCTCAAAAAAAAAGAAAGGAAGTGGATGATGAGACAAATCTCGATGACAGTAATTGAATTGGTGGTTTGCAGCTTTCTCGCAGCGTCTGTCGGCACAGCTCAGGCCGCCGGGATACGGGCCGGACACGTCATTCCCACAGACAAAGGAATTTCACAAAAGGCACTTCAGAGTATGTATGAGCGAGGCCAACAGCAGACCTATCGCGGCAAAGACCTTGACACAATCGGGATGCCGGTCGGCGGCATCGCGACGGGGCAACTCTATCTGCGGGGAGACGGAACACTTGGCATCTGGCAAATCTTCAACCGCCACGTTTTCTCAGGTTACGGACGGGACAACTACCGCACCTACAGACCTGATTCGCCCGTGGACTCAGGCTTCGCCGTGGTTGTAGAATCGGATGGCAAAATCCACGCAAAGAAATTGAATCGGGATTTTGGGACTGTAGAATTTGCTGGTGAATATCCTATCGGCCTCGTTCGATACAGTAACAAAGCCTTTCCTGTGAAGGTCGAGATGCAGGCTTTTTCGCCTTTCATTCCGCTCAATGCAAAAGACTCGGCGCTTCCGGCAACGCTGTTCCAAATCACCGCCGAGAACACTTCCCGCAGGCCCGTGCGGGTCAACATTTTAGGTTGGCTCGAGAACGCCGTCCTCATTGATTCGGCAAAAGCCGTCGTAGCCCAGCGCCGTACCCGTGTCGTCGCAGAAAGAAAACGAACACTGATTGTCCACACCGCTGAGAAGGCGCCGCCGTCCGAAACCGCACCGGTACTAAGGCAAAAAATCGTCCTGAATGATTTTGAAGGATCCAACTATGGCGACTGGAAAACCAAAGGAGAAGCTTTCGGAACAGGACCCGCGAAAGGCACGCTGCCCGAACAGAATCCTGTCAGCGGCTTCTTCGGCAAGGGCCTGGTGAACACATATCTCGGTGGTGATGAGCCCCACGGAACATTGACCTCACCTCCGTTTAGTATTTCTCGAAAGTTTATCAACTTCCTTATCGGAGGCGGCAATCATATCGGCCAAACCTGCATAAATCTGCGCATCGACGGCAAGGTAGTCCGAACTGCGGTCGGTAAAAGCGACGAAAAGCTCGAATGGTATTTCTGGAAAGTGCAGGAGTTCGAAGGCAAAACAGCACAAATCGAAATCGTCGATCGGGCCTCCGGCGGATGGGGACACATCAACATCGACCAGATAGAAATGTCGGACAAACCGCAAAAAGGGGCAATAGGCCCAATCGACAAGCTGCCGGATTATGGCTCTATGGTATTGGCCCTCGATGGAC
>DATLBB010000004.1:0-6389 GCA_035527155.1 Sedimentisphaerales bacterium
CGCACATCCAGAACCGCATCAGTATCGGCCTCCTCTTCCTCCTTTGGCGGTTCGCTCAAGTAACCCATCTTGACCCATTTGTCCCAATCAGGCGCTGCTGGTTCGCGATAAACGCTGCCTCTCGCTGAGGCCTCCGATATAGAGAGAGTGCCCTCATCACCCATAAAGCTTTCATAATATCCCTGGCTGCTGTTTGTGGTTATCGTCTGGTAAAATGCTCTGACAGGTCCCTCCTTGGTTTCATACTCATAAATGACCATAACCGTGTCATACCACTCGTGTCCCTTCCAATAGTCGATACCCCCGCTTGCCATTACCGACTTTGGATTTGCTCCGAGGAACCAGCTATAAATATCAATCTGGTGCGAGCCGAGGTCAACTATGGGGCCGCCTCCAAGCCCTTTGTACCACCGCCAATTCCGGAACTGCTCCATCGACTTGAAACCGTACTTTTCGAGGGCTGCCTGCTCTAAAGGGTATTTTTTCGGCCAGCCCAGGTCCTCACAGGCTGCCTTACTTCGGTTCCACTGTCCGTTTACCGTGGTAATTCGGCCCAAGAGCTTCGCCCCTTTGATAAACTTCTCATAGCAGTGTATATACCGTGGATTACTGCGCCGCTGATGGCCAATCTGCAGCAGCTTTCCGGACTCCTTTGCGGCTTGTACCATCTGCATGGCTCCGGCTAACGTATTGGACATCTCTTTTTCGCAGTAGACGTGCATGCCGGCCTTCAGGCTGGCAACCGCGTGGTCAGCGTGCCAAAAATCAGGTGTGGCAATTATAACTGCATCGATGATGTCCTTCTCCTTGTCGAGCATTTCCTTGTAGTCCACATAAGTATTGTGCTCGTGGCCGTATCTCGCCAACAGCCGCGAAACTCGTCTTTGATTATAAGCGGTCCAGATATCGCAAACCGCCTTAAAGCGAATGCCGGGTATGTTTCGGCAGGCATTCATCAAGACCTGTCCCTGAGCCCCGCAACCGAGCAGAGCTATGTTTAAATCATCACCTTTTGCACCGCTACTTGCTCGATCCGCGATCATCGGCGACAATACCAAACTCGCACCCGCCGCAGCAGCCGAATGCAAAAAACTGCGTCTATCTATCTTACTGTTAGCTCTTTGATTACTCATAGTGCTCCTGTTAACTCCATAAATTTAACAAACGAATCATCAAGTCTACTTTTACGTATTATCCCATCGCTGTCGATTACTGTCAAGCAGGTTTCCAAGTTTTCTTTCCTGGCGCAACTGCTGAGACGTACCCTCGATATGCAGCTACTTGAGCAAGGGTTTTATCTTGATATTGCGAAACGCCACGGGGCCATGGTTACCCTGGAACATAAGCGGGCCGGTAGGTGCTTCCCTGCCGTAAACACCGCCGGGCGTCTGGCTTTTCATTTCAAGGTTTTCGTGCAGCACCTGGCCATTCAGCTCCACCTTTACGAGTTTTGCGTTCGCGATCTTTTTTTTACCACTGGCATCATATTTCGGAGCGAGAAAGTCAATCACATACTTCTGCCATTCGCCGGGCCTCTTGCAGGCATTGACCGGCGGAGGAGACGCACCATAAACCGCGCCCATATCGCCGTTGCCCATTTTTTCCCTGCCCCAACTATCCAGAACCTGTATCTCATATTCACCCATCACATAGATACCGGAATTAGAACCCTGTGGCACCATCACTTCCAATTCGATACGGCAATCGCCGAATTTTTCTTCTTTGGAGTGGAAATCCAGGCTGTCGTTATGTCGGCTTGCCAGGTTGATCATCGCACCTTCGCCACCCTTATTTACCAGTAACTTCGGATTCTCAGGTGAAATCGCAGGAGTGCCGACTTCCCATTTGCTATTTTCCTTTTTGCCTTTGACTACCCAGTTATTTAAGTCCTTGCCGTTAAAAAGCACGGCAGTGTCATCGTATTTCGGCTTCAGGTTTTTTATCCTTATATCCTTGAACTCGACTATCATCGGCGGCCCCGCGTGAATCTGCAGCGACAGGTTCCCTTCCCTGGCAGCGCCCTTGCGGTCCTTTGGATCATTCGGATTGGTCACCCGGTCGTTGTCGACCAGTTCCATCGTTGGAAAGCCATTGAGGTAGTGCTTGAGGTGGTTGCCCCGTGCGATGATGGTGTATTCGTTCCAGTCCTTCATCTTATAATAGCCGGCCTTCTTGATCGCCTCAACATCGGAGACCTTGCCGATAACGTGTTTCTCTCCGTCCTTATCAATGACCATAGAATCACCGACGTTGACCAGCCAGCCGCGGCCGCCCTCGTGGTATAGAAATCCGACTTTGCCGGGATTATTTTCAACTTCCGCCTGGTAGCCGGTGATGCGCCACTTGTCCATCTCTTTGCTGCGATACTGGATGCCTGAGTTGCCGTTCTGGATGCGGAACTTAATCTTGAGAACAAAGTCCTTTAATTTGCCGCCGCGCCAGACAATAAACGTATTGCCCCGTGCCGGGTTTTCTTCCGTTGTTTCTCCACGGATTGCACCATCTTTGACCGACCACAGGCGAGAATCACCATCCCAGCCGCTCAGGTCTTTGCCGTTAAATATCCATTGCCAATCGCTCTGGCCCAACTCGGCGGCGGTCCGCTCGAAGTATGGAACACATTCAGCGATTTCGGGCATGGAGTTCAGCCAGTTGTGCTCATATTCAATTGAGAACGAACCCTTGAATTTCTGACGGCTTAGCTCGGTCAACATTGCCTTAACATCGCATTTGCCTGTCCCCCATATCACATCGTGTCCCTGGTCGAGGTCCTTAAAATGCAGGCTGATAATACGGCCTTCGAGCTTCTTCAACTGCTCAACAGGATTCAGGCCCGACCTGAACCAGTGGCCGGTATCGGCACAGGCACCGATTCTTTTACTGCGCCCTTTGCAGACCTTAAGCACTGTATCGGAATCCCAGTAATGTGAAGGTTTCGGGTGATTGTGGATGGCGACATTAATCTTGTATTCATCGCACAACTTGTCCAACAATCCAAACGCATCCTCCGGCGGCTCCGAAACAATCGTCTCAATGCCCATATCACGGGCAAAATTAAACACCTTTCGGCATTCCGCCTCGTTATTTGATAATCCGACCACTCCATAGTTTATCAGTTTCACGCCCGCCTCACGGAGCTTTTGCATAACTTCCTTTTTAACTTCGGAGGACATATTGTGGTCGAATCTCGCATCTGGCTTTTCTTTGCTGAGCCGCTGACCCGGATAGGCCTCGATGTAGCGCATGCCGAGTGCCGCGGTCTTGTCTACTGCTTCATAGAAAGTAAAGCGATTAAAAGTGTACGCCTGCATCCCCAGCCGCCAGTTTTCCTGACCATCATCAGCTACACATGCCTTTGGCAAACAGCAACTGCAACAAACAGCTACGAGTACAGCAACAATAAATTTCGTCTCGTTATTCATTTTTTTCTCCTGTGGATTGAATATGTTACTTTCGGATTCCCATCTCCTTTACAATGTCCATCCCTGGCGATATCTGCGTTTTAGATATTCGTTGGCCTCAGGCGCATTGGTGGCTTTCAGCTTCGGCCCGTCCCAGTGCAATTTCTTGCCGGCGCGGGCTGCCACATTGCCTAATAGGATAGTTTCCGTCAACGGCCCGGAGTAGTCAAAGTTTGCCAGCGGCCTGGGACCACCCTTACAGGCCCTGACCCATTCCTGATAGTGGCCAACATCTCTTGGCAGGAAAGGCTCCGGACGCTTGAAACCTTCCATCCTCGATTCCGGTATCAGTCTTGGCCCGCCCATGTGCGGGGCAAGTAGAGTGCCTTTTTCGCCATAGTACAGTCCGCCCTGGCCAGGCAAATTCCGCCCTTCTTCGAGCTCATTCGGCCGGCCAGGATTGTTGGCGCCGTCGTACCAGGTGACCGTAACCGGCGGCAAGTCGCCCCGTGCGCCAAACTCCCATCGCACGATTGTCTTCTGCGGATAAGTTTCCCTATTAAAGGCGCCGGGATGCGCTTCCACGCTCACCGGATAACGTAAGTCAAGAGCCCAAAAGACAGGGTCGATTATATGACAGCCCATATCTCCTAAGGTGCCCGTTCCAAAATCCCACCAGCGCCGCCAGTTGCCCGGCAGGTAAGCCGGATGGTAGGGTCGCCAGGGTGCCGGGCCAAGCCACAGGTCCCAACTGAGCCCTTCCGGTACAGGTGGCTTTTCTTTCGGCCGAGTGCCGCCGCCCCAGTTCTTGTTGCTAAAGATATCCACCTTTCGAACCTCGCCTATCATCCCGGACTTAATAATCTCCACCACCAGCTTGACGGTATTTTCAGCGTGAATCTGAATGCCCATCTGCGTCATTACCTTTTGCCTGCGGGCCTCCTCCGTGAGCTTGCGGACTTCAAAAACATCGTGCGCTAACGGCTTTTGGCAATAGACGTGCTTTCCCATCTTGATAGCCATCATGGCCGCTACAGCGTGGGTATTATCCGGCGTCGATACTGTAACAGCATCAATATTTTTATCCTCCTTTTCCAGCATCCTGCGGAAATCACGGTATTTTTTCGCCCCGGGAAACTTTTTGAACGTAGCCGCCGCGTGCCTCCAATCCACATCGCACAGTGCCACTATATTTTCTGTACTGACCTGGCCTGTGTCGCCCGCTCCCATACCACCGATGCCGATGCAGGCGACGTTCAGCTTTTCGCTTGGCCGAATACGACGAGGCCCGCCCAGAACATGGCGAGGAACAATCGTAAACGCAGCAGCCGCAGCAGCGCTGCCCAAAAACTGCCGACGTGTAATCATGTTCTTTCTCACGGTTAAACTCCTCAAAATTATCTATCCCTTAGCGGTTTTCATACTGGCGGGCCCAGCCGGGCGAACACAATTATAGCGTCCAGCCCTCGCGGTACTCACGATGCAGGAACTTGTTGGCTTCGGGAACGTTCGTAATCTTTAGGTTCGGCCCATCCCACAACAGCTTCGTCCGGTTCATTTTCTCTCTGAGTTCCGGACGCAGAGCGACATTGCCTAATAAAACCGCTTCGGCCAATGGCCCGGCGTGGTCCGGAAAGTTCGAGCCGGCGGGTTTGCCGCCCTTACAGGCATCAATCCACTCTTTGTGATGTCCGGGTGAGCGAGGCAAAACCTTTGGTGGTTTCTTGTATTCTTTCATCCTGGCCTCGGGTATCAGCCTCCCTCCCAACATCTTGCCTTTGTCACCAATAAACAGGGCACCGTTTGTGCCCATCTGCCGGTCGTTTTCCAGTTCGTCCGGTCGAGGAGGCCTCATCCCACCGTCATACCAGGTTAACTTAACAGGCGGCATATCACCACGAGCAGGAAACTGGTAATGTACAGCCGAGGCCACGGGATATGTTTCATGATTGACCAGTGTCGAGACGGCTTCCACACTCGTCGGGGCCCCAAGCTTCAAGGCCTTAAACACCGGCGACAGGGCATGACAGCCGATATCACCCAGCGCTCCGGTTCCGAAATCCCACCAGCCCCGCCAATTAAACGGCACATAAGCCGGGTGGTAAGGCCTCTCCGGTGCCGGGCCAAGCCATAGGTCCCAGTCCAGTGTGTCCGGCACGGGCGGTGTCTCCTTGGGCCGTTCAACACCCTGGGGCCAATACACAGAATTTAGTCCATTTAAGGGCCTATCGGTCCAGACATGGACTTCGCGCACAGGGCCAATCGCACCATCCCAGATATATTCGGACAGCAGACGCGGCTGCTCTTGTGCCTGGCCCTGGTTGCCCATCTGGGTAGCAACCTTGTACTTGCGGGCCGCTTCGGCCATCTGACGGGCTTCATATACTGAGTGCGTCAGCGGTTTTTCACAATAAACATGCTTGCCTCGCTTAATGGCCGCCATTGACGCTGGTGCATGAACGTGATCAGGCGTGGCCACAACCACCGCGTCGATATTCTTGTCCTCCTTATCAAGCATCTTACGGAAATCCTTGTATTTCCTGGCATCCGGGTAGCGGTTGAATGTACCTGCTGCACGACTCCAGTCCACATCGCACAGCGCGACAATATTTTCGCTGCTGACGCCTGCAATGTCTCCGCTCCCCCGACCACCTACGCCGATACCCGCTATATTGAGCTTCTCGCTCGGTGATTTATGACGCGCACCGCCCAGTACGTGTCTTGGAACAATTGTAAACGCGGCAACTGCGGCCGCACTACCCAAAAAATCGCGACGTGTAATTTTCTTCTTTTTCACAACTCAACTCCTAATATCTTCTGAATGCTTGACGTTAAAGACGTATCCGACTCCTCCTAAGCGAAGGCAATCACAATGTCCACCCTTTGCGATATTCCCGGCGGATGAATTTATTAGCTTCGGGCATGTTGGTTATCCTCATATTAGGCCCGTCGTAATACAGCTTAAGGCCCTGCTCGTATAACTGCTTG
>DATLBB010000005.1:0-6823 GCA_035527155.1 Sedimentisphaerales bacterium
CGCCGTTCGTGTGGCGGGAACTACGAACTATGAACAATGAACTACTCACAAGCATCGAAAATCCAACTTTAGCTCACTTTAGTCACTTTAGCTCACTCTTCACTAACCCAAACCGCCTATCCAGCCCAAATTGTCAACTACGAACAGAGCTTGTCCTGAGCGAAGTCGAAGGAAACAATGAACTACTCACGAGCATCGAGAATCCAACTTTAGCTCACTTTAGGCACTTTAGCTCACTTTTCACTAATTTCCCCTCTACATTTGTAGAGAGCGCTCTACAAATCAGTCATTTTATTCAAAACAAACCCAATTTGCTGGATAATCAAATGAACATAAATAAAGTATTAACAAAGGATTATGAAAATATATCTAATTGGACACTTTGTGAAAACAAACCCAATACGAACCCAATACAAACCCAATCAAACCCAATTTCAGAGACAAAAAAATGCTCGGCCGAACAGAGCCAATCAAGACCAAACGAACCATACACATTTTGTTTACGGAGTGGTTCAGTATTCGGCAATTTCAGCATTTTCATCATTGCCGCCCGTATATTCCGGTACAAGCTCTCTTATTTTCTGAACTATCTCGTTGTAGTTTTGCGTTTGGGCGGCAGCTACCAGCTCGTTCATACCTGCGCGAAGTTTACCTCGGTCCATCGGAATATTCTTCCATATACCGATTTTGGGATGCCTTGTGCGCTGCATATCTTCGCCTTCTATCGAAAGCTCTTCAAAAAGCTTTTCACCGGGTCTGGGGTTCGTGAAAGTGATTTCAATGTCTTCTCCAGGCTTGAAACCGCTCAGCGTAATAATGTCCCTGGCCAGGTCTATAATTTTTACCGGCTCGCCCAAAGCCTTGCTGATAGTGAACTCATAATCCCACAGCAACGAATCACTCGCCGCCGGTTCTTGGGCGCCACAGCTGTAACCGCCAGCGGGATACTGATGCCCGACATGCGCAGGCTCGACGCCAATCAAACCGTTACCCCATCCGACTTCCCCTCAACGGACCACTTCTGGTATCGTCTGCAGCCGGCCGGCCCCTACATTGATTCACAGCGCGACAACAAGGCGTTTGGTTTTGCCGACGGGACCATTTTCCTTTCCGAAGACAACGCCCGCACCTGGCCGCACAGCATCGCGTTTCCCAACGCTCACAACATAACCTTTAGCTGCATTATGAAAAACGGAAACATACTCTTTGCCACTTGCTCAAGGTTATACATCAGCACGGACAACCTCAAGACGTACCACCCAATCACGGTGAAGGATGCTGATGGCGCCGATTACATGCCGCATTCACCGCAGAACCGGGAGCATCCCGGCTGGTACTTCCACCCCCTCGATGGAGTTCATACATGGGACATTAACGGCGTTGAGATGCTAGTGTGGGGCAATTACTGCAATGTCCTTGGCGGTGCGGCCCCGGTCAACATTTACTACTCAACCGACAACGGCCATACCGTGAAAATCGCGTATACCTTCGGACAGAATCCCCATTACCGAGATAACGGTTCTGCAGGTGGAGGCTCGACAGGCAAGCTGCTTGGCGATCCCGAAAACCCGGTCATTTGCCGCCACGTCCACTGCGTGGCGTACGACCCAGCCGATAACGCGTTTTATACCTGCACAGGAGACACTGATAGAGGCCTCAAGCATGAGTGTCACTGGTTGAGAGGTATTTACGATGCGGATAAGGACAAATGGTGTTGGACAGTCTTGGTCTCGGATTCGTCGAACTCGCGGTACAAATCCGGCGGCATTAACTTCGTTGACGGTATACTCTTCTGGATCGCCGATGCGAACGGCCCCAAGCCGCATGACAGAGGAATCTTTCGGTGCAACCCGGCCGACATAACCAAGCCCGAAGCGCACACGATGCTCTTCAACCCGCTATACGAATCTGCAAACATGATCATTCAAGACAGCGCTATTCTAGCCTCGCATTATGCTCCCGCATCGCCTTACGCCACGGGATTTATCATTTCCTTGGATATGGGTCGGACTTGGGCGCAATACGATCTCAAAGAGTTCGGCAGGCGATCGCCGGTCCGCTTCCACAAGAAGAATAGTGACGGCTGGTTTCGGATCGACCTTAGATCGGGATGGATCAAGCGTGCCGAGGTCTTGTTTATCAAGCCAAAGCAGGCCTCGAAAGCCCGAAACTGAGCGATCCACCCCCGCCCAAGCGGTAGAGCCCTATCGACAACGTGTGTCGTGGGATTGTCTTGACGAGTCTGGTCAACAGATTGTCTGACGCCGACTCCGTTTTTCCTATTGGGCCGCGACCCTCCAACAAGTTAAAAGTTTCGCCTGCGCGGAGGACACCTATGAAGAGCTCAAAGTCAAATACTAAAATCTCTGTTGCCACATTTTTTGGAGGCATCCTGTTACGATATATCAGCTAATGTTCGCTACTCATTGCTTTGTAACACTTGCTTGACGGAAGACACCAAGGGCCTTATATTTTTAAATGTTCTTTTACAGGAAATGATATATCTGATTGTGAGGGACCGATTATGAAATCCTCGAAGCAGTTGTTTGTACTGATGTTAATTGCGTGCTGGATTCCCTCAGCTTGCGGGGAACAACAGAACATCGCCAAAAGCAGGAAATACACCCTCGAACCGAAACCAAATTACCGGTACTGCACCGACCCAGGCGACAAAATTCAGTTGACTGATGGTGTTTATACTGAAGGCTATTTCTGGACGCAATCCGGTACTGTTGGCTGGAGCGGTGTAAATCCGGCCTATATTAACATAGACCTCGAAGCGTTAGAGCCGATATCTGGGGTATCGTTCAGTACCGCAGCCGGTGTGGCCGGCGTCCATTGGCCTATATCGATACTTATTCTCGTGAGCGATGATGATAAGAGTTGGGTGTATGCCGGTGATCTGGTTGTACTGTCCGCCAAGAACGGCAAGCCTAAGACAGAAGGGTATTCGGAGCACCGCTTCTGGACCGATGAGCTCAGGACGCGTGGTCGTTATGTAAAACTCGTTGTCAGCGGGAACGGAGCATACATATTTGTTGATGAGATAGAAGTCTATCGCGGGTCTGACGAATTCCTGGCGGTGCCGCCCGCCGGACGGAGAATCGAGGATGTAACAGACTTCTTTCGCGAGGTGGTCGTAAGCCAATGTGTCAAAAGGAGGCTCCGGAAAGATTTTGCAGCGGTTCGTAAAGCTCTTCAGGATATCACCAAATCGGCTGAGTTAGATAAGGAACTTGACACCATAGAGGAGGAGATCCCCGATATCAAACAGGCCCAGACCCTGGACTTCAGGACCATCCTTCCACTGAACAGCTTGCACAAGCGCATCTTCTCGGTTCAGGGGGCTATTTGGCGAAAGAAGGGTCTCAAGCAGCTTATCGCTTGGCAGAAAAACCACTGGGACATGTTGAGTCCCACCGAGCAGCCGAACGGAGATGGTGCCCAAATCGACATGGCTATGATGAGGAACGAATACCGCAGCGCAGCCTTTAATCTGAGCAATCCTGGTCCGGAGGACCTCGAGCTCGACGTCGCTATCTTGGGCCTGCCCGACGGGCCGAATCCCGACTACATCAGTGTGCACGATGTGGTCTTCACCGACACGAAGTCTGGTGTTCCAGTTGCTGCGGCGTTGCCGCTTGCAAAGAGGATGGGGCAACACTTTCGATTTGAGATACCTGCTGGCATGACCCGGCAGGTGTGGCTGACTTTCCATCCGAAGGATATCCCTGCCGGCAGATACTCTGGCGAAATCGCAATCACAAATGATGAGATTCGCATACCTGTCAAGCTGAAAATCTATCCCTTCACCTTCCCCGATCAGCCGACACTGCATCTGGGAGGATGGGATTATACCGACCAAGATAATCGGTATGAAGTTACACCGGAGAATCGAACGGCGTTTATTTCACATCTGCGAGAGCATTTCGTTGATACGCCCTGGGCGACCAGCAGTGTCATGCCGCGTGGAAAATATGACAAACAAGGCAATATAACAGAAGAGCCTTCGTTCGAGAATTTCCAGAAATGGATAACCCGTTGGCCTGATGCACGCAATTACTACGTGTTCGCTGCTGTGGGCAACCGTTTCAGCGGCTTTGAAATGGGGACGGCGCCTTTCAGGAAGTCGGTTTCTCAATGGATCTCCTGGTGGGTAGATGCGCTGGCCAAATGGAACATCAGACCGGGGCAGTTGGGCCTGCTATTGGTGGACGAACCACACTCACATGAGCAGGACAAGATCATAATTGAATATGCAAGAGTGATAAAGGCGGCGCAGCCGAAAGTAGTAATCTGGGAGGACCCAACCTGGCGGGAGCCGTGGAAGGCAACACATGCACTGTTCGAGTTAAGTACTGTGCTTTGTCCAAATTTGCCGATGTGGATAGGACAGGGAAAGCAATTTGCTGACTTCTACGTCAAGCAGCGAGATGCCGGACGAATACTATGGTTCTACTCTTGCAGCGGCCCCGGCAAACTCCTTGATCCTTACAGCTATCACCGAATGCAGCACTGGTTCTGTTGGAAGTACCAGGCGTGTGGTTCAGGTTTTTGGGCGTTTGGCGACTCTAACGGCGCATCTTCCTGGAATGAGTATCTATCGAAGCTTGGGGCATATACCCCATTATTTCTTGACAAGAAATCCGTCACCGGCGGCAAACACATGGAGGCGATCCGTGAAGGGATCGAAGACTACGAATACCTTTGCATGCTGCGCGACAGGATTGCAGAGGTGGACGCGAAGGGATTGAAAAGCAAGGCTCTTGATTCCGCCAAGAAACTTATGGATACCGCTGCAGACCGTGTTACATCATGCATGCTGAAGCCGGAAATGATTTACTGGGATAAGGCAAAGGATCGTTCTATTGCAGACACGGTTCGCGTTGACGTACTTGAAATGCTCGCTGTACTCGAGTAAGGCGGAAGCTGTATACAGAATGGTTTTGCCGATTACGGCCAGCAAAAACCGGAACGAAAAAAGCAACCGCAACTTGAGTAAAACAAGCAACGGTCATTGAATCCTCTATGAAGCCAGGTCTGTCAAGTCTGAAATCTGATTTGATTGATTCAATCCTCTATCCGGGTTTCCACAGCAAATTTCGTCACTTATAAACCTGTGGGCCCACTAAACTGTGCGACGACACCCATTCCGATAATCGGGCATTTAAACCCATGATTCAATTCGGGTTGTCGTTCAGACAAATCAAAACAAACTTCAAACACAAACTGTCTCAAAACTTCAAGAATCTCCGTAGCCGATCACAACACTAACATTATCTCAATTTCGCCGTAGTCCGCTTTCACCGCCTTCACCATCAGCTGAGGTGGTGAAAGAAAGACGAAGGCGAAATTGAACTTCTATGCAACATTCTTCTGGATATCATTCTTCCAGTCCTGTTCATCCCTGAGCATTACCCAACACCTTACAACTAATTTCCTCGCCAATGCGATTATCGCTATCTTCCTTCTCGACGGACTGCCTCTTAACAACCTATTGTAGGTATCACGAGCCCAAGGATTACATCGCAACGACATCCAGCATATCTCAACAAGTAAATTCCTCAAAAGCTTATTGCCCCGTCCGCCGGTTTTTCCCTGACGATCCATCTGACCGGATTGGTACTGCCTCGGTGCAAGGCCAGCATAGCTGCCGACTTGTTTACTATTTTTGAAACTTTTGGGATCATCCAAAAAGGCCACAACTGTTTCAGCCAACCTGGGACCAACACCGCCAATAGTCTGCAATCGCTTAAATTTTTCATCGCAAGCTCCCAGCTTATCGAGCTTGTTTTCTACTTTCTTTAAAGATTCGGTGACTGCTTCAAATACTTCAAGTTCAACATGAAGTTGACCACGCCACAATTGATTAGCATCTGCTATCTCCTCTAAAGGTTTCGCATGCCCCTTAAGCCTTTGAAGGCCTTCTTTCGACCATGTCCCCTTCCCCGTTGCCATGGTTATTCCTTCTCTGGCAAAAATCGCCCTGATAGCGTTTTTAATACTGACTCTGTGCCTAACCAGTCTCTGTCTGTATTTAATAAGAGCCCGTTTCTCTCTTACTTTCTTTTCAGGTATATGCACTGTCGGTAATTGGTTCATAGCCGACAGTTTAGCCAATTTAATAGCATCCTCCCTGTCATTTTTCTTTTTGACATTCTTCCAGCGCCACGCTTCGTGGGAGGTGTTAGCTACCTCCGTTTCTATGCCCAGTGGTTTGGCGATATCAACTATCCAGCCAGCGATGTGGCATACTTCTAAAACAATTTTCTGTGGCTCTTTTTCCACAATCAGATCGTGAATCTCCTGTGGTGTAGTTCTCACTTTTCCGAATTCATGCTCACCATTGGTAGAATTGTAATTACAGAACACAGTCTTGTACTTTCCGAGATCTAAAGCTAAAATATTCATTGTCAGGCCTCCATGTCAGGTTCTTAAAAACTTGGGCGGTCCCAGTGACCAGCTCCTTATTAACGGCTTATTATAGCCGAACAAACTTTCACCGGCGGGAGGCCTGGCTTACATAGTTTCCGAAATTTACCGATATTATTTTTGAAAATAGCGTTTTTCAGCTAAGGACTGATATTTATTAGGACTTGATTTAGGCAAAATCATCCTCTGTGGAGACATTTTAGTAACACAAATTTTCGAAGAATCCTGAACTTTTCCGACTCAGGAGATAGTAAGAGATAGATTATTTTGATAGTTTTGCTGTAGATCTCTTAGTCTGTTGGCTTGACTATTTATAAGCTGCTTTACCTACAGTATCTTTGAGTCCAGTAAAACCCGGTCCACCTGCGGCTACATAGCCATAGCTGGCTCC
>DATLBB010000006.1:0-2841 GCA_035527155.1 Sedimentisphaerales bacterium
ATGATAAACGGCGTTCTCAAGGCCAATGTTTACAGGCCCGGTAAGGTTTATGTCAGCGACATACGGCCTGAAAGAATTGAATACCTGCGGGAGCACTATGGTGTAAGGACCGCTGTTAATAACGCCGAATTGGCATCGAACGCGGATATCCTCGTATTGAGCGTTAAGCCGCAGAATATGACGGATGCCATGAAGAGCATAAAAGGTTATGTCAAGAAAGACGCCCTTGTGGTGTCCATTGCAGCCGGTATCCGGACCGTTAATATTGCCGCTGCGCTTGGTGATATCGCAATAGTTCGTGTTATGCCGAACATGCCGGCCTGGGTCGATGAGGGCGCCAGCGCGTTATTCGCAAACGAGAAAGCAAAAACAAGAGTCGAAGTAGCACGCTTGATTTTCCTCTCGGTGGGTGAAGCCGTTGTGATTGAGGATGAATCTCTGCTGGATGCGATTACAGCGGTAAGCGGCTCGGGTCCTGCTTACTTTTTTCTCTTGATAGACGAGATGATAAAAACCGGTATCGAACTTGGCCTGCCGGAAGATGTGGCCAGAGACCTAGTACTGCAGACGGGCAAAGGTGCCACGATGCTGGCTGAGAAGGCAGCCGCCGAAGGTGATACTCCAGCCCAGCTTGTTAAGAAGGTTGCAACGCCTGGCGGAACAACCGAAGCGGCCTTCAAGGTCTTTACAGAAGGCAAATTCGGTCCTATGGTAGATACTGCTATTAAGAGGGCTTGCGAGAGAAGCAGGGAGCTTTCAACCGGTAGTGGATAGCCATAGCGTGTCATTCGTGCGAAAGCAGGAATCCATTCACTAAATGTTAACGACCAACCACTAATTTGTCATTATTCCACAATGATTGATTCAGACGGACATTCGTCAGCCGCCTGCTGAACAGCGTCCTCGTGTTCCGTGGGAACCTCGTCAACTTTAACCTCGGCAATATCCTCACCCATCTCGAAAACATCAGGACAGGTATCCACACACAGCCCGCAGGCAGTGCACGTATCTTGAACTGTTACCTTCATAATAAATCCCTTTTTTAATCCGTTATTGACTGAATCTTCGATTATTGTATCCGAAATAGAGCGTACTCAATAGAATATTGCCCCCTGCTTGTCAAGCGTGTAAGCAAAATTTTTTTCACCCCGCCGAATAAGAGGCTGCGAGCCCTCAATTTTTGGCTTTTGCGCTCTGCCTTTGCACTTTTTTGTTTTACGCTTTTAGCTTTCTTCTATCTGTCCTCTGTTGCCTGTCATCTCTCCTCCAGCCAGTGCAACGCCATAATTTGAAAGTCTAAAAAGTTCACCCTGCAGTCGCCGTTTACATCCCCTGCAACGATTATCTCGCAGACCGGCTCGCCAAAATACGATTTGCTCGCCTCAGCCGTCCCGCCGTATGCTCCCATATTGATTATCCCGCCGTTGGGAAACGTCTCAAGACCAATCGGGCTCATCGGGTCCCCAGCATCGATGCACGGGCTCGTTACATCATCCTGTATCCACATTTTAGTCAAGGGCTCCCACCTGCCCGTCTGCGATTTCAAATGATAATCGCCATCAATCCAGATATCATCCCAATCTTGATACGGAGTATTACAAGGATCATCCCAGTATCCCTGTTCAACAAAGCATGGGTCTATATCCATATTACCTTCACCCGGCCAGCCGTCTTGAACATTGCTATAGGTTGCAATTAATAACTCGGGAATATTTGCAAGTAATTGATAAGGCGTGTTTCCCCAAAAAATGCAGTTACTCGTTTGTGTAAAACCTTCATTACATATCCCACCCCCTCTGTTTCCAACAAATGTGCAATTACTTATCCTTAAGTCATTCCTGTTTAATATCCCACCGCCGAGGTCTGCTGAGTTTCCAATAAATGCGCAATTGCTTATCCTCAACCAACCCTCATTTAAAATAGCACCACCATATCTGGAAACCCTGTTGCCGGTGAACAAACAACCGCTTACTATTGGGTTACCGCCATCGTTCCACATTCCACCACCGTAGATTCCCCTGTTTCCGATGAATATACAATTGGTCACTTTAGGATTACTGTCTTTATTATATATGCCATTACCTCCGTTCTCCAGAAATACACAGTTTTCAATTGTGGAGTCGCTCTCATTGTTCCTGATCCCACCATCAGCGTTCCTAATGAACCTGCAGCTTATCAATATCGATGTACTGCGATAATTGAACATAGCCCCATAGCTATTAGCGCTGAACGTACAGTTGGTTATCGTCGGATCGCCCTCGTAGTTGTATATACCGCCACCATAGAACTCTGTTGAGTCCTTAGTATTGCCCCCGCAGATAGTAAAGCCATCCAGAAATGCAGTTTTGTCGGTCTCACTCCCAGTGACAACGTGGAAGCTGTTTTCCGATCGACAGGGATCAGTATATACAAGGGAGAGGTCGGACACAAAAACATCATTACCAGCCAGGTCACCACTCAGGATGGTTTCATACAACTCGATATCCCGCGCATTAGGATCTGCCTCGCCGACGCCGGCATATCCGCCCTGGAGACTTACGCCGTTGATGAGCTGGAATGTGGCGGTTCGGTCGTCGGGCGTGATACCGACACCCTGGTCGGGTTTGTAAATGCCCTGTGCTACCAAGATTTCTACCGGCTTGGGAGAAAAATTAGCATCAGCCAGCGCAACGCTAAGTTCGTTGTACGCATTTTCCCATGATGAGCCGTCATTCAGACCATTCGCATCCGCGTCAACATAAATGACTTCACCCGTAGCTGTAGCCGTTATTACCAGCAAAAACGCGGCCAAAACCACCCAACTTTTCAGATGTGACTTCCCATCCATTGTTCCTCTCCTAA
>DATLBB010000007.1:0-10282 GCA_035527155.1 Sedimentisphaerales bacterium
GGCTACTACGCTGTACTCAACCGTATGATTACCTACGGCAAGATTGGGCTCTGTATAGCCACTGTCTTGCCAGGCGCCGCCATCGACACGCCGCCATTGGGCCCCGGCATCTATGGCTTCCTGAGGTGAAATTGTAACCTGCAGAGAACCCGTCTGCGCTAAGGCCGGTTGAGCAGACAGCAAAATGAGTGGTAGAACCACGGTTAAAAGATGAACAAACGTTTTCATCTTTTCCCATCCTCCTGAGAATATATTTCATATTGAGAACAAGGACCGTTCGATGAAGAACAGGCTGAAAATAGGTCCATCACCCCATATCTCCTGAAAAAACAGGTCCAAAAGGAACACTACAATAGCAAAAGTGCTCCTCTTAAGTATTGAACCGATATTTATTTATATCAAATTTGGGCCTGAAAGTCAAGGGAATTATAGGATACATTGTTGGTTTTCGGCGATTTTTGAGATTTCCTCGCCTTCGACCTGGCTCAGGACTAAAGGCTATCTGCACGAGTAATGACAGTTTCATTTCGTGGTTGAGTCCAAGGTCCGAAAGATACCTTAGGCGAAGGATAATCTTAGTCTTTTTGCAATGGAGCGGATGTAGTCGGCAGCGAGGCGGTATTGCTCTGCGTTCGGTAAGTGCTCCATCATAAGGGGAGTGTCCGGGAATTTGCTCAATTCTTTCAAAAAAACGGAATAATCCAGCTTGCCCAATCCCGGTCGAACTTCATCAAGATGTGGTGTGTAGATGTTCTCTTTCAGTATAATATCTTTGGCATGACAGCTCTTGATGTGAGGGCCGAGCTTTTTGAAACAATCCTTGATTAGCTCCGCGTTCCTGAAATACCGCTGTGGGCTGGAGACGAAATTGACAGGATCGAGATGGACGGCGAAGCGTTTGCGGTCGATGGCCTTTATTAGACGGACATAGGAGTTGGGGGAGTCCGGATAAGCCCACGGCATAGCTTCCAATGTGAAGCAGGTACGTGTAGGTTTAACATCATCAATGATGGCACGCGTGGTTTCAACAATGAGATCAAAAGTCTCTTTAGTCAGGTTGTCTGGATGAGGGCCGGCCCAGTTTTTTTCGTTGCGTGAACCACTGATATTGACGCAACAATTAGCTCCAATTAGATCCGCCAAGACCAACTGCCGGCGACATTTTGCCAGGGCCGCTCGTCGCGTTCTTTCATCGGGACTTATTGGGTTGCTCCATGCACCGACTTCGGCAATGATAATGTCAGCTTTTTTAGCTGCCTTAGCGTAGGCGATGATGACATTATCTTTTTCTTTAGCACCGACGGGGCAGTAGGCAGCGCGATAGCCCAGACGTTTGATGGCCTGGGCCCAGGCATCGGGGCCGTCGAATTTTTCAAAAGTAGGGCCTCCCAATCGCAATGGGGGATCTTTTGTTTGTGCAGATGAAGAATTCATAGCTGATGTGGAGGCTAATAAAGTCGTGGCGGCGACAGATTTTTTGATGAATTCACGCCGGGTGATGGAATTGCTTTCGTTTATCATTTTTGGCCTCTCCTTTACAGTAAGAGCTATTGATGAATAGGTACATCAAGATTTATTTGAAATCGGCGTGAGGTATTTTACCGGATAATAATGATAAATTCAATGAGAATCTGAGATGTACCAATTCTGGATTATACTGAGAGGCAAGCCTTTGAATTGATTATTAACTATTTATGCTTAACTATTTTTCGGGGATATCGAGTTTTCTCTTACATCTTGGGCAAGCTACAGCCTTGGCCTTGTAGTTTGGTGGGATTTTGAGCTTCAGGCCGCAGAGGCAGGTTAAGAATACGAACTGGTTGACCCTTCGCATAATGTCGCCGACCTGCCGCATCTGAGTTTCTCGGCGTTCCTTTTTTCCGGCTTCCACACTGGCTTGGCGCAGGGCAATGTCCTCTTTAGTAAGGGCGGTAGGGGGGACGACCGTTTTGGTTTTTGTTACGGCGATGAAAGAATCTGAGTAGTCTTTGAGAGATGCGCCGTGAGTCATATTACGCAGAATTCTTATCCGCTCGGAAATGGGCGGGTGTGTGCTGGTCAGGTCGGACAATTTCATTCCTTTTTTCTTTTTGAAGGGATTGGCGATGTACATTGGAGCGGTCACTTTATTAACAGAGGCTAATTGCGGCGATTTGTCATTTGCGATTTTTTCGAGGGCACTGGCGAGGCCTTCCGGATAACGAGTCAGGCGGGCGGCGCCGGCATCGGCCAGATACTCACGTCTTCTCGAAAGTGCAAAATACAACAGGTACGCCATTATGGGAGCGAGAATTGCAGCAACTATTGCAATTATCATCAGAACAAGCTGAGCCTGGCCGCCTCCTTTGCCGCCGGATGAGAACCTTCTGCTGCGTCCGCTCATTGAGCTGTAGAACATGCCCCGCAGGAATATCTGTGAGAGCAGGACGATTGAGCCGAGCATTATGCCGGCGAGCGTAACGAAAAGGATGTCACGGTGGAGGATATGACTTATCTCGTGTGCCATTACGCCCTGTAGCTCATCGCGGTTGAGCCGGGCCAAAAGGCCCGCGGTTACAGCGACGGAGGCGGTTTCCGGTTTTCGGCCGGTCGCAAAGGCATTGGGGGCGGGGTCGTTGATGATATAAATTTTAGGCATTGCGGGCAGGGCGGCAGCGATTTTCATTTCCTCTACGACGTTGAATAGCTGCGGATGAACATCGTGGGTGACGGGCTTGGCTCTGCTTGCAGCTAAAAGGATTTGGTCTCCGCCTGAGAAGCTGACAGCGGTAAGAATGAGCCAGATTGCCGTGGCGATAATCAGGCCGAAAAAGCCACCTTCAGGGCCAAAGAAGCCCAGGCCGATGATAAAGCCCAGCAGTAACAGGCATATCGCCATTACCACCAGCAGCAGGACAGAGTTTCTTTTGTTTACTCTAATCAGTTCCCACATTGTTAGTTCATCGTTTGTAGTTCGTAGTTCATAGATTATCCGCTATTGTTCAGCGACCAATTACCACGAACTGACAACTGAATTCTTTCCTGCGGGACGCTTTGCCCAGCCGCAGTTCTAATTAAAACTTACCTTCGGTACTTCGCGTTCGGCCTCAACTTCAATCTCAAAGAAATCGCGTTTGGTGAATTTGAACATACCGGCAATGATGTTTGAAGGGAACATCTGAATCTTGTTATTGAAGAACAAGACCTGATCGTTGTAGCTCTGCCTTGAGAAAGAGATTTTGTTTTCGGTGCCAGTCAGCTCTTCCTGAACCGCGAGGAAGTTTTGGTTTGCCTTGAGTTCAGGATAGTTCTCGACGACGAGCATAAACTTGCTGAGAGCTTCGCCGAGCGCACCTTCAGCTTTTGAGGCTTCGGAGACGGAGTTTGCACCCATAGCCTGGCTTCGTGCCTTTGTTATCGCCTCAAAAGTCCCACGCTCATGCTTCATATAACCCTTTGCGGTTTCGACGAGATTGGGAATCAGGTCGTGGCGGCGCTTTAGCTGGACATCTATCTGCGACCAGGCATTGTCGACCTGATTGCGAAGGCGAATCAAGGCGTTGTAGATGCCAATTACAAAAAGAATAAAAATAATGAGCAGGCCCAGCGCCACTGCGATAATAATAAGCGCAGTCATACTGTCCCCCTTTCGTTAGTTGAGTTTTTGTAGTTTTGTTGTTCTATGACGAGCGTTTCTTGAGTACGAGTGCGACAACGAGAATAACGACGCCAACAAGCGCAAGTATTATGCTGAATTTCGAGAGCGCAAGTATTAAGCTGAAATCCATGGCTTTGTCTCCTTTTTAAATTTAAGTTATTGTTTTTCGGTATTGTGTTCTTGGCCGAACATGTCGGCCAACAATTTTTGAATTCTATTATCCTTGTCCAACTGGGCCCTGTCAAAGATGTCCTGCAATTCGCCCTTGTCAAACCAGAGGCCGTCGCCTTTACGGCATTTGTCTATTAGTAGGACGGGTTTCGAGGAGCCAACGATGATTTTTCTCATTTTTTTCAGGCATATTGGGCATTTTCTTGGTTTTTCGGTGGACGTATGGTCGGTTTTGAAAGAATTGAGCAGTTGCTTTGCCTTTTCCGGCTCGCCGAGCAGCATTTCAAGCTCACCGGCGTCGAGCCAGATACCGCCGCAGTCTGTGCAGTGGTCGATTTCGACTTCCTGAAGCTCAAGTGTAATCATCGCGTTTTTGCAAATCGGACAATCCATATTCAAGACCCAAGACTCAAGACGACAGACCCAAGAGCCAACTTTTTGGGCCGGCTGGCTGGGCTAACGGCCGTGCATAATATTACCGTTGTGGGGCTGGGAGGTCAAGAAAAGCTTTTCGGTATTTTGTTGATAATCAGGGAATTTTTCAGTTCCGTAGGGAAATTAAAGGAATACTTGAATTAATGTCCGAAAAAATCTATATTTATGAGGTCAGGTGACAATCTTAGCTGCCCCGACAAGAGGGACTCGCAATAGATGAGCAGTGATAAGAAGCCTGCTATTACCCGAAACTTTATTAAAAAGCTGTCGAGAGCGGGTGTAAATAAGAAAGATGTTTGTACTTGACGCTGGGAATATGGGGGGATAATATAGGCGGCGATTATTTGGGCCGCTATGGATGGCGGCTTTGAAACTATCTCAAAACTGTTGGCCTGAGCCGGATGAAGGATGGATTCGAATTGACAGATTCCTCGCTGCGCTCGGAATGACGTTTTGGAGATGGCGGCTAAATAATTAAAGGGACTGAGGTATGATAATTGACTGTCACACACATATAAACTTTGCAGCCGACGATGAGGTCGCGGCATCCGAGCATCTGGAGGCGGCAGAGACAGTGGATGCCTGTATAGTATTGGCAAGGGGCGAGGAATCGAGCGAAGATGCCAATAAGAAACTGTCAGAATATGTTTGCAGACACACAGAAAAGATGATTGGTTTTGCAGTAGTAGAAGCCAGCAAAGATAACACAGGTGTTAAAAATCTGACATTTATAAGAGATAAATTAGGACTTAAAGGAGCGGTCCTGTATTGCAGCCGATGTGGTTTTCACCCGACACACAGCAGGGCGATGAAATTTTACGAGTCGGCGGAAGAACTTTCTCTGCCTGTCTTCTTTCATAACGGGGGTGCGGACCTTGAGCGTGAAGCTGTTCTGGAATATGCTCAGCCTTACCTTTTGGATGAGATTGCCAGGGAATTTTCGGGCTTGAAAATTATTATCGGCACTATGGGTATGCCATTTGTCGAGCAGACGTTGTCAATGGTGGCGAAACACGAGAATGTGTATGCGGATTTAACGATAAGGCCGAGCAATGTCTGGCAGGTTTATAATATGGTGGTGGCAGCATACGAGCGAGGCGTGATGGACAAGCTGCTGTTCGGCAGCGGATTCCCAAGCAGCAGGGCGGGAGAGTGCATAGAGGCACTGCTTGGCTTTAATATGCGTTTGGCTGATACGAATTTGCCGACGGTCCCTCGAGGCAACATTCAAAGCATCATTGAGCGTGATACGCTTAAATTGCTCGGAATAAAAGATAAGGGCACAACAGCAGAAGAAGATAAGAGCGTAAGCTCATTAGAGCACAAGAGCAAAAGGACTGCGAAACACGAAATATGAAACCTGAGCTTCTGGAAGAGCAAAGGGAAAGCTGGGGAACGCGAGGCGGATTTGTACTTGCGGCGGTTGGCTCCGCGGTAGGTTTGGGTAATCTGTGGGGATTTCCGTATAAACTTTACAGCTACGGGGGTGGGGCGTTTTTGATACCCTACATCATTGCCCTGATTGTGGTCGGTATTCCTGTGATGATTCTTGAGTTCAGTATCGGCCATTATACACAGCGAGCCGCTCCGGACGCTTTCAAGCGTGGGCATAAGCGTTTTGAGCTTGTCGGCTGGTGGGGGATTGTGCTGGCCTTTGTGATAGTGACTTATTATCCTGTGATTCTGGCTTATTGTTTCAGCTTTTTGTGGTACAGCATAGTCGGCATTTTTAACGGTGGTGAGCTGCCGTGGGCGGGCAAAGGCATTGAAGGCGTTGAGAACGCCAAGCAATTCTTTAACGATACATATCTGGGTAAGGTTGACATCGAGGACGCTCGTTTCTACCTTGGTTCTATCCGTAGTAACATTGTGCTGCCTCTGGTGATTACGTGGGTGGCGATGTACTTTTGTATATTCAAAGGGGTGCGTTTGGTCGGCAAAATTGTTTGGCTGACCGTTCCACTTCCGTGGCTGATGCTGCTTATCCTTGCAGTGCGAGGTCTGACGCTTGAGGGCAGTATGCAAGGGCTGGTTTATTATCTGGACCCCGTGTGGTCGGAGCTGGCCAAGCCTATTACCTGGCGTTACGCGGTCGGCCAGGTCTTCTTTTCGTTGAGTCTTGCTTACGGGATTATGATTACTTACGCGAGCTTTCTGCACAGGAAAAGCGATTTGAATAACAATGCCGCTATTATCAGCATAGCTGATTTTGCGACGAGTTTTGTAGCTGGATTGGCGGTATTTGCGACGTTGGGTGGGATGGCATTCGTGACTCAGCAGACTCAGCAGGCAGGTCATGCCGTAACGGTGGAGACGGTGGCCGAGTCGGGACCTTCTCTTGCTTTTGTGGCGTTTCCTTATGCGTTGGCGCAGCTTCCATATTCAGCGTGGTTCAGCTTTATTTTCTTCTTTGCCCTTGTTACGCTGGGCCTTGACTCGGCGTTTTCGATGACCGAATCCATTCTTGCCAGTATTGTCGACAAGACGGGATGGCCCAGGAGCATTGTTCTTCCATTGCTGACCGTGGTTGGCTTTACTTTCGGTTTGTTGTTTGTGACGAAGGCGGGATTTAACTGGCTTGGGACTATCGACGGGTTCGTTAACGGGACGTGGGGCATCGCTTTTATGGGTTTGCTGGAATGTATTGTTATAGGTTGGCTGTGGCGAGTTGGTACATTGAGGCGTCATGCTAACAGCCGCAGCGACTGGCAGTTAGGCAGATGGTGGGATTATCTGATACGAATCGTGATTCCGATATTGCTCGGTACGCTTTTCTTCTGGCAGTTTTTTGATGATATCAGCAGTGAAGGTGGATTCTTGAGGACTCCGGAAGGCGAATGGATATTGCCAAACTGCGTGGGGCTTGGAATTGTAGCGCTTGTACCTGTCTTTGCGGTTATTTTGAGTTTGGTCAGAGGCCGGCGTGATGTTGAACTGCCAAGCCATGAAGAGGCGGATTTTGGTACCAGGGGCAGTCGTGGCGGCGTGCTGGCATTTTTATTAGCGTTGATTCCGGCTGCCGGTTTGCTGGTTATTTTGCTTGGTTCCTCAATCCCGGAAGCGGCTGAGAGTGAGCTGGTGAATCCGGTGTTCTGGTTATTGATGGCGGTCGGGATTGTTGCGATGGGGCTCAGCAATTATCTTGTGGACAAGCATAATACATCCAGTAGTCAAGTATCGTGGTTTGCGCGATGGGCGGGGATATTGGCAACGATGGATGTGAGCGCGTTTGTCGCGGTGATACTGCTTGGCCTAAAGGGCGGCGTGAAAATCAGTGAAGAAACAGTGCCTATTCGGGACAAGCTGAGCGGAGTTTCATATATAATCCTTGCGGTGGTTTTTCTAATCATCATCGGCGGTTTGGCGTGGTGTTTCTACCGGGCGTTGTTAGTGGCTAATGCAGGTACAGGTATTCAGCATCCAGACGAAGTCGGCGACGGAGAAACAGGGGGCGGAGGACAACAATAGTGTATAGAGCTTAGTGCGTAGAAGAACTAAGCTGTCTGCTATTTGGGTTTGAAGCCTTCGACACTGTCGCCGGTGTACTTATCGCAAGCCTTTTCCAAATCCACATCGGTTATGTTCGCCAGGGTGCAAAGCCAGGCAAATACATCAGCAAATTCTTCCTCTTTATTTTCCTGGTCATTTCCCGCCAGGGCGGTGGCAAGCTCTCCAACCTCTTCGATAAACCACATAAACGTGGCTGGGATTCCCCTCTTCTGGTCTCTCTTTTTGTATTTTTTGGCGATTATGCGTTGAAATTCGCTAATATGCATTTCTCGATACTCGATGCTCGTATTTCGTTATTCGATATTCGTTTTGGTGCTCTTATGCTTTTGCGTTCTGATTTCTATCCTTCGATTGAATTTGACAGCTTTGCTTTTTCGTAGACCTGCCCGGCACAAACACCAGACTTTTCTCCACGCGTTTGCTCAGTCAGGTTCAACTAAGTACTCCAAATTAGAAGAATTTTCCCCCCTAAAATGCATAAAATGAGAAAAAAGTCTAAAAATTTTTCAAAGTGTGTAAAAAACTTGACATCTGTGGAGTTCTACCATAGGATTTCGACGAAGGTTTAGACTTTTGCCGGGAGACTGCTATGGCTTCGATTAAGCCAAAAATAAGTGTCGAGTATGCTGATAATTCAACGATAGTTACTTTTGTCGATGAGAAAATCCTCGAAGAGATGGATATTCAGGCACTTCAAGGGTCCATTATGCCTGTGGTCGAGGAAGCGAAGCGGATAAAACTGATTTTGGATTTTTGCAATGTCCGGTTTCTGTCGTCCACAGTCCTGGGACTTTTGTTGAGAATCAGCAAAAAGGTTTATGAGCAGGACGGCCAATTGAGACTTTGTAATATAAGCCCAAGGATATATGAAATTTTTAAGATAACGCGTCTGAACAAGATTTTCGATATATACGAAGATGTTAAAAGTGCAACCGATAGTTTGCCTGCTGCCGATTAGAGCCAAAGAATGGTCTTCGATTGGAGCCTGGCACAAGTAATTTGAACAATAACTTCGGTCAATATGGGCTGGTCGGAAAGGTGTAAGTTTATGGTCTCAGAAACACCAGGCAGTAGTTCAATGGTTATCGAAAGCAAGCCAACAGCTATTGGATCGGTTCGCGGGCAGATTCTATCCAAGCTGGAAGCTAACAATTTCGGCGGGGAAGATATTTTTGCGGTGCATCTGGCTTTAGAGGAGGCTTTCATCAATGCGGTCAGACACGGTAATAAAATGGATTCTGCCAAAGAGATCAAAATTGACTATTCGGTCGGCCCGGACAAGATTGAAGTTTCTGTGACGGACGAAGGCAAGGGATTTGACCCGGAATCTGTGCCGGACCCGCGATATGGTGAAAATCTTTACAAGCCCGAAGGTAGGGGATTGTTTCTCATGCGCTCATACATGGATACGGTCAAGTTCAACGAGCGTGGTAATAGTGTATGTATGGTCAAATATAAAGAAAAGTCGAGTCCACCGAAAGGCGTCCCTAATGGGACAACAAAAAGCGAGAACGAAACACAGGCATAATCCGCGGTAGAGTCTTTAGGGCCATATCAAGGACAGACTCCATAACGGACTATCGGAGTAATTAGATGATGCTTAGCCGAGTAATTATTATTTGTGGTTGTTTATTTGTTTTGAGCGGCTGTGCATACAATGACGAGCCGACACCCCAGATTGTATATAACCCTAATTCGGAACTCAAGATTGTTCAGCCTACGCTTATAAATCAGAACCTGACCTCAAGGAATGCCGATAAAAATGTCCCCAGAGATTGGTTGCCACCATTAAGGCTGGAAAAACAATGGGCCGCTATCGTGATACATCACTCGGCAACGAGAAACGGCAATACGGCTATATTTGACAAGCAACACAGAGAAGGCAATCATTGGGAAGGCGTCGGATACGATTTTGTTATAGGCAACGGAAGCAATAGTAGTGATGGCAAGGTTGAGGTTACATTCCGCTGGCGAGAGCAGCTTACCGGAGCCCATTGTAAGACACCTAACAACTGGGCAAATGAAAAAGCGGTAGGAATTTGTCTTGTGGGTAATTTCAACGACACATCGCCTACTGCACGACAGATGCAGTCTCTTGTGAAACTGGTCCATTTTCTGCAAAACCATTACAGGATTCCGAAAAGCCGTGTTTACGGTCATAGAGCCACTCCGGGAGCCCGCGTAACTGAGTGTCCCGGAAGAATGTTTCCGATGGCCAGGCTCAAATCGATGCTTGCTTTTTGAGCTGATACGATATTCGCACTTGGCACGCATATTTCATACTCCACTACGATGAGGTATTTTAGTATAGTGTTTTGATTGGTCGTTAAGATAGATGGCTTCTCGTATCTTGTCCGAGCAAAAACTCCTTAAGTAACCAAACGACTCACGCCAGCCGTTAATCGTCAAACGCAGCAGCATTTTTTGCCTTTGAAATTGGGTTTGATTGGGTTTGTTTTTTCCGCGTCTGCGAAGTGATACATTTTCATAATCCTTTGTTGAAAATACGTTTACATTCATTTGGGCTTT
>DATLBB010000008.1:0-12303 GCA_035527155.1 Sedimentisphaerales bacterium
CCTGAATCAGTCCCGTCATCCAACTTCCAACCGCCCTGCCAGTCCCCCATGAATGGGTCGAGCCTCTCAATTTCCGCTTTCGCCTCCCGCTCAAAGTCACTTCTTACAGGCCCGGCGCACAAAGATACGGCCAGAGACAAAACCAACAGCACAACAAAACACGACTTCAAACTTGTGCACTGAAAACGACATTTCCTGTTTTTCTTTGCTACTTTACGTGCCACAATCATTTCTCCTTTTTATATCATCAATGATAAGCGCATACTCACCGGCGCACTTATTCTCTTTTGTCCTTACTTGTCCTTAATCTGATTTATCACTTCCTGCGCCTGCTCACGCAGGAAATCATTTTTTGAAATTTTAGAAACCATCTGCAGCGCAGCCTTACTCTCGGCTGGATAACCGCCGGCAATGGCCGTAGCTATCTTAACCACAGCAACTTCCGCCTCTTGCTGTAAAGTCTTATCCTCCAGGTAAGCGGCGGCCATCCGAAGTGCAGCAAGTGATTTTACGTTTGCCAGCCCCGACAATACCATTTTCTTTTCACTTGCGTTCGATGCCAGCTCCATTGCCTGCCTGTACATACCAATCGTCTCTTGGACCGGAAGGCTACTGTCAAGGCCAATCAGCCTGACAAACCCACGAAGCGCCAGCACCCGATGTAACTTATTGTTACCGGTCTGCACTACTTTCAGCAGCTCAGCCGCCGGTTCAGCGGTAGGCCACCCTGCCAGGGCCCGAATACACGTCTCCTTCACGGCAATGTTTTTATCTTTTAGACCTGCGCGAAGCACCGTTAAAGCACTTGTCTGTCCTATCTTGCCAAGAACTCTCAGCAGAGAGCATCGGCTTGTTACCTCTTTAACCGAAGGCAGCCCAGCTAATACCGCCTCGGCCTGCCGACTCTTGTCGCCGATTTTATGCGCAACGGCGGTTACAGTCTTCTCAGCCTCTCTCCGGTCGACCGCGCTCTGGACGCCTATCAGAAGCTCAACCAATGCCGGCAGGTATTTCGGCCCAGCAATGGTCTTTAAGACCCGCAGCGTCTCTCGTCGAACCTTTGCGTCCCCGTCTCTGGCGGTTGTCAATAAGATTTCAACACCTGCTGCTATATTGCGCTCGCCGGTACTGCGAATCAGCTCAACTTTGACTTTCGGCAGCGCCCGCGGGATTGCTGCAAGAATCGTTTCGTCAATCTTCGGCCCGCGCAGACGATACAGACTCTCGCGGGCCGCCTTCTGTTCCACGCCCCTGGTAGCTGCCGCCGTCTGTGCCAGCAGAGAAACACTCGAAGCATCACCAAGGCTCCCTAACGCCTTCAAAGCTGCGACCCGAACAGTGTCATCTTTGGCCTTTGTCGCCACTAAAACTGCCGGCAACGCGGTCCGGTCACCCCGGTCAGCCAGGGCCGACAGCAACTGCACCTGTCCCCTAACGGTAAGATTCGGCAGCTCCCTGGCCAGAACTCTTGTTACCTCTGTTCCCGGCATCTCTCTTACTAAAGCTATGGCCATAGACTGCATCGACTCATCATTTCCCTTAAGGGCATCAATGACGATCCCGATAGCCTCATTCTCCGGCTCCTCGGACTGGGCCGACGAGACGAGCGCGCAGCCTATAACTGCGTAAGTCACAAGTACATAAGTCATTAGAGCTCTTGGCCTCTTTGCCGCTTGTGCTCCTGTGCTCCTGCGAACCTGATTCATCTTTGTTTATCTTCTCCTGCTTCCTCTTACGGTAACCATACCTCGCAGTGCGGCCGCGCCAATCGGTGCAGGCTCGGTTGACAGTTCCCTGTAAATGGCCGAAGCCTCACGCCTTTTACCCTCGGCTGCGAGCTTATCAGCACACTTCAGATAACCATCAAGAACCACCAGTCGCAATTTGCCTTTTGTCTTGGTTCTTGCTTCCGCCAAAGCTTTGGTGGCGTCAGGACCGGCAATGTTGCCCAGGGCCGCTGCAGCAGCGTCAGCCTCCAATGCGTCGGAACTGTAAACCAGCTTGCTCAGAGCGCCAACTGCCTTACTGTCACGGCGCTGACCCAGCGAGTTAATTATACCGACCTTCGCTTTGCCGCTCGTGTTCGGTAGTGCCTTCCGCAAAGCTACACCGGCAAGCTCAGCGGGTATACGCTCCAGGGCGTACCTTGCCATATCAGCGGGGTGTGGCTCCTGCTTCGAGGCCGGCTTCTTGGTCAGCATCGTGGTCAGCGCCGGAACACACGCCTCGGTACCGATTATGCTCAACTTCCTGCAGACAAACTGCTTGGCCGCCGGCGTTGCATCTGCCGACTTAAGCACTCCAATCAGGCTGCTTTCAATTTGTTTCAGTTTCTGCGGCGAACCGTAGGCGTCGCGAATCATATTGCTGACCTCTGTGAGCTCCGCCCGGCTCTGCCCATAATCATACTTCTTGATCTTCTCAAACAATTCTTCCATTTCTGACCCCTTTCCTAAACTAATCAATGGTTTCGGTTTCGTATCTACCGGAAAATCACCCAGCGCAAACTGGATACCGGCCAAATAATGCTCAAGTAGTGCCGGGTCCCACGTAAGATGGTTATTGTGCCCCAGCGAACAATAAAACAAACGTCCTTTTCCGCAGCTTTTAACCCAGCTAAGACCAATATCCGTATCGTCGGGACCGGCATTTTTGCCGGTGGCCTCATCGGTCATATCCAGACTCATCAGAACACGCTGCTTGGCCCGTGAATATAGTGGCGGCTTTGTGCGATAAATCTCGTCCTTGACCTTAAAGCCTTTGCCCTTATATGCCGCCATGAGCGGATGCCCCGCGTCGTCAATCTTCACCGCCCAGGTTCCGCCGCCTCCCCAGGGGTGCCCGCAAAACTGTCCACCCATCATCTCCGCAGCTTCCGGCCATTTATAAAAATTATCCGTGGCTGCGTGAATGCCAATAATACCTTTGCCGCCTTTGATGAAATCCATCAAACTCTTACGCAGTGCCGGGCCCTCAAAGCCAAGCCTTGTGGTATTGTTCAGGCAAACCGCATCAAACTTGTTGAGGTTCTCGGCCGAAAACATGGCCATATCGCCGCTTACCACTGTTTCAAAAGCCCCCGTCTTGCGTCCCATTATCTCAAGCGCCTTGTCCCAGTGCGGAATCGAACCGTGCCTGAAACCCTTGCACAGATTGAAGACAAGTAACTTCCTCGGCCGCTTCGGGACAGCCACCGCCTTCGCAGGCATCGCTGCCTCTATTCTTTTCACATCCTGCGGCGAGACGGCACCCGAACAATTTGTAAGCAGCGACAAACAGCAGATGGCAGAAAGTCCAATTACAGTAAATTTTAACCTTTGACTCATCTTTGCTCCTTTCTTTCTACAACTTATACTCAATAATCAACTTTCTACTTATTAATAATCGTTCCTACATGTGCCACGGAGCCCGCATCGGCCGTGACAGCAGCCGGTTGGCCTTATCACTGTTAAGGAAGATTTCCTTTTCAGGGTCCCATTTCAGTTTCTCTTCGGTCAACATCGCGATTTCGCCCAACAGCCCCACACTGATAGACCTATGAGCGATTTCAACGGGCGTAATCGTCTCCTTGCGGCTCTTAACACAGTCCAAAAAGTTCTGAGTATGGTCTCGGCTTTCATACAGTTTGATTTCGTCGGGCCCGATGACTTCATCAAGGATGCTCTTGGGCTCGGCCTTCAGCCCGCCGCGATTAACATGGATCCAGCCCTTTTCACCATACCACATTGCTCCCATGCCTTTCGGCAACTGGCGGTCGTTCGCCACTATCATTGTCAGACCGTCGGCGTATTTGCAGGTAAACTTATACTGCGTCGGCGCATCATACATGCCGTCCTTGGGATAAACACCCTTACCCTCTATTTCAACCGGACCTGTACGGTCAAGCCCCAGACCCCAGTGAGCAATGTCTATATGGTGACCCGCCCAGTCGGTAAGCTGTCCGCCGGAGTAGTCCATTATCCATCGCCAGTTCCAGTGCATCACACCTCTGTAAGGTACCCACGGAGCAGGCCCAAGCCAGAAGTCCCAATCCACACCTTCAGGGACCGGCTGCACGGGATTATTGCCTCCGCCGCCTCCGGTCGGCAGACCTACTTCGACCTTATTGACCTTGCCAATCCGCCCGTTGCGGACCAACTCACAGGCCCGGCGAAAGTGCCCGACGGAGCGCTGCCAGCTTCCGGTCTGCCATATCCTGCCGTAACGATGTACAGCATCGCAGATGGCCCGGCCCTCCCGAATCGTACGCGCAAGCGGTTTTTCCGCATACATGTCCTTACCGGCACGGGCACCCATAATTGCAGGTATCGAATGCCACTGGTCCGGCAGTGCCAATAAAAGAGCATCTATGTCTTTACGCTCTATCACTTCACGGAAATCAAGGTACATCTTGCAGTCACTATTGCCATATTTATCATCCACTAACTTTTTGGCCCGGTCGAGATTCTTCTTATCAACATCACAGACGGCAACAACCTGAATTTCCTTCTTGCCTAAGAAGCCCCTCATGTCACCGGTGCCCTGGCCGCCCATCCCAATGCAACCCAAAGTAATCCGGTTGCTCGGCGCCGGTCGGCCGGCCTGGCCAAATGCCGAAGAGCATACAAAATACGGAAAACCTGCCACGCCTGCAGCGGCGGCAACAGTGCTTTTCATAAACCGACGACGACTAATTTTTTTCTTTTTCATAACTAAAACTCCGAATCAGGTTAACCAATATATCAATAATCATTTCATAAGTGCCATGGGCTGCGCATCGGACGCGACAGTAAACGGTTTGCTTCTTCATCTCCCACAAACACCTCACGGTTTGGGTTCCATTTCAGCGGCCGCCCAAGCTTGTATGCTATATTGCCTAAATGACAGACGGTTACCGACCGGCAACCGGTCTCTATATCGCAAATCGGCTTGGTGCGATTTCGAACGGCGTCCAGCCAGTCGGTGTAATGATTTTTACACTCATATAGGTGTATCTCATTCGGACCGATTTGTTGATTCTTAAGCTCTTCAGGCCAGGTACGTATATGTCCCCGATTCACCTCCACCTTGCCTTTAGTACCGGTAAACAAAACACCATTGGCGTTATCACGGGTCATCGTAACACCGGTTGCGTACTTATAAGTAAGCACTTTATAATCCTTACCGTCCGGCGGAATGATTTCAACCGGCCCGCTCTCATCCATACCCATACCCCACTGGGCGATATCGAAGTGGTGTGCTCCCCAGTCCGTCATCCCACCGCCGCCAAAACTGCTGTGATAACGCCAATGAGGAAAACCATCCCAGCTAAGATGGGGAGACAATTCCGAATTGTACGGCCTCCACTTTGCCGGGCCGACCCACATCTCCCAATCGAGATAATCCGGTACAGGTTGTGCGGCTAAAGGCTTGTCTTCAGGCGGCCCGCCAACGCCGACCGTTGCATGTTTTAATTCACCGATGTACCCGTTGAGAACCAGCTCGCAGCCTAAGCGGAAGTGCCAGTCTGAACGCTGCATGCTTCCGGTCTGGAAGACCCGGCCGTAGCGCCTCACCGCATTGATCATCGCCCTGGCCTCAGCAATAGTCTGCGAAAGCGGCTTCTCGCAATAAATATCCTTACCTGCCTTGGCCGACTGGATAACCGTAATCGCGTGCCAGTGGTCTGGGGTTGCAATCACTACCGAATCAATGTCGTCCCTTGCAACCAGCTCACGAAAGTCTCCGTATGTTTTACAGCCCTTGTATGTGCCGCCGCCCTTGTTGGCGTAGTGGTCTTCAATTATTTTCTGTCCGCGTTCCAGCTTTAGTTTGTCAACGTCGCAGGCGGCAAGAACATGCGTGCCGGGTGAGTTCAGAAACGACCTCATCAGATGCTGGCTCTGCTTGCCCGTACCTATAAAGCCCATCGTAATCCGGTTACTCGGCGCGGCACTGCCCGCTTTGCCCAGAGCCGACGAGGCAACAACGTATGGAAAACTCACTGCGGCTGCGGACACACCCGCCGCCTTTCTCAAAAACTGACGCCGATTCAATTCTTTCTCTCTCATAGCAAAAACTCTCATACCTCATTATCCTTTGGTCATTCGTGATTAATCACTAATCATTTATCATTTATCATTTATCATTTCATAAGTGCCATGGGCTTCGCATAGGCCTCGACAAAAAACGGTCGGCTTCGGAATCATTCACAAACACTTCTTTCTTAGGGTCCCATTTTAACCTCCGATTCACTCGTGCGGCGATGTCGGTAATCAAACCGAGATTGGAAGCCTTGTGGCCGGCTTCGACCGGAGATACCGGGTCACTTCGGGTCCGGACACAGTTAAGGAAGTCTGCGTGGTGGTTGTTGGACTCGTGGAGGTGTATCTCATCGGGCTTGATTTTCACCTTCAGCAACGACGCCGGCTCGGCCCGGATTCCTGCGCGGTTGACGTGCACCCAGCCTTTGTCGCCCTCGAATTGGCAGCCCTGCTTATTGGGGTTGCCGGTATCGCTAAAACTCATACGCAGGCCGCTTACATAGTTGAACTCAGCCTGCCAATCGTTGATGTTATCAGTCAGGCCGTCGTCACGGTGACTGCCTTTGCACTTGAACTCAAACGGCTCGTCGGAAACCGCCGGGCAGCCCCAGTTAGCGATATCAAGATGATGGACGCCCCAGTTGACGCTAAAGCCGGCGCAGTAATCCCAGATAAGATACCAGTCAGGCCAGGCCAGTCGCCCGCCGTTATAAGGTTTCATCGGAGCTGGACCAATGTACATATCGTAATCCAGCCCTGCCGGAATCGGTTCCTCCGTAGTAGGCTTGCGATATGTTCGCTTGTACTCAGGCCCCGGTGCAGCGACCTTGACCGTGTGTATCTTGCCAAGGTATCCGTTTCTCGCAAGCTCACAGGCAAACCGAAACTTTTGGTCCGACCGCTGCTGCGTACCGGTCTGAAACACTCGGCCGTAGGTTCGTACGGCACGCGCAATCGCCCGGCCCTCGACCACCGCCACACCTAACGGTTTTTCGCAATACATATCTTTACCGGCCTTTGCCGCCGCCACCGCAATCACCGCGTGCCAATGGTCCTGGGTAACAATCACCACCGCGTCGATGTCGGGGCGGTGCAGCACATCACGGAAATCGTTATAGCTCGCACATCCCTTATCACCGTAGCGCCGGTCTACAATGCCCTTGGCTTTTTGCCGCCGGTCCTCAATAACATCACAAACGGCGACAACCTGCGCATCAGCTTTACCAAGAAAACCACGCATGTTGCCCGTGCCCTGGCCGCCCACTCCGATGCAGCCCATCACAATCCGCTCGCTCGCCGCAACAGAGCCGGCCTTACCAAGAGCTGACGACGCAACAATATACGGAAAACCTACTGTCCCCACCGCAGTACCAGCGGCCTTTCTCAAAAACTGTCGCCGACTAAATTCTCTTTTCTTCATGGCAAGAACTCTTATTTCCTACAATTGACAAGTTACAGTTGCTTTTTAGTCATCAATAATCATTTATCATTAATCATTTCAAATGTGCCACGGGCTTCGCATCGGCCGCGACAATAAACGGTCAGCTTCCGAATCGTTGACAAATAGCTCATTCTCAGGCTTCCATCTGAGCTTGCGCCCCAATCTCATGGCAATCAGGCCCAGGTGGCCGACAGAGACAGAACGCTGCGCAACCTTTGCGGGCGAAACAGCCTCCGACCGCGTGCGAATGCAATCAAGGAAATTTCCTTTGTGGTCGTTACTCTTATACAGATGAATTTCATCCGTTCCAATGACCGAGTCCAGAAGCGACTTCGGCTGCGCATCCAGTTCCCCGGCACTCACAAAAATCCACCCTTCGCTGCCCTCGAACCGAACACCATCCTTGAAAGGTCCGGCCACAATCATCGTGAATCCTTCGGCATACCTGCAATCAAAACGGTAATTTTCAACCGTATCAAAAAGACTATCAGCAGGGAAAACACCCTCGCCTTCGACTTCAATCGGCCCGGTCAAATCCGTACCCATCCCCCACTGGGCGACATCGCAATAGTGACCGGCCCAGTCGGTTATCTGTCCGCCGGAGTAGTCATTGACCCAGCGGAAGTTCCAGTGGCACCGACCGGGGCTGTAAGCTGTCCACGGCGCAGGACCCAGCCACATATCATAATCAAGGCCCTCAGGCACCGCCGCAGGCTTTGTTTCACGATGAATTCTGTCGCCGTTATCAGCTACATTGTTGACATTGGGCAGCCCCACCTTCACCGTATGCACCTTGCCGATTCGCCCATTTTGCACTAATTCGCAGGCGAAACGCACATTCCTGCTCGAACGCATGCTGTTGCCGGTTTGCCACACCACGCCGTACTTCTTGACGGCATCGCAAATCGCCCGGCCCTCAGCGATGCTGTAAGCTAATGGCTTCTGGCAAAAAACGTCCTTACCGGCCCGGGCAGCCGTAACCGCAATGATAGCGTGCCAATGGTCCGGCACAACTATCGATACGGCGTCGATATCGGCGCGAGCAAGCAACTCACGGAAATCATTATATGTAGAACAATCCTTGCTGCCGTATTTTTCGTTGACGATATCACGGGCCCAATTGCGATGAACTCTATCAACGTCGCAGACGGCAACAACCTTCACATCATCTCTGCCTAAGAAACCCTGCAAGTCAACCGTGCCCTGGCCGCCAGGCCTCTTACCCCCCACGCCAATACAGCCCATAGTAATCCGGTTGCTCGGCGCGACACTACCGGCTTTGCCAAGAGCTGAAAATGGGACGAAATACGGAAAACCTGCCACCCCCGCAGCAGCAACCGTTGCGCATTTCAAAAACTGACGCCGACTAAGCTCTCTTTTCTTCATAGCAAGAACTCATATTTCTTGCAATTGACAGGTTACAGTTGGTTTTCAGTCATCAATAATCATTTATCATTAATCATTTCAAATGTGCCACGGGCTTCGCATCGGCCTGCCGAGCATCCTCGTCGCAGTTGGGTCGCCAGGTATCTCTTCGGTTTCAGGATTAAAGCGTATCTTGCGACCCAGAAGCATCGCAATCTGCCCTAAGTGTCCCGGCGTCGCCGAGCGGTGTGCAACCTCACACGGCGTCAGCGTCGTCTTACGGCTCTTAACACAGTCCAGAAAGTTGCGCCAATGACCGGGCGATTGGAAAAGGTGTATCTCATCAGGCCCAATCTTTTCCTTGAGTATTTCCTTCGGGTTTGCATCCATTCCGCCGCGGTCAACCCAGACCCACCCATCTTCGCCAATCCACTTCGTCCCGCCGCGAATGTCCCGGTGCCCACCGGCAATAGTCATCGTGACTCCCTTAGGATACTTTGCTGTCAGGCGATATTTTGTTGCCGTGTTCCATAAACCGACTTTGGGATATTCGCCCTGGCCCTCGATTTCGGAAGGCCCGGTGTAGTCACAGCCCAGACCCCAGTGCGCAATGTCAACATGGTGGCCAATCCAGTCCATAAGCTGACCGCCGCCGAGGTCTAAGTGCCATCGCCAATTTTTGTGCACGCGTGCCGGGCAGTATGGTGAATAGGGTGCCGGCCCAATCCAGAAATCGTAGTCCAGTTCCGCGGGCGGCGGACCAATCCCTTCCTGCCCCTTGGTTCCGCCAAAATCGCTGTGCCCGGAAGGCAGCCCAACCTCGACAGTGTGTACCTTACCGACTCGGCCGTTAATTACAAGCTCGCATGCCTGGCGGAAGTGGGACTGTGACCGCTGCCAACTGCCGGTCTGCCATACCCGGCCGTAACGCTTCACCGCATCGCACATCGCGCGACCCTCTTTTAAGTTATGCGAGAGAGGTTTTTCGCCGAAAATGTCCTTGCCCGACTTTGCCGCCGCAACGGCAGGAACTGCGTGCCAATGGTCCGGCAGACCCAGCGAGACCGCATCGATATCATCGCGCGCCAGCAGCTCACGAAAGTCATGGTACACAGAACAGTCTTTGTTTTTGTAACGACCGTTGATACGATTGACCGCACCTTGCAGATGATTTTTGTCCACGTCGCAGGCGGCAATGATTTGACAATCTTTATGGCCGAGGAAGGAGTTCATGTTGCTGCCCCCCTGCCAGCCAATACCAATGCAGCCCATGGTAATCCGATTGCTCGGTGCTACAGAGCCGGCTTGGCCCAGAACTGATGAGGGTACAATGTATGGAAAACTTATTGCCCCCACCACGGTACCGGCGGCTTTCCCGAGGAACTGGCGCCGGCTAATACTGCTTTTGTTACTCATAACTACCCTTCCTGCAATTGTAGCCTTGGCTAATCCAAAACAATCTGTTTAGAACCCTCAAAGTTCTAATTCTATTTATCAAATGCCGCATCGAAGGCGACCTGGGACGGCTTGAAATCTGCCTGCTTGAAGAACTCGCACGCCTCTTTTGCGCCGTGTTCCCGGTCCATTCGGCTGTCTTCCCACTCTACCGAAAGCGGTCCCTGGTAGCCGATATCATTCAAGGCCACAATAATTTCTTCGAAGTCGATATCGCCGTGACCAATCGAGCGGAAGTCCCAGTAGCGCCGCGGGTCGGCAAACTCGGTATGGCCGCCGAATACACCTACGGTGCCGTCGCCATGTCCCCACCAGACGTCCTTCATATGAGCGTGGAAGATGCGGTCCGGGAAGGTCCGGATGAACTTGACGTAGTCCACGCCCTGATAACCGAGATGGCTGGGGTCGTAGTTGAAACCAAATGACTTGTGGCCTCTGACGGCTTTGATAGCTCGCTGGGCTGAGACAATGTCAAACGCGATTTCAGTCGGATGCACCTCCAGAGCGAACTTCACGCCCTCAGCCTTGAAGGCGTCGAGGATGCGCCGCCACCGCTTTGCGAAGTCCTTGTAACCTGCCTCGATAGCATCCGGTGAGGCCGGCGGGAATGAATAAACCATGTGCCAGATGGAACTTCCCGTAAAACCATTGACCACCTTTACACCCAGCTTCTTCGCGGCCTTGGCGGCATCGATGACCTTCTGGGCTGCACGCTTGCGGACACCCTCGGGGTCGCCGTCACCCCAGACATCCGGCGGCAGGATTGCCTGATGGCGTTCGTCAATATTGTCGCACACAGCCTGGCCAACTAGATGTGTCGAGATTGCGAACACTTTCAGGCCGTACTTCTTCAGCAGGGCACGCTTGGCCTTGCAGTAGCCGCTGTCACTCAGGGCCTTGTCAACATCGAAGTGGTCGCCCCAGCAAGCTAACTCCAGCCCATCGTATCCCCAGCTTGCTGCCTTTTTGGCCAATTTCTCCAGAGGCAAATCCGCCCACTGTCCGGTGAAAAGTGTTACAGGTCTTGCCATTTGTAATTCTCCTTAACTCGAAATACAAAATCCTTATTGAAAAATGCGTAAACCTTTTATCTACAGGAAATAACGCTTACGAGCGCCATTTTATTGCAACTTCCTCTGCTTTTGATTACGGTAATTGTGCAACTGCCTCTTACAAAAGGAGTTATACACAAAAAGGAGGTGCATCCTTGCCAACACTCCGAATTATCGCTATATTATAACCTGCGGGACTTGATAAGCAATCCCAAAATTCCTGCGAAAAACTACCTTCCTTCGAACCACTCGAACCGATTTATTACTCTCAATCGTCGCGCATAAGAGGTTTAATCCTCCAACCGTGTCACCGTTTCAGGATTTCAATCTTTGGACTGTCAACAAATGCCGAATACTTGTCTGCCAGCTCGACCCGCTTCGGCATTTCACTTTCCACAACTAAAATCCGATAGCGCAGCGTCAACGTGTCACCGGCGCCGATTTTCTTTTTGAAGAACGCTCCGAACCGGCCGTAATCCCGGTATGCCGAATAGATAGTCGGCTTCGGATTGTCGGGATGATTCATATGCTGGACGCTGTAGCGCCGCCCATTCAACCCACACGACATCGCCGCCCACGGAAGGTCCGTGTCCTTTTTAGGATTAATACCATCTTCGTGAAACAGGTATGTTGCCTTAACATCTTTGCTGCCGGATGCAACATCATTATGCGCCCGATACTGCATACCTGCGTGCTCAGGATCGCCATTGAGAAAAACATCACCCCTGACAGCTTTGAGTTCGCTCTCAAATTCCAGCAGCAAAACTGTCGGCTCACTTTGGCCAAATACAGTAACCTGGCGCTGCTCAGCAATCATCGCCTCGCCGCCCTTGTCGTTCCAGTGAACCAGTGACTTTGATCTTGCCAGTACCGGACCGGCTGCCATCTCTAAGAATTTCTGATGCACCTGCGCCACGCCTGACATGTGCCATAAATCATATCTCTGCCCCCCGAACTCCAGCCTGTTCCAGCCTATAAATATCCCCCG
>DATLBB010000009.1:0-2073 GCA_035527155.1 Sedimentisphaerales bacterium
CGTTATGGGATTATGATCCCGCACCAATTAGGCGCAAGCCTAAGCTCAATTGGTGCTGGGGTGAATGGTGATTGCTCTATGGCCAATAGTCAACTACCAACGGAGCCTGTCCTGAGCGTAGTCGAAGGAAACAACGAACTACGAACTAATGAACTACCAACTAAAAGCTACGCAAACAGCCGTAACGCCCCAAATTTCACCGCCCACCGAACAAACCGCCTATTTTGCCCAAGTTGTCAACCATTTATGACCTTATTATGCAAAACAAACCCAATTTCCCGGATAGTCAAATGAACGTAAGTCATGTTATAACAAAGGAATATGGAAATGAGACACTTGGCGGAAGCGGGAAAAACAAAGCCAATTCAAAGCCAATCAAAGCCAATTTGCCAAATGCCCAAATGAACGTAAATAAAGTATTAACAAAGGATTATGAAAATATATCCAATTTGACGCTTTTTGAAAACAAAGCCAATACAAACCCAATACAAAGCCAAACAAAGCCAATTTCACCTTCTGTGAGGTCTTTTTGTTTTTCATTTTTCTCTGCCCCACCTATAATCTGGCTTTTAAGACCCGGTATTGTGCAACTATTATTCCAGATAGGAGTGTGCGATGAATGAATTAAATTCTAACGTATCGTCCGGCCCCAAATACAGACGTGATTTCCTGAAAGTAGCTGCTGCAGGAGCTTGTCTTGGCACAAAAAGGAGCAAAAGTGGTAGAAGTTCGGGAGTGGATTTGGTAAAATAACGCATCGGAAGGTTGGGGAAAGCTCCTAAGCGATCTATATGGCAAATTTCGATTAACAAAGATACATTGGAAAAGGAGGTATTATGGCAGATTCAAATAAAACAGAAAAAAAAACCGAAACAACGCGGCGTGACTTCTTGAAAGCTTCAACCATGGTGGCTTCGGCTGCCGTGTCGGGCGCGCTGGATATCAGTCGCAGTGTGTATGCCGCCGGCAGCGATATCATCCGCGTGGGTATGATCGGCTGCGGCGGACGTAACACCGGTGCTGCCGAACAGGCGCTCACCGCGGACCCCGGCACGCGGCTGGTTGCGATGTGTGACATCTTCATGGACCGCGTCAAACAGAAACGCGAGGTCCTCAAGGGACAGAAAAAAGACCAGGTCGCTGTGGACGACGATCACTGTTTTGCCGGCTTCGACGGCTACAAGCACGTCATTAAGTCGTCGGACGTAGTGGTGATTGCCAACGCTGCCAAGTTCCATCCTCTCCATGCCATGACCGCAATTAAGGCAGGAAAGCATGTCTTCGTTGAGAAACCCCACGGTATCGACCCGGCCGGGCTAAAGCTCATGCAAAAGGCCGCCGAGCTCGCAAAACGGAAGCGTCTTTCCCTCGTCTCCGGTCTGCAAAGCCGATACCACACGGGTTACGCCGAGACGGTCCAGCGTATCTACGATGGCGCCATTGGTGACATAGTCGCCATCGAAGAAAACTTCATCCGCCCACCGTACGTTATCATCCCGCGCAAGCAGGGACTCACGGAGCTCGAGTGGCAGTGCAGCACACAGTACCATTTTCGCTGGCTCTCAGGAGATGATGTCCCCCAATCGCTCGTGCACAACCTCGACCGTTCCAGTTGGGCGATGCACGACCAGGCCCCCGTGAAATGCCACGGCATGGCTGGACGCTCTTCAATGACCGACCCTATCTACGGCGATGTATTCGACCACCATTCCGTCGTTTACGAATTTGCCAACGGTGTACCTATCTACGCCTTCTGCCGAACGACGACCGGATGCTATAACAGTACTTCCAGCATTGTGCATGGCAGCAAGGGCAGGGCCTCTGTTCTGGGATGCCGGATATGGGGCGAAACAAACTGGCGCTGGCAGGGCAGATGCAATCCATACCAGAGAGAGCACGACGTACTCTTCGAGGCGATTCGCTCCGGCAAGCCCGTCAATAACGGCGACTACATGGTCCGCAGCACAATGATAACCGTGATGGGTCAAATCTCCTGTTACACCGGCAAGGAGGTCACCTGGGACCAGATTAACAAGTCCGACTTCTATTATCCGCCCAGGCCCGAGGATTGCC
>DATLBB010000010.1:0-3133 GCA_035527155.1 Sedimentisphaerales bacterium
ATGCCCTCATTGACCGGCATCACCAGGAAAGTCCCCTCGCCGGTAACGAACGGATGAGGAAACTGCACGGTCTTTGCTAAGTCCGGCTGGCCTGCAAGTTCCACGACCAACTCGGATTGCTTTGGTTCAAGTCTGATGCCAACGTCGATGTTTAGCATGCTTGCCGGCTCTAACAAACGCAGGGTAAAACCATCTCCGGTCACCTTAGCATCGAGAACCACTGTGTCTACAGTGGCTGTTTGTACCCATTTCTTCCCTGTGCGACGGTCAACCACTGAAAGCGCAGCATCAGCCACCTTAAACGTAACCTCTAACACCTCGTTGGCAATCATTAGTGTTTGGGGCAGCTTCTTCGCCCGCAGTTTGTCCAGAGTTCCAACCAGGTGCAAAGTGGCGTCATCCAACCACACCGTAGCAGGCCCGTGGCCAATCAGTCGAGGCAGAATGGTCTTACTGCGGGCAGGAATGATAAATCGAGAATTCAGTTTTCGCCACTTGTCGGTTGCTCGCGACTGGACGCCGCCGAATGACCAATCTATTACCTGGTTATTTTCATCTCGCAAGGTGACTGATAATGTTGTAGTACCTTCTCCTTCCACACGTACCCAGCCGCCAAGTTCATAGATTTGGCCGGGCTCAACTGAAAGCACTTTCTCTTGATGGAAACTCCAATCCTGCCGGCCACTATGCTCTATCCGCACCGACTGCTGCCCGCTATGAAACAGTCGGGTATCAATTGCAGCGCTGCCGCTGGGTGTGCGGGTCCAGAGCTCATTCCAGCCTGAAAGTCCTCGTTCGAAGTCGCCATTGGTCAACAGGTTCTCACCGACCAGCTTTTCAGATGATGCCTCACAACAGCAGCATAAAAACAACGCAATAAATAACAAAACCGCATTTTTGAAAGTGCTCATTAGCGACCCTTCCGAGAACGGCGAAGTTCGTTGTGTTCTTTAGCTTTTTCGATTACCGAGGCAAGGGAAACCGCAGCTCCGCCTTTTGCTTTGGATTCATCGGCAGCGGACATAAAAGCGAAAATCTCGGTCGTTTCCTCCACCGGCACAGGTGCTTTACCGGTCTTGAAGAACTTGATTATTTCATCCACAAGATGTCCATAGCCTGCGTATCTGCCGCTTTGGCCTATACCCTTTGTGCCGTACACCAAGGCGCCATAGTCGGTTTTGCCTTTTTGCAGACCTCTGTAGGTGCCAATTCGCCCATCTTTCCAAACTCCGACAACGAATTCAACGTCTTTGGTTTGTATACGTCTGACACTCTCGCAGCCGGGACCCATGATGGTAAACAGAATCTCGACGCCGTGCACACCGTACCAATAGAGGTCGGGATGATGCTCTTCGAGACTGCATGGACTGAATGCATCGCAGCCAAGTATCTTGCCGACATTGTCGTTGTTTCTCATCCCGATAATATCTGGACTAAAACGTAGAGAAGAACTCGACCAGCACGGCACTTTGTTCTCCTTAGCGAGTTGAAATATTTCAATCACATCTGCCAGATTGCCGGCCATAGGCTTGTCGATAAAGACTGGTTTTTTCGCCGCAATGACAGGTCTTACCTGTTCCAGGTGAGGCCGGCCGTCAACACTCTCCAGGAGCACTCCGTCAACCTTCCGGCATAATTCTTCAATGCTTTCAACAATTTCCACGCCGCACTCTTCACGCAGTTGCTTGGTATACTTATCCACTCGATTAGCCGACGCAGGAATATCGGGCGAACCACCGGGATAGCCGACAACAACTCTGCAGCCATAGTTTTTCGCAGGGTCATTTATAAGCCTGGTAAAAGCGATGACATGTGAGGTGTCAAGGCCAATCATGCCAAGACGAAAGACTTTTGCTTCAGCCTGGGTGATAAACGGTAACGTCAGGAATGCCATTAACAAAATTGTCAGCAAAACTTTCCGACTCATGATTACATCCTCCACTATTATATTTGACGCTATTTCATAAAAAATACGGTTGCGTTTGGTTATTGGTTATTCGAATATATCATTTACCAGTTACCAGTTTCAAGTAATTGCTTTTGTCGCTCCTGTTGTAAATCCGCCATCCACTAAAATTATCTGGCCTGTAATATATTGCGAAGCGTCCGAAGCCAAAAAGATAACTGTACCGTCAAGGTCATGTGGTTGTCCGGGTCGGTTTAGAGGAATGCGTTCTGTAATATAATCAACCCATTCTTTGTTCTCATATAACACCGCGTTTTGTGCCGTCTTGAACCACCCGGGAGCCAGCACATTTACAGTGATTCCGAACTTGCCCCACTCTGCGGCCAGGCTTCTGGTCATCGACAAGATAGCGCCTCGGCTTGCAGTATAAGCTGCAATCCCCTCCATACCAAAGACACACGTACACGAACCGACGTTTATTATCCTGCCGTGCTTTTGTTTTATCATCTCCTTAGCTACTGCCTGGGCACAGAAGAAGCTCCCTTTAAGATTGGTATCTAATACGGTGTCCCAATCCTGCTGGGAAACTTCGGTGCTTGGTTTTCGGATATTCAGGCCGGCATTATTGACTAAGATATCAATTTTCCCATATTCTTTTATTGTCATGCTGACCATATTATCAATGTCACTTTGTGAAAGCACATCCAACTGAACCGGTAACGCCATCCTGCCCAATGACTCTATTTCCTGCTTGAATTCAGTCAGCCTCGATACATCCCGGCTGGTAATCACCAAATCAGCACCCGCTTTGGTAAGTGCCCTGGCAAAATATTGGCCCAGGCCGCGACTCGCTCCGGTTACAATTGCTACTTTGTCGGTAAGGTCAAAAAGTTCCGTCATCTTCACTTCCTCAAACTTTCAAGAATAGACCCTTAGCTGCGCTCAGGGTGACATAAGGTTTTTTATGGTTCTAAAACGATTTTGAGTAAATTTTCCTCAGCCTTGAGCAGCCGCTCAAAAGCACGCGGCCCATCTTTCAAAGGTAAAACATCGCTGATTAACGGCCCCACATTTATTTTGCCTGAAGCTACTGACTCTATGCAATCACGAAATTCACCCGAGCTGGCGTATGAGCCTGCGAAGGTAAGCTCGCTGGCAATGAACTTCTGCAAATCAAACTCAGCCGTCTTTTCTAAATTGCCGACAGCAACAAGGTGTCCACCCATC
>DATLBB010000011.1:0-12753 GCA_035527155.1 Sedimentisphaerales bacterium
GCCGGCTCATCTTTAATTTTCAGAATCTCTTTGGGCACGTACTTTTTGTGCACAATGATGTTATAAACGTGCAGGTCAAACCAGTTGTCATACATTGTCCAGTAACCTTTGCTGCCTTTATCCTCACCCCAACTGTTTTCGACCCACCACTTGACCGGCTTTTCATCCTTAAGGTCAACGCCGATAAGCGTCATTCCGTGATTACGCACACTGCTGCGATACAAGGCCCGTTCTGCCTTTGTCAGGCTGATTTCAATATTATAGATGGATTGATAATCATAGAGACCGTCCGCCATAATTCCATGCTCGCTGCTCTGGTCGTAACTGACGTCCGCGGCAAACAGCATCGGCGTTCCATCCCTGATGGAACTTATCGCGAGAGCTTTAAGTGTTTCGATGTCCACATTTACATAACTTATATCATGCCCGTCGTAAATATTTCGAGACTTACGAATCTGGTAATGCTTGCCGTATTCCCTTGTCGTATCGTTGAAAACATTTACATAGTCATTCAGATTTGCGCCGACGAACTCCTCGAAAAAGCGTTTCGGCGTTGTAGAGATTTGCAGGGTTTCATCACTGTCAATCGTACCTTCTTCGTTGTTTTCGTCTCCGTTGTTTTCCTTATGCTCGTCTTTCTCTTTGGAGGAATCTTTCTTCGTCTCATATCTAAAGCTAAATTGTTTTGGCGGCTCACCCAGGTTCACCACAAGAATATGATATACTTCGGAAAGCATCTTTTCCTTGGCCTTGCTCAGTATCTGAACGCTTTTTCCGGCTCGATGCATTTTATGCAGTTTCACAGCATCAGATCGTAGTTTCTGGTAGAGCACCTTATTCATCATTCTCGTATTTTCCGAGCTGTTCGTTTCCGGCATAGCCTCTTTGGGAACAACGCCGTATTTGTTTACAAGGTCGGCAAAATTCTCCCAGTACCCTCCGTCACCCGGCTCTCCACGAAGGATACTCACCATTTCCCGATCCATCAGGTCCAGGTCACGAAAATCGATCATATACTGAAGGAAGGTATTTGCCTTTTCCATCTTGTCCCAGAAGGCCAAATAAATCTGTGAAAATTCAAACTCTTTTAGGTTATTTTTTGCGATCACCGCCGGCCGAAGCGAATTAAGTCCGGCAAACAACCAGCATCGGCCGCTGGATTTCTGGTTCGTAATGCCTTTGACTTTGACCTTGTCACTGAAAAATTCATTGTGTTGTCGCAGGATGTCCCGGTTCAGGGCCAGATTTTTAATGTTGTTATTGGTTATCGAGTTGTACATCGCCCGGATGTGAGCGTCCTTTTTAAAATCCGACTGAATCCGCTCAATAAGCTTGGGTGAAAGGGCGCCATCTTTGGCGTAAACCGAACCCGCAGCAAAAAGGACCGCGAATATGGACAACCACAAAACCTTAATACACAATGTGGATTTCATAGCTTTTTCCTTTTTCATTGTAATGCGATTTAGATATTTTCGGGATTTTGCCTTTATCCCTGCTCAGCGACGCTGCTTAGCTTCATTGAATATACTAAATCCGGCTTAACAAATCCAGCTTCAATGTACGGTCAAAATTGACTCACAGAGGCTGCCTACATCTTTGGCCCATTGCATTTTCCAACTTAGGATGGTCACAATGTTTTGGATGGCAGAAACGGGTGATTTTGAGGCAGACTTCCCAAAAGCTCCTTCTTATGGAACGAGATCGACAATCCATCTGATAGCTACGATAGTAGATTCTGTGGGCGGGGCTGAAGCTCTTTTATTGCCGGACACGCCTAATTTGTGCGGGGCATACCGAGCAGCAAGAGTGTGGGGAGTTGGGGATTTTTGGAGTCGTATCGGCCTGAGAGTGTTCTACCGCCTATTCCCTTGCTCCTACCAGAAATTGGTAGTATCCTGTAGAGCAATACCCACATATTGGAATCATAACAAATTGTAGATTATACGAGAGGTTCAATCATGAATTCCATTGTTAAGGACAAGGCTAACCGTGGATGGCGTGAAATCCTGTTTGGAATCATCTTTGAAGCAGAGACGCCGGCAGGTAAATGGTTTGACATAGTGTTGATAATAAGCATTTCGCTAAGCGTCCTGACGGTCATGCTTGACAGTGTAAGCTCCGTCAGAGCGAAATGTGGCCAGTTCTTATATGCCGCTGAATGGTTCTTCACAATTCTTTTCACAGTAGAGTACATCCTGCGATTGCTCTGTGTCGGAAGGCCAACTCGATACGCATTCAGTTTCTTTGGCATCGTAGACCTGTTGGCGATACTTCCCACGTATATGAGTTTACTGTTTTTTGGCAGTCGCTATCTGTCGGTAGTTAGAGTTCTGAGAGTACTGCGTGTTTTTCGTGTCATGAAGCTTGGTCACCACACGAAGGAAGCCGCTCTGTTAAGGAAAACTCTGCACGCAAGTCGCAGAAAAATTATTGTATTTCTTTTTGTCGTTTTCACATTGGTTGTTGTCATAGGCTCAGTGATGTATGTTATCGAGGGAGAGGAAAATGGTTTTACAAGTATACCACGAAGCGTGTATTGGGCTGTTGTGACTCTTACCACTGTCGGCTATGGTGACATATCACCAAATACGGGCCCGGGACAATTTCTGGCAGCTATTGTGATGATCTTAGGGTATTCGATAATAGCCGTCCCAACAGGGATTGTGACTGTAGAATTATCTCAAACCTACACAGCCAAATCCACTTCCCAAGCATGCCCCAACTGTAGTGCCGAAGGCCATGACAGGGATGCCAAGTACTGTAAATTCTGTGGAACAAAGCTATAGAGTTGAGGTATTTACTACAATAGTATTCTCTATCATGAAGCCAACATCACTGTATCCCCACTCTGTTAGAAGTCCGGTGAAGCTCTGATGGTTAACTTCTAACGGGGCGGGACTGTTACAATTTCGGGGATAAGTGTTAAAAAGGGCACCGCTATATCGTGCTGTTTTAAGGCCCACAAGTTGACAGCAGAAATGTCGAGCGGCACCCTTTATCAAGACTAAAGAAATACGGACTTATTTTTTTGAGAAACTGCACGTTATTTTCTCCGTGCATTGATTTTCTCCATCTATGAAAGTGCCATAATTGTATGCTTTACGCGGAGAAAGTCAAGGGGAAAAAAAGAAAAATTTCAAATTTCAGCCGAGTTAGAAAGTGAACAAGGCTTATGCGCCTTACTTCTAACGGGCCAAGGATTTGGCGATGGGATTCTTTGCTCAATCCCTCAATACCCTACGACTACGCTCAGGGCAAGAATTGCGGGGCCAATTAGGAGATTCTTGCAATGCGGAGGAGATTGTGGTATTTTTATGTTTTAAGTTTTAAGTGTTAAATGAATTTTATAAGCCATTGGAGGACAAGTCTTATGAAAAAGTCAAGTGAACTATCACGACGTGAATTCGTACGAACGGCCTTGAGTACAGGTGTGGCGTTAAGCGCCCCCACTATCCTTGGAAGAACGGCGAAGGGGCAAGGCAAGACGTTCAAAATCGGGCTAATCGGCTGCGGCGGGCGTGGCCGGGGTGCGGCGGCCGGTTCGCTCGAAGCGGGCAAGATTCTCGGCTTCGACGTTCGTGTCGTTGCTACAGCCGACTACTTCAGAGACCGGGCACTTCGGGCAGGTAAACAATTTAACGTTCCGGATAACCGCTGCTTCGGCGGTGCCACCTGCTATCAGAAATTATTAGAGACGGACGTGGAGATTGTTCTGATGGCAACTGCACCGCTGTTTCGTCCGCTGCACGTCGAGGCGGCGGTCAAGGCCGGCAAACACGCCTTTATCGAGAAGCCGGTCGCCGTGGACCCGCCCGGCTGCCGACGTGTTATCGCGGCGGGGAAAGAGGCGGAAAAGAAGGGCTTAGTGATTACAGCCGGTACGGAGATGCGGCACGACTGGAACTATATCAAGACGCACCAGGCAGTCGCAGTCGAGAAAGCATTAGGCAGACTCTACGCGGGGCGCGTCTCGTTCTGTATGGGGCACATGTTCTGGAGAAAACCGATTAATCCGAAGACGGGGGACGACCTTGTGCGGTCGTGGCAGAACTGGATAACGCTTTCGGGCGACCACCTGGTGGAACAGCACGTGCATAATATCGACGTTGCGAACTGGTTCTGCGGCGGGCCGCCGGTCAGCGCTGTTGGGTTCGGCGGTCGCGCGCGACGCAACGCCGGTGACATGTATGACTTCTTCAGCGTGGACTATGACTACGGTGATGGCGTGCATATCCACTCGATGTGCCGGCAGGTCACCGGCTGCTGGAACTGGGTGGGGCACGACTTCGTCTACGAAAAGGGGCGAACGAGCGGCAATGACCACCCAAGGCCAAAGAAGTCGCCTATCCCCGCTGATTTGCCGAAGGGACCGGCCAGTCACATTCAGGAGCAAATCGACACGCTTTATTATGTCAACAAGGGCCGGTCTCTCAACCAGGCCACGGCCGTGGCCGAATCTACTGCCACAGCCATCATGGGTCGTATCTCCTCCTATACCGGGCAAGAGGTTTCGTGGAAAGAAATCATGGGTGATGCAAGAGCAAAGCCCGACCTTTATAACCTGACGCTACGGCCGACGGCTGAGGACTTCGATAAAGGGACGGTCGAGATACCGAAGGAAAATGTTGTACCCATCCCGGGCCGGTCATGATGAACCGTGTTTTCTTAACATTGACTATTGGTCTGCAACACGATAAATGCGTGTTGTTAGCCGGAATTTGCTCCGAGCCATCCCCAAGGACATTCGGCTGAGCTCAGTCGAAGCCCTGCGCTTGAGGCTGCCACTCCCTTGGGGACACCTTACGGTGCCATCAAATTAGATGTTACAGAATACGAGGGACAAGCCCCGTTAGAAGTCTGCTTAGGAGTTCTACGCTTCACTTCTAACGTAGCAGGCTGAGCATTAAGAGCATGGATGGTTTAGCAGCCAATCCATTTAAGTCTCATTTATTTTTTCCGGGGCCTTTGTCTATTACTTTGATTGTATCTGCGGCCTCGAATGTGGTTCCGTCAATAAGTTGCCCGGTGATTGTCAACTCAACCTCGCCGATGGTAAGAATCTCCTTAACGTCTTCGAGGATGAATTTGACTGTCGCAACTTGCTGTCTTTCATCTGGAAGTACGGACTCAGCTTTAACCTGGCCGTCAAGAAGGACGGTGTTGGGGTCAATATCGGCGACGTTATACTCTTCGGGAAGCCAGATGTAGCAAGTAATCCATTTGCCTTGGCTTGCGAGGTTAATGGTGCGGGAAACACATCTGGCTTTGGCTGGTATTGGCGCCTCGTAAGCACCCATATCGATTCGCCCACCCATTACGCGCGGGTTGCCGTCGAGGTCTGTCTCGTTTGGACCGGTGACATAATTCGGGTCACCGGTATCGATACAAGGCGAATCTTCGAGCGGATGGTAATCGCCATTGTCGGGGTCCAGGAACAAAGGATTCTCTGTTATATTGCCTTGACCTTCATCCCATGTCCCCTGCAAACAGCTATAGTTGACGGTTTCCGCATAGAACGAGTCTGCATCTGCGTTTTTCCACACGATGCAGTTGGTGAGTGCAGCCGAGGCACCACCATCGTATTCTATGACCTTATTATTACCGCTGAAGGTACAGTTTTTGATTATAGGATCACAATAGTCAATAAAAATCGCCCACCTATTGTCACTGAACAGGCAATTTGTAATCTGCAGGCTGCCGCCAAAGCTTATTATCCCGCACCAATCATTTTTGATAAATATGCAGTTGGTTACTGTCAGGCTGCTTATTTCATTTAACAATGCATTGTTGCGGTCGCTGCCGTCGAACGTGCAGTTTGTCATCGTTGGGCTGCTGTATCTGTTGAACATTCCATTGCCGGAATGTCCGTAAAGTGCCCAATTATCAATAAACGTGCAGTTGGTAACAGTTGGACTTCCGGAAAGATTGAACAATCCCCCGCACTTGTCCGGCCTCTCGCCGCAGCTTGCGGTGACAGTGAAGCCATCCAGGACTGCTGTTGCATCTGTGCTGCTGCCGGTCACAACACGATAGCTGTTTTCACTAATGTTATCAGAACCATTATCATCTCCGTTCAAGTCGCCGCTGAGGGTGGTTTCGTAAAGTTCGATATCGCGAGCGTTAGGGTCTGGGGTGCCTGCGCCGGCGCAGCCGCCTTGAATTTTTACGCCGTTGATAAGCTGGAAAGTGGCTTCGCGGTCACCGCTGCCGTCAGGTTCAGTTGAATTGCTGTTGGGTGTATAAATGCCCTGGGCTACCCGGATTTCGTCGCCTCTCCAGGCGGCACTTAAGGCATCCTGGAGGTAGTTGTAGGCATCGGCCCATGATGAGCCGTCGTTTTTTCCGGTGGTGTCGTCATCGACATATAAAATGCGCGGCTGGTATTCGTATGCTCCCATATCGATTCGGCCGCCGATTACGCGCGGCTTGCCATCTAAATCCTTTTCGTCAGGCTCGGCTATGTAACTCGGGTCGCCGGCATCAATGCATGGCGAACCAGCTAACAGGTGATAGCCATCTGGTGCCAGTAATGGATCGCTGCCAAAGCTACCCTCGATACAACAGTAACTAATTACAGGGTTTGGTAAATGAACCTGAGCTTCATACACTCCCCCTCCCTGGGATGTATTACCCCAAAGTATACAATTAGTCAGAGTAGTCTTACCAGTGCTGTCACAATAAACTCCACCCCCGCCGATATGGTTGTTGGCAAAATTATCCACAAATGTACAATTGGTCATAATCGGACCTTGACTGCTTCCATATACTGCACTTGTGTGCAAGCCACCTCCCCACTGGGCGACGTTGTTCTGGAACAGGCAGTTGATTATTTTCGGTTTGCTACCTGCACTCATTATTGCGCCACCTTTCCAGCCGGATATATTCTCTCGGAATATGCAATTTGTGATCACTGGACTACTGTAATCACAATAAATAGCTCCACCGAGCATGCGTATATATTTACCGATTTGCCTCTTTGGTGCATAGCCATTAGTGATAGTTAGGCCAGACAAGACCGAATCAGGTCCTTCACCAGAGTGAAAATAGAATCCTCTATGGGATTCTGATTCTGTGCCCTCACAATTGATAATACAAGTTTCGGGGCCATTCATACTTCTAACGGTAATGGCCTTGCCAAGAAAATCGATATCCCGGTTGCCCTCGCCTGTATATGTGCCGGGATTAACAATGATGACATCGCCGTGACCGGCACTTTCTATCGCTGCCTGGATGTTATTAAAATCTGCCGGGAGATCATCATCGACTATGATGATTTTTGCGTGAGCAGTACCGGCGAAGGCCAATACTACCATTAACAGGGAAATTGCGAACGTGGTTTTAAGATATGTTTTACCAGCCATTTTTTCACTCCTTTCCGGCCTGAGCGGCCACAAGAACAACTGGCTTCTGCAATGCAAGACTGGGAGCAAATAGAGACAGCACTCCACCTTCATACACTGTGCAGTATATCTGATTTAGACGCGGCTGTCAAGGCGATTGGTATGGGAGTTTTCAGTCAAGTTCCCAACACCACTACTTTTGGCCTTGACTTGGCTTCGAAACCGATTAAACTGGTGAACTTTAGGAAGTTAATACGACTGAAGTAATGGCTAACAAGGAGGCGTTAAGTGGCGTATAACTGTGTTGTTCTGATAAAGCAAGTCCCTGATACCAAAAGGATTACAGGGCAAGCGATGAACGACGACGGTACTGTGAACCGTTCCGCGCTGCCGGCGATTTTCAATCCGGAAGACCTCAACGCCCTCGAACTGGCCCTGCAGATTAAGGAAAAATCCGGCGGCTCCATTACGGTTATCACGATGGGACTGCCGGCAGCCAGCGCTGTTCTTCGCGATTCGCTTTTTAGAGGGGCCGACGATGCAATCCTGATAACCGACCGGCGGTGTGCGGCAAGTGACACTTTAGCGACCAGTTATATCTTAAGCTGCGCGGTGAAAAAGATTGATTACGATATCGTTCTGTGCGGCAGGCAGGCAATCGACGGCGACACCGCACAGGTCGGGCCGCAGTTGGCAGAGAAATTAGGCGTTCCGCAGATAACCTACGTTGAAGAGCTTATAGAACTTAACGGCAAAAGTATAACGGCCCGGCGAAATATCGGGGCCGGCTGGCAGCAGGTTAAGACTGCCCTGCCGGTGCTGCTGACTGTTACCGGTGACGCGAATGAGCCGAGGGTGGCCGCTGCGAAAAAAACGATGAAATATAAAAACGCGCGTACGCCAGTTGAGGTCGAAAAAGAGGTCAGAAGTCAGTCCTTGGGACTCCGCCGTAAGGCGTCCCCAAGTGGACTTGTGGAGAAGACAGAAGACAGAGGACAGAAGACAGAAGATAGTGAAGCGAAAGTTAAGATGCTAATTGAGCAGAAATGTAGCGACTTAAGTGAAAAGGACCTGCTGATTAAACAATGGGACCTTGATTATCTTGGTGCGGATTTGAACTGGTGCGGGCGGAGCGGCTCGCCGACGAAGGTCCATCGGATTCAAAGTGTTGTCCTCGCTGCAAAGGAAAGTAAAGACGTTCCAGCCAACGAGAATGGAATCTCGGAAATGATACATGAGCTGATTGAGGATAAGATAATAAGTTAGTCGTTAGTATTTAGTGAATAGTATTTAGGGGACAACAGTCGCAGAGGAAAGTGAATAACGAATATCGAACAAGGAATATTGAATGTCGAAGTGAGATTGCTTCGGTCGCTTCGCTCCCTCACAATGACGAATTAAAAAATAGATTCCTCGGCTCCGCTTCGCTGCGCTCGGAATGACGGTGGAGCGAGGTTGCGCTCGGAACGACAAGGGGATGTAATACGAGAGACGAACTATGATAGAAGTTAACAGGCAAGGTGAGGTTTGGGTTTTTGGTGAGCAGCATAACGGGCAATTGGAAGATACGCCGATTGAATTGATGAGCAAGGCCCGGCGATTAGCTGATACATTAGGCGTCAAATTGGCTTCCATCCTTTTAGGGGACAGCGTCAAAGACCTTGCAACAAAGCTGATACACTACGGAGCCGACAAGGTATATCTGGTTGAGCATCCGCTGCTGGGAGCTTACCAGGCCAACAGTTATGCGAAAGTAATCTACGATTTGATTCACAAGTATGAGCCGCAGATTGTGCTTTATGGGGCGACTATCACCGGACGGGGCCTGGCTCCGCGCATTGCAAGCGCAGCAAAGGCGGGGCTTACGGCTGACTGCACGGATTTGCAAATCGGCGACCATACGACAGCAGGCGACAAACAGCTCCATAAGAACCTTATGTTTCAGATAAGGCCGGCTTTCGGTGGAAATATAATCGCCACTATCATAAATCACGACCGCTGGCCGCAAATGGCGACGGTGCGTGAAGGTGTGATGCCGATGCCGGAACCGGACGCTGCGCGGACAGGCGAAATTATCGAAGAGAAGGCAGAGGTTTCACAACAGGATTTGCCGTTAGAGATTTTAGCTGAGCACAAACGGGCAAAGAAGGTCAACCTCAAAGCCGCAAGGATAGTCGTTGCTGGCGGAGCGGGTGTCGGCAGTAAAGACAACTTCAAGCTCATCTGGGATTTGGCAAACTGTATGGGCGGGGCGCCGGCAGCTACAAGAGCGGCGGTCGACCTTGGCTTTATCGACCACGACCATCAGGTCGGGCAAACGGGGACAACCATCCGGCCGAGCCTGTATATAGCCGTCGGAATAAGCGGCGCGATTCAGCATCAAGCCGGGATGTCGCAGAGCCAGAAAATCGTCGCAATCAACAACGACCCGGATGCGCCGATATTTCAGCTTGCGCATTATAAGATAGTCGGCGACTTAAATGAGGTTGTGCCGAAAATGATAAAAGCAGTTAAAGAAAAAAGTTGAGATGTTCGATGCTCGATACTCGTAGAAGGATAAGACCTGTGGCATATCAGAGTTATAGAGATTTGGACATTTACAAGAAGGCCCATAAACTGGCTATAGAGATTCACTCGGCAGGATGATAACCAATTTCATTAGGTCGGTGGATGATGGCTCATATCGAAAGGTTTTAGACAATCAACGTAATTTTGTTGCGAAAGAACGTGTCAGGGTATGGAGAAACAATGATGAGTGTAAAAGATGTACTTAGGTTCTTATCTATAACTGTTTTGGCTTTGCCAACAATAGTCCATGCGGACATCCCCCTGGCCATCGGCGACCAAAGGCAGGTTTTCATCGACGGACGCTTTGTGCAGGAGCCCCGCGGCGTGGAACTTCTCGTTCACAAACCCCGTAAGACCGGGCAAATTGTAATTGCGTGTGAACACCCGTGGGAGGAAAGGCTTGGCCAGTACCACTCGGTACTGTACGAAAGCAGCACCTATCACATGTGGTACACTGTGTACGGTGGAGCGGACAGCAACGCCGTGCCGGTAAGGAGCATAGCATACGCAAGGTCAAGTGACGGCGTACATTGGCAAAAGCCCGACCTGGGCCTTGTGGAAATTTACGGCACACGTAAAAACAACATCGTACTGGGCCACGGTTTTGGAGGTATCAAGGGGGCCACACACGGCTGCATGGTTTTTCTGGACCCTCATGCACCATCGGACCAGAGATTTCGTCTCGTCTCAAATCCGCAGGAGCTCGGCAAATATCTGCATATATTCTCTTCCGGCGATGGCATACACTGGAAGCTGACGCACCGCGATATTTTGAAGTTCCGCGGCGAAAGGCATCACCTCGATTCACAGAACGTAATATTCTGGGATGAACGCATTAACAGGTACGTTGCCTATGTGCGGCGCAATCTCCGTCCTTTTGGTTCGCAGGGCCGGAGTGTGGCACGGTGCGAATCCAAAAGCCTGTCCCGGTTCGCCGATGTCGAAGATTGCTCAGTTGTGCTGGGATTTGATGGTGATGACCCGGTCAATAAGACAAAAATCCAGGTAGCTGATTTTTATACAAATGGCACCTTCAAGTATCCGTGGGCGCAGGACGCGTACTACATGTTTCCATCCGAGTATTTTCATTACATGACGTTTCTGAAGGACTTCCGCAAGGGCCAACCGGTTAACGCTGGCTCATTGGATGCCCGGTTCGCTGCGAGCCGCGACGGCATCTCCTGGCAAAGATACAACAGGCGTGCCTTTGTGAAGCTGGGTATGCAAGGAGAATGGGATTCCAAAAGCATCTATATGGCCTATGGAGTTGTACCAGGTGTCAGTGAAAGCGAGATGTTTATGTACTACTACGGCAGCAATACGCTCCATGGCTGGGACAGGGAGGACCAAAACAGAGAACGAAACAAGCGCATCCTGCGTCGGGTTGGCGGAGCGCCGGGGACTGAGGTACATGGTATCAGCCGTTTGGTTATTCGCCGAGATGGGTTTGTCTCGATTAGGGCCGATTATACCGGTGGCGAGTTCCTGACACCTGTTTTGAGTTTTAAGGGTGATGAGCTGGTACTGAATGTGGATACATCCGGAGTTGGCCAGGTACAGGTTGAAATTTTGGACGAGAACAACAAGCCAATACCCAGCTATACACTCGAAGACTGTGACCAAATCTATACGGCGAATGAAATCAATCGCGTTGTAAAATGGAACGGAGAAAGCACGGTGGCCAAACTGGCCGGCAAACCGATTCGGCTGCATTTTGTTATGCGTGATGCAGATTTGTACGCATTTCAATTCAGGCACTTGTCGGAGCAGTGAAGAAAATGAATTCATTAGAGATTGCCCAGATGTGTGAAATGGCCATGTCTTGTAGTGGAAATCCTAATTTGCAGACTCCCAATTGCGGTCCCTTTCGGAAGATTTCTTCTGATTATATCGAGCTCAGTTTATCTCTGTTCTCATAGACCTTGATGATGGCGTTGGCAATGTCGTCCATATCCTCTTTGTTTCCAAGCAGCGGGCCTGAAGCCCAAATCATGACCATCTCCTGACAAACCTGATCGCAGATGGGACACTCACACTCCCGGCGGTATCTTTGCAGTCTCTTTCCGGAGAACATCTTCTGATAAACCTTTGAATTCAATATGTGCTCTATCCAGGGTTCCTTATGTAAACCCTGCCTTATGTAGGGGCTGAGGCTGACACCTTCGGCACTGACGGCCTTGAGGAACTTGCTGCGCTCTGCACCGTTGAAGTATTCCTTTCGATACGTCGTCGCATAGAGGTAAAAGGAGCCACTTGCAGTGCCCTCATACAGTTTTTGTGGGACGATTCCCGGAATATCTTTGAGCCTGGAGGTCAAATAGGCAGCGTTTTTGTTTCGGCGGGCGAAGCGTTCTTTCACGCCGGGCAACTGGCCAAGTAAAACGGCCGCTTCAAACTCGTTCATACGGTATTTTGGTCCGGCCACTTCTGTGCGCCCCCGGCGCGATGTGCCGTGGTTATGGACGGTATAACATTTGTCCATAAGCTCTTCATCATTTCCGATTATCCCTCCGCCTTCTCCACAGGCAATTGTCTTGCTCGACTGAAAGCTGAAACACCCGAGGTCTCCAATGGTTCCTAATTTTTTGCCCTTATACTCGGCCAGGTGTGCCTGCGCAGCATCTTCAATCACTTTCAAATTATGCTTTTTGGCAATCTCCATGATTTTTTCCATGTCACAAGGTTGCCCCATCATGTGCACCGGCATAATCGCTTTGGTGTTTTCAGTAATCCTCCTTTCAACGTCGTCAGGGTCGAGCTGATAAGATTGGTGATCCAAGTCAGCCAGGACCGGCAGTGCCCTGGCGGATAAAATGGAAGCTATCGTCCCCGGGTCGGTATAGGG
>DATLBB010000012.1:0-28182 GCA_035527155.1 Sedimentisphaerales bacterium
GTGATTTGCAGTTCGAGGTCTGCTATGGTCTTCTGCCACTCCTCACGTTGTTTCCTCCACGTCTCTCTGAGCTTGTTTCTCTCCTCTTCGGACATGTCCTGCCACTGTGAACGGTTCTGCATGGCTTTGGCCGCCTCTTCCATGCTGGCTGCGAGCTTTGCGGCACTCTTTTGAATTGTCGCGATTGCTTGTTGCTGTGCAGCACGCCACTGCTGCCAGCGTTGCCGCATCCGTTCTCTGCGAGAATCGTCCTGCTGGGCAAATGCAGCCAGAGCAACTCCCAGAATCATCGCGACGGCGAGAACTAAAATGAGGCGCTTTTTCATTGCACCGTCCTCCTTAAAAGGGCTTATGAATTATTGCTCAGCGGATTCCCACGGCGGGAAAGCGTATCCGTATTTATGCCCGCTGGCATTCTAACCGCTAATGACGCTCGGGGAAAGAGATTTATTGCAGGTTTTCGCCGAATTCCTGGTCCCGATAAGCACAAAAAAAAGATTCTGCGCAGCTTTGTGATTTATGTTTTGGCCCGATTGGCCGGCAGCCGGCCGATATCCAGGAGCGTCTATGCGCTGAGTTCCTGGGCCGGGGAGTTTTTTGGTTTATTAGCAAACCGATAGCAGAAGTTTCAACTGCTTAGAGTCAAATGCACTGCCGTTTAATACCACTTCGCAGAAATGCCTATCTCGTATTGTGACTCACGCTTTATTGGCGGCTGTGTAGGCCTTTAAGAAACTGTCCGAATATATCTGCTTGTTCATCAGCATCTCTGTAGTAGCCACCACATTAACAAGTTTTTCGTCGAGCACATCGACTATTGCCGAATCCAGGCCGTGTGACATGGCCACAGCCAGGAATATGCGATTTATCAGGCTCCTTTCGCTTGCTCCTTGAGAGATATTCGATAAACCTACGGTCATGTGCGGCGCAGGGTCAGCCAGGTATTTTATCTGGTCCATCGCGGTAAGGATGTTGCCGGCCTGAACCTGGGCGTTTGGCACATTAACCGGCAGAACAATAGGGTCGATGAATAACCGCTGCGTATTAAATCCTTTCTCCATCGCTTTTTGTACGATTTCCGCAGCTATTGCCACGCGGGTATCAATATCCTGAGGCACGCCGTTTTTATCCATAGTAAGGGCGATAATGCTTGCTTTCGGCCCAGCCTGCTCTGCCATTTCTATGTGTTTATCGAGTATCTCTTCATCGTTTTTCTTATTCAAAGGTGTGGAGTTGAGTATAAGGCCGGGCTTGGCATTAACAACCTTTAATCCCGCTGCGAGGACGTCGGGTTTTTGAGAATCGAGGGACAAGGGTGTGGAGCAGGTTTCCTGGATGGTCTCGACCAGCCACTGCATAGTCCCTTCCTGGTCTGCGGCGGCCGTGCCTACATTCACATCAAGATACGTGGCGCCTGCATCGGTTTGCCTTTTGGCCAGCTCTTGAATGACCTGCTTGTTTTTTCCCGCAATCGCATCCTTAACATCGGTAAACATCCCGTTGATTCGTTCTCCAATTAATATCATAACAGTTTCCTTCCAATATGAAGATTTTAGCTCTTATTGCCAGATTTGATTGATGAAGTTCTTAACGGTAGCGACGGCCCGCGGATGACGCATACGGATTATATCGACTCCGGCCTGCAGTAGACAAATGGCGGTGGCCGCTTCCCACATCGGCCCCCTCTCCTGGACAGCTCCCCAGCCCGGGGCATCCGCAAGTTTCGCCTCCTTAACCCGCCACGCCTCATAACCCACGTCGCAGATGGCAGGCATTGCCATCATTTTATCGCCGCCAAGGGCAGCCAAACGCTGGCGTTCCTGAATCGAAAAGGCATACTCAATCCCGTAGCCTAATGCCCCCGTGGCCTGAAACGTTACTATCTTGTCCAGCGGAAAACCCATATCAGAAACCAAAATATTGACCTGTTTGGCAATGTTGATATCCAAAGGCGCATGCGTGATAAGGTGATGGCCGTCAGCCAGGGCAATGGCCGTCAGGGCCTTGTAATTGTCCTCTTTAACAGAACCTATCAGAGCGTTTTCTCCCTTGGCTGCCTCACTGACCTTCGGCATAACCTGATTATCTTTTTCGTCGTCTCCGGAGCCCCACAGAATAAGAGGGACGCCGACCGCCTTCAACACTTCCTCGGTGACCTTGACGGCATGAGAGGCATCTTTATCAGCCTTGTCAGGGTGGATGCCTTCAAACTTTACGCAGATAAGGTCTGCTCCGAATTGCTCTATACACTTTTTCGCCCAGTCGCCGGGGCTGTCCAGAACATCTTTGTAAGGCTCGGCCAGCAGCTCAGGCCAATCTTCGGGCTTTGTGTCGAGGACGTCCATAGCGATAACCGGTTTCTCGCTGGCTTCTTCTATAGAGCCGCCATAGACGACGTTACGTGCTCCTCCAACGGTTACTGTCGAGGTTCGAGTGCCGCCGCCGTCTTTGGTCGCCCCAAGTGTGACCCGATTTACCGAGCCGGCAAAGCTCTCCTTAACTTCAGGAACTGGCATTTGAAATCCTCCAAGAATAACTTTAAATTTTTAGTTTTGGTTCTTACTTAACTGAAAATTACGGTTTAGTTTACATTCGAGAATTTTGCGTACCGCTGAAAGTGCGGCACTATTTTCTTCGAGGTCGAAGACTGTTTGTCCCTGCATTGACGCATCAAGTGTGGCCTTGTCGTAGGGTACATATCCGAAGGTTTCTATCCCGTCCAGCTTTTTACAACTTTGGGCTCTGTTCCATATAACGCCGATTTCTTTAACGGATATCGGCAGTTGTTTAGCAAGCTCAGAAATCCTCCGGGCGGTAAGGGTACCGAGAGCCGTTGGTTCCGCTACGATGCACAGCAGGTCAACATTATTAGTTGTTCGGCGGGACAGGTGCTCCATTCCCGCTTCATTATCAATAATTACATATTGATACTGCGTGCTTAGTTTGTCCAGAAATGTTCGCAGCATATTATTTACGGCACAATAGCAGCTTGGCCCTTCCGGTCGACCCATTGTGAGCAAATCGAAGCCCGTTGCCTCTGTGATTGCCTGCTGGAGGCCGTATTCAAGGGAGCGCAGGCGATCCATACCTTCATTGCTCGGCTGTTTCTGACGGGTTTGTTCGCGGATTTCCGCAATGGTGTCTTCCGGCTCAACTCCCATCATCGGCGCCAGGCAGGAATTAGGGTCGGCGTCTACAGCAAGTATGGCGTCCTGTGATTGGCTGCACAGAAGCCTGATAATCATAGCTGCCAGCGTTGTTTTGCCGGAGCCGCCTTTTCCACTTATAGCAATAGTTTTTGACATATCTCAAACTCCGTGACTTGTGTCACGTTTCGCACTCCACGCTGTTTACCGATGGGAACAGGGATAAATCCGTGTGCGGTAAGAAATTAGCTCTCGTAAATTCGTCCATATAACCCGGATGACTCATCAAATCAAAATATGTCATACTCTTGGCGATTTTTTCGGCTGTTTCAAGGGCTTTTCGACTCAGCAGGACCGTCTTTGCTCCTGCGATTGATGTGTTTCCCACAAATTGAATCTTGTCCACGGGCACATCGGGCAGCATTCCGACGGTAACAGCCTGCTGAACGTTCATGAAGTTTCCAAAGCCGCCGGCGATGTAAATGGCATCGATGTCTTCTGTTTTAGTTTGCGTCGAGTTCATCAGAACTCTAATCGCGGCAAAGACCCCTGCCTTGGAACGGACCAAGTTGTCGATGTCGGCCTGGTTGATTACTATTTCCTGGTGGTCATTAGCCGCCGGCACTAATTGGAATTGTAAGCCCTCGTCACCCTCCGTCAATCTCGCATCCCCATTGGTTTTGAATCGGCCGGTTCGGTCTATGATGCCGTTTATAAACAATTCAGCAATTGTGTCCAAAAGACCTGACCCGCAAATTCCGGCGGGATGGGTATTGCCTATTGTCTTGAACTCGATGGAGCCGTCCGGGGCAATGTTTAGTTTTTCTATGGCCCCGGCTCCCGCCCTCATGCCGTGCTTGACACCACTTCCTTCGAATGCGGGACCTGCCGAGCTTGAGGCACAAACCAGCCAGTCCCGATTGCCGAGGACCACCTCACCATTTGTTCCGATATCAACAAAAAGCGAGACCTCTTTTTTTGTATAAATTCGCGTAGTTAACACGCCTGCTACTATGTCGCTGCCCACATAAGCTGCGACACTGGGCAGGCAGTATAGTAGACCGCGTTTGTTGATCTGGATGCCCGCTTCTGCAGCGCGGATAGGCGGCACAAAGCCGGCCGAGGCCACATACGGCTCTCTGCGTATTCGTGTCGGGTCTAAATTCAGTAAGAAATGCACCATTGCAGTGTTGCCGGCACATATTACCGCGGTTATCTCATGCAAATCGACTTTCTGCCTTGCTGCCAGTGTTACGATAAGATTGTTTACATCGTGCACAATTCGATTTTGCATCTCATCGAAAGCATTATTTTCTTCTGCGTAGATGATTCGGCGAATGTAGTCTTCGCCAAAGTTTATCTGGCTGTTATATGTAGCCTCCGTATCCATGGTTTTTGCATTGGTGAGGTCAAGAAGATGGGCCACGACCGTGGTAGTACCCAGGTCAACGGCGACGGCATAATTTGTCTTCCAGCGTTTGATCGGCTCAACCTCTATCACTTCCGTGGTTCCGCTTCGCCGGCCAATAGTGACCGCAACCTGGTAATTCGTTATACGAAGCACCTTCGAAAGTCCCTGCAGGATGCGAAAGCCGGTTTGCATTATAGGAGCGTCAATCTGCTCGCGTATTGCTACATACAGACGCTCATGGTCGGCTGTATGGTCGTGTACCGTGGGTTCAGACATCTCAACGGCAAGCTTTCGAACCAAGGGGTCGAACTCAAACACTCCTGCCCGTACCTCACCGGCAAGCTCGCTAAATCTATGGGCGTCGGAGTCCATAAGTATTTGACTTGCTTGGAGGGTGTGGAACTTCGGAACAGTTATAGTAATATCGGAAAGCACTTTGGTCTGGCAGGCAAGCACGATATTTTCGCGTGTCTCATCCGGTGTAAGTAAAGTGGTGGGTCTGCTTTGGAACTGTCCCTGGTCGATTATTGCCTTGCATTTACCGCAATAGCCGTCTCCGCCGCAGATACTGCTTAAATAGACGCCGGCCTTACGAGCTGCCTCAAGCAGAATCGTTCCCGACGGAACTTCTGTTTTCAGGCCGCTTGGCTCAAAACGCACTGTGTATTTCTTGGGCTTTACATCCATTCTCGTATCTTGCGACTCGAACAGTGAGCAGCGCCTCTATTTCCAGACTTCCTGTAGATACTTTGGTATCATCGATGACTCTCTTGGACCCACCATGATTTCCCAACCTGTCGCTTCTTCGAGTTTGCCGCTCATCACCGCCACGTAACCGGGGATTATCAGTTTACGGTGCTTAACCAGGCTCTCGGCTTCATATTTTGTCATAGCATCGGCTACGGTTTTTTCATTAAGCTTATCACCCGAATAAGACGTCAACACGCTTGTGCCTTCTGTATCAACCACAAGGATATAGCTTGGCACCCTGCTGGCCTCGACGTCTGATTCTACCGTGTAATACGTCAGTGAAAAGTTTGTTGTAAACATCAGGGGAGAGTTCGCGTCCGGTTCCCCGATATGATATATTTTCGGTTCTACCTGAACAGGTTTCTGTGGGTCGCTGAAGACATTCATCACCGCTGTCAGCGCGGGCAAAAACACTCCTGCCTCAACAGTGTCAACCACAACGATACTGGAATACTTGCAAATCAGACCTATCGCGCTCGCCGCCTGTTGGTGTGCATCCCCGTCAGAGACAAAGGATATGGTCGGATACCCTAACGGCCTGAAGGTCTTCTTCAGTGCCAGCGCCCGCATCCTTGACAGGCTGTACAATCGCTCCCGCAGGCTTAATCCATCAAGACCTAATACAATATCTTCCACTCCCTCGGCGTTAATCTTCTCGGTAAGCTCGGAAAGAGCCTCGATTGATTCGGCAGATGCGATGAGCGAACAGTTATTGTCCTTGGCGATTTTCGCCATTGCCTCGGCTGTATCCGGCTTTGCCGGGCCGATTAAAGGCACAACTGCCGCAGTCTTGCCGACTGCCGCAGCAACCGCATCGGGCGAATCTGAAACCAGGATGATAGCAAGGTTGCTCGCATCTTTTACCGTGCCGGCGGCTTGTGCGAAGGCTTCCGTCGAGCCGCTGTCGTTAATGACCGCTACGGCATTGACGCCAATCTTGGTCCCGATGCGCTCAAACGAAAGCTGGTTTATTGACTCGATGCGTTTTTTCAGGTCTTCACCGGCAAGCTTGTCCGATACGGTCACGGCCAGAACCGTTGGATTATAGAATTTTTCTTCGTGCCGGAACATCACCGTTTCTTGCCCGACCTGTACTTCGGAGTCTTCGCTGCCGAACTTTGCCAACCGCATCGGCGGCGCCGCAGCAGCCGCAAGCTGTTGTTTGGCTTCTTCTGAAACATCCGGGCAGTCTTCCAGTTTCGCCCGTTTCTGAGCAAGCTGCATGGCAAATGCCAGACAAGTAGGCATGCCGCACTTTTTGCAGTTGGTTTTTGGCAACAATTTAAAGATTTCTAATCCTGTTAGCGCCATGATATTTATCCTTTACTGTAATAAACTTTTTATACTATTAGAACATAGGTTCCAAAGTTGTTACAGGATGGTTAGCTTTGGTGATAAACTCCAGGACCCCTTCTTCAGTGGTGGCGGTAGTTTCATCAGCAATCTTGTCGAGAAATTCCTGGCCGCCGAGTCCGAATTCATCGGCCCCTTTGACGAAAGTATCTTTGATTTCCTCTTTCAGCATTGTAGGCATCCATACAATTCGCCTAATTCCGCCTTCTGCGGCGATGAATTTCTTCGAGTTAATGTAGTGCTTTGAATGCCCGATGAATCCCGGCGTCTGGTTGCCGCCGCCGACGGTGCCGGCCAGCGTCGAAAACTTCATTCCACATGGTGTCATCTCACTAAACTCACGATTGACAATCATTATTCCGCCTGTCGATGGCAGCACGGCAGAGATGCATTCGAAGCAGCCGCAGGAAGTCATTGGATCGGTGATCATGCTGTACTGGCTCATTCGCTCGACGCCGCCGCCGCTGGTCTTTAGAACAAACGCGTTTACCTTGTCCCACTGACCGATAGTAGTCTCGATGCACTTACCTTTCGATATGGGCTGATTTGGCCCCGAAGGAGTTATTTCGTATGCCGCCCGACAGTCCAGCCAGCTATAAGCTCCACACAAACCAGGCCGCTCCGGAGAAACTACACATAAGTGGTTCGGCGCAAAACTCTGGCAAAGTGTGCACGAATAAAACGTGTCTATGTCTTCATCCGTCATGCCCGCCAATCGCGCATCACGCTCGGCGTACACCGCCTGAGCCTGCTCTCGTAGTGACAAGACCTTTTTTTCGTCGCTATATATCTTAATCTGCACCTTATCTATAATGCTCGAGAACTGCTCGTGAAGCATTGCATGCAGGAGTTTTCCGATGTGTTCGAGTCTGAAGCCTGCTTTGAAAGCGTCCTTACTGATTCGCACCCAGATACTGTCACGCTGGCCCATGTGCCACAGACCCTGCGCCTCATTCATAAATGTATGTATCTGGCGTTCCAGCACGGGTTCGAAATCAGGCTGCATTTTTCTTCCCGCCACTTCGACCAAAATCCCCAGCGGCATCTTGCCTCCCGCTTCAAGCGAATCTACGTCCGGTCCCTCCAGCTCTATCTTACCGTCTTCGACGGCCGAGATGTCCTGCGTCCGAAGCCACTCAAACGCCGGTGTCCTTTGGCCGCCAAACTCACAGTGCATATCGTCTTTGCGGATGCGTTCGCCTTCAAATGCAGGGCTGTGCGCAACGGGAATATCCACATGTGCTATCTTTATCTTCAGGCCGCGGACTTCGATGGCCTTTTCAACAATCTGGTCATGGGGGACGTTCGAGACAACATGCTCGTAAGTGCATACGCCGGTAGGAAGGATTTCCGGAATGTCGGAATCGGCGATTGTCGGGAAGCCATAATTGATTGCCCCCGCCGCTGTGGCGTACCATTCATCGGTCACTTCACCGAGTGCCAACACGAATGCAAAGACCCGGTTTTTGTTGTAAAGCAGGTTCCGGCGGAAATCACCTGCTTGAACACCCCCGAAGCTAAGGGCCGCCCGGCTGGCAAAACCAAGCGCATATATTGCTGCACTAATCTCCGGACCGAAAGGAACCAATCGGGTGTCCCATCCCAACTGTACGCCGCCTTCGACAAGCTGCTCCGCAAATGTTGTTCCGTTATGATGGGCTGCCATAAATACATAAAGACTGCGCTCCTGGCATTTTCTTGCTATTGTGACGGCCGTTTCCACATCCGGGGCCGAACCCACAATCGCCGCGAAACCCGGTGCCGATCCGTCCACGAATTGTATTCCTCGCTCGCGCATAATGACATCGTCTGCCGCTCCCAGCCAGATATCGTCGACTGGATTAGGCCCGATTAGATACTTGCAGGCTTCGATAATTTCCTCTGCAAAAAGTGTGGCCATACCCGCATCGAGTGTGGGGCCAAGATATGGCAGCCACATGTCCTCGGCAACGGGTTCAGGCATCAATGGCTTGATTTCCTCGTCCATCACCTGCTCAAAATCGGCTAAAGTTTCCACCGCGCGCCCGGTCATCGAATAAATGATTGGTATGTAATAACCGGTGTTCGGAAACTCGACCTTGCAGTCTTTTCCTTTTTGCTCGATAGCTTTAGCCAGCATCTCTTTGGCCTGCTCAACTATCTTGTAAGCCCCGTTTATCGCGCTTGTCGCAATGATTCTTGACATTAACAAGTCTCCTTATCCTTGATTTTTCCTCTGGTATTAAGCTCTTAAACGGTCAATGCCCGACGCTCTTCCATATCGTAGAGTTTACGTTCTTTCTCAACGTTTATTCCGAGAGCATCGCGTTTGGCTTCGATGCGCTGCAGCATCATTTCAGCGGCCTTGACCGGGTCAGATTCTACCGCCCATCGGCCGCCCATGTCTTTTTCGATATCATTAAACAGGTAATTGTAAACATTTTTACTGCCAACAAACGGGAACAGCTCTTTTGCAAAGATAACCAACACGCCGCTGGCCACGAAGTACTGACCGATAGCAAATGCTTTCTCAGTGATTGATTCCAAACAAGCCCCCACCACCGGCAAATCGGCCAGGTCTTCACCTAAGCCGCCTTCTTTGACAATCGCCGAACATGCCACCAGCAGCCGGCTGTTATCTACACAACTGCCACAAGCCAGTACTGGTGAGATTCCAACAGTCTCACAAACCTCTCGCAAGCCCGGCCCCGCCAGTTCCAACGCCTCTTTCGGATTCAATAGACCCTGCTTGCCGCACGCAATAGTGGCGCAGCCGGTAGTTACCACAAGAACGTCCCTTTTAATCAGCTCTTTCGCCAGGGTTGTGTGCGTATAGTCCTGTTGGATTTTGGGATTTGTACAACCCACAATCGCCCCGATACCCCGAATTCGACCATTGATAATATTGTCGTTCAACGGCCGATAGCTGGCACGGAACCTGCCGCCGAGCATATAGTTGATGGATTCATGGCTGAAGCCTACAATTGCCGGCTGTTTTTCCGAGGGTATGTGCACCTGGCCCCGGTTTTTGTAGTTGTCGATGGCTATTTTGACCAGCGCTTTGGCGCTACTCAGGGCGGTTTTCTCTTCCATCGCAACGTGCTCGACGCCCAGCATCTTTGCCTTATCAGCCGTGGTAATCAGCTTCGTGTGGAAACATTTTGTGATTTCGCTCAGCCCCTGCATTACGCACTGGACATCGACCGCCATCAGTTCCACTGCGCCGGTAGCGACGGCCAATTCCTGATTAAGGAAATTGCCCGCAATGGGGACTCCATGCCGCATCAGCAGCTCATTGGCCGTACAACAAATTCCCGCCACGTTAATTCCTTTGGCACCGACCTTTTTCGCCTCGGCCAGCAGGTCTTTATCCATAGATGCTGCAACTATCATCTCTGATAACAGGGGCTCATGTCCGTGGACTATGATATTAACCTCGTCCTTTTTCAAAACGCCCAGATTTACCTCGCCTCGGCCCGGATAAGGCGTCCCAAAGAGAATGTCCTGCAGTTCAGTGCCCAGCATAGAACCGCCCCACCCGTCGGCAAGTGCTGTTCGGCTGGCGTGCATGATGATGTTCTTATAATCCTGGTCCACACCCATTGTACTGCGGTGTAGTGCCTCGACCACTTCTCGGTCGACAGCGCGAGGAGTAATCCCCAGCTTTTTCCAGATTTCCTGGCGTGGCTGGGGAGCTCGGCGTACCATCAGTTGATATCCTTCTGGTTTGCCGAATTCGGCCAGCGCAATTTTCCCGATATCTTCCGCAATTTCGTTTACCTGCCGGTCCTTTGTTTCCACACCTAACTCCTCGGCCAGCTTATATAGCTTGGTAGTATCTTTAAACTGGTAGTCGGGGGCCTCACCCTTGGCTGCGGCAATGAATACTTCCGCTACACCTCGGCCGTGGTCACTATGGGCGCTGGTACCGCTCGCTACTGCTCTGAGAAAATTGCGGGCTACAATGGTATCGGCATCAGCGCCGCAGACTCCAACCTGTGGTCCTTCTCCAAAGGGATCAATTCTACACGGCCCCATAGTGCAGATACGACAGCATACCCCAAGTTTGCCGAAGCCGCACTGTGGAGACTGAGCATCAAGCCTATCCCATGCGTTCTGCTGGCCGGCCTCAGCCATCCGACTTATCATGTCCTGTGCTGCTTTGTCGCTACTACGTTTTTCCGGGTCCATAAACAATTCCTCAGTAATTACTTAAATTCAATAACTTGAAAAATAGCTCTTATATCATATTTGGTCCCGTGTTTCAAGCGGCTGATAGCTTCTGCTCAGCTGCGAACACGGTACGCACCTTATTTTTTTCGAAACGTGACAGCCCCAAGCTGTGCAACCGTCTGTAATCTTCTGCATTTCGGACATAGGCGAAGACGTGCACGGAATTCTTCACTATTTAGATTGGCTTTTGTCAAGGCTTGCTCATTTACCAGTGTGCTGGCTATGAGCGCACCACATTCCTGGCAAACCAGTAACTTAGCCCGCGATTTGAACGGGGATATCTCCACTTCCTGCTCATCTTCGTGAATCCTTATTTTGATGGTTCCGACCGGACAAATTGCAGCACATGCCCCGCAGCCGATACAATCCTCGGAAGGCTGCCGAAAGGGTGCCGCCACAGCCCTGTCCGCGCCCCGCCCGGCGTAACCAATAGCAGCCTGCCCGATTACCTCCTCACAGACGCGGATACATAAGCCGCACAGGATGCAGTTTCGCTGACTCTCTGTAACTTTCGGGTAACGCGTTTCATAAACACCCATGCGCTCGGCCAATGCCTTAAGCTCCTGGCTCTCCGGTGCCCTGGCAAGCAATAGCTCCATGACGCCGCTCCGGGCCTGCTGTGCTCGTTCACTGGAAACGTAAACGACAATGTCCCGCCGCACAGGGTAATTGCAGGCGGTGACCAGTTGTCGCCAGTCGCCGCGGTCAAGCTCCACCATACAGAGCCGACACGACGCATCGCTTGAAACAGCGGAGTGATAGCACAGCGTTGGAATCCAGATTCCAGCCTTTTTGGCAGCGTCCAGAATCGTCGCGTCCTTCTTGACCGTGACTTTACATCCATCTATCGTTACTGTAGGCACTGATTAACCTTTCCTTATACTTTCAGCACTGCGGCAAACGGACATTTCTCCCAACAGGTTCCACAGAGCGTGCACTTTTCCTGGTCAATTACATGGGGGACCTTTTTTTCACCGGTAATTGCATCCACCGGGCAGTTCTTCAGACAGATACCACAAGCCTTGCAGGCTTCCGGATCGATATCATAACGGAACAGACCGCGACAATCTTTTGCCGGGCAGCGTTTTTCTTTAATGTGCGCGTCGTATTCGTCCCGGAAATAGCGTATTGTAGAGATAATTGGATTTGCTGCAGTTTTGCCAAGGGCGCAAAGGGCTGTTACCTCCAGCAGCTCGGCCAGGCCCTCAAGCCTCTCCACGTCACCGACTTGTCCTTCTCCGTCCGTGATGCGGTCGAGAATATACAGCATCTGGGCCAGGCCTTCCCGGCAGGGCGTGCATTTGCCGCAGGATTCTTTCTGAAGAAAGTTGGTGAAGTACTTTGCGACGTTGACCATGCAAGTATCTTCATCCATAACTATCATGCCGCCGGAACCCATCATCGAGCCCAGCTTCGTGAGCTCGTCGAAGTCCACGCGTGTATCGAGGTGTTCTGCGGGTATGCATCCTCCGGAGGGACCTCCGGTCTGGACAGCCTTGAAACGCTTGCCGTCAGGTATTCCCCCGCCGATATCGTCAATAATCTGCCGCAGTCTGATGCCCATGGGCACTTCCACAAGCCCGCTATTGACCACCTTTCCGACGAGGCTGAATACCTTTGTTCCCTTGGACTTTTCCGTTCCGATGTCGGCGAAGCTTTTTCCACCCCGGTTGATGATGGCAGGAATGTTTGCCCATGTTTCCACGTTGTTGAGGTTGGTAGGCTTTTCCCAGAGTCCACTTTCAACGGTGTGAATGTACTTTGCTCTCGGTTCGCCGGTCCGACCCTCGAGCGAGGCCATCAACGCTGTGGACTCACCGCAGACAAATGCCCCGCCCCCGCGGTTGATGCGGATATCGAATGAAAAAGAGCTGCCCAGGATGTTCTTACCTAAGAGCCCAAACTCTCTGGCCTGCGAGATAGCCATTTTCAGGTGTTCGACGGCCAGAGGATATTCATTGCGGACATAAATATAGCCCTGCTCAGACCCAATGGCATATGCCCCGATGAGCATGCCCTCGATGACAGAGTGAGGGTTCCCTTCCATAATGGAACGGTCCATAAAAGCCCCGGGGTCTCCTTCGTCACCGTTACAAATGACATACTTTGGCGAACCTTGAGCCTCTCGACAGGAGCGCCATTTTCGTGCGGTCGGGAAGCCGCCGCCGCCGCGGCCCCTAAGTCCTGCTGCCTCCACCTCTGAGATTACATCGTCCGGGGTCATCGAGGATAGAACTTTTGCAAGAGCCTTGTAGCCACCTTCGGCGATGTAGTCCGTGATTTTTGTAGGATCGATGAGCCCGTTATTGCCCAGAACAATGCGCTCCTGGACCTTGTAGAAGTCTATCTCGTTTGCTTTCTCAGCCTTTTTCCCTGTTCCGGGGTCCTCATATAACAGCCTCTCGACCACCCTTGCTCCCAGCACAGTTTCACGGAATATCTCGGCCACGTCAGGTTCTTCAACCCGCTGGTAGAAAATATCTCCCGGCTCGACCACGACAATAGGACCTCGCTCGCAGAATCCGTGACAGCCGACGCATTTCGCCTCGACTCGAACGTCCTGACCAGACTGCTTGGCCGCCTCACAGAAAAGCTCGTACAGCCTTCGCGAGCCCTTGGCCGAGCAGCCCGTCCCGATGCAGACTCTCACCAATTTAGAAGCCGGGCCGCCTTCGCTGCGAAGTTTCTGTGCGAAGGTTTCGATATCGGCACAACTGGTAAATCTGGTGGAGACACTAATCACTTTGAGCCTCCTTTGTAGTAGTCTCGGCAGCTTCCTCGGCCGGGTGCAGCTTGTGTAGAATTTCAAGTGCGGAATCCGGGGTAGCGCCATCGTAGTATTTTCCATCAACCACCATTACCGGCGCAAGGGCACAGGCGCCAACACAGTTGACAGCCTGGAAGCTGAACAAGCGGTCGCGGGTCGTTCCGCCCGGCTCAACCCGGAATTCCCGGCAGATGGCCTCGGAAATTCTCCCCGAGCCCTTAAGGTAACATACTGTGCCCATACAAAGTGTCACGTCATGCGCACCCTTTGGAGCGAGCCGGAACGAAGAATAGAACGTCGCCACGGCATACAGACGGCTCAGTGGAATTCCAAGCCGCTTGCTCAGACAGCGCACGTGCTCTGCCGGCAGATACCCACATTCAGCCTGCAGGTCCTGCATCATGGGTATGAGCATCCCAACATCAGCATCATAGCGGTCAACTATCTGTTCTATGATTTTGTTGTCTTGAGCCATATTCACTGTTATCTTACTTTTTCGTAACCAAGATAAAAGGGTTTAGTGTATTGGGGGCTGAGTTTATTGTCAATGGTCTTTGGCTGCCGTTGAAATTGATTCATCTTTTCAGCGGCTAAACGGTCTCGATAGTTACCTCCTTGCCTCTCTTGCGCAGTTCTTCAGCAATCTCCCGCACCACAGCCAATTTCATACCCAGTTGTCGCGGCAGGTCGGGATTTTGATGGGCCGGGTTCACGCTCAGACCTACTATGAAATGGATGTGGTCAACGTCCAGGCACAGGCGGACCAGGGCCGAAGCTGCATCCGTTTGGAACTTTACCGTCTCCCGGTCTGCACCTGAATGAAGCAGCTCATTGGTCTTGGTAAGCGTCAGAATCCCCTCGGTCATCAGGTCAACACCCTCCAACCTGGCCAATGGGGGAACATCGGGCTTCATCGTGGCAAGGTCAACTTCCAATGACTTATTTCCAAGATAATGGGCAACAATCTTTGACGTGGTTCCCCCACAAACCGCCAGAAACCCAGGACGTTGTGTGAATCTGTCAACGATTTTTTTGTCGATGCTCCTGTCGGCCGGGGGCCCTGTCAACACGGTGGCCACAAGTTTGTGTCGAACCTTTATAATGGCCACGCTCACATCATCTCCGGGCTTGCCGCAGTACAGGTCCCAGGCTGCCTGGGCGAGCTTATCGGCGAGCTGCTGCGCCGAAAGGTCCGGGTGACAGTGCTCTTCGAGGAACCGCGTGACCTGCTCGGTGCCCCATCCAAGAGGATAGAGCCCCCCTATACCGGCGTTTACGACACCATCAGAGACAAAAACAATCCAATCACCGATTTTCAGGTTGAGTTCAAATTCGTGAATGGTCTTGCCCTCAATTTCACGTTCCTCGTAGGGGAGGGATACGGACTTGCGCTGCCGCAGCAGAACAACCGACGGCGTGTCGAACTCGACCACCCGCGCGTGCCCCTCGGAAAAGAATTGCCCTATCGAAAACGTGCTATAGGCGAGCTTTCGGACCTCGCATACCGGCAGCGTCCTGCTCAATGTCTCCACGACCTCGCCTAAGGACAACTCATTCTCAATCAGATGTATAACGATTCGCGTAGTCAAAATAGACAGAATATTGGCTTTGACGCCGCTTCCCAGTCCGTCGGAAAGCGCCAGCGTCATCGAATCGGCACGACGGGCAATAGCTATGTTGTCACCGCAGAGTTCTTCGCCGTGTTTTTGAAGCTGTTTTGTGCCCCACTCGTAAAATAACTTCATCACCGACCCTCTTCCTGATAGAGGGAGATAAGCTTTGTCAAAAGTACCTTGGTTTCTGCTGTCGTCTCACCAAGAAGTCTCGCTATTTCCTGCGCCGTCTGCATCTGTCGCGAGATAACTTCCTGCGCCCGTTTCAACATCTGCGCCTTGAGGTCAAGAAAATCTTTTCTGGCCTTTTCCTCCTCAGAGATGTTGATGAAGATGCCGCAGTAAAGGTCTTCGCCCTCAATTGGGAAGATGCCGACGCGGAAGCTGATACTATGCTCAGGTACGCTCTCTTTGACCATCAGCGACCCGCCTGCGGCGATGGCACTTTCGAAGCAATCAGAATGTACGAAGTCCTTGGCCAGGTGCCCCGAAAGCTCCTCCTTTTCGCATTGAAACATTTTGAGGAAGGACGGATTGACGAAGCGGATGTGCGTTTTTTTGTCCACCAGAAGAACACCGTTCGGTGTATGCTGCAGTATAGCACTGGTGTGCGTGTCTACCTGGCTTTTGGAAAGTTTCATACTAACTTCTCCTTTTACTGGGTTTCTTTGCGCTACCTTCCGGTTTCTTTTTCTTTATAGCGTCCAGCACTTTCTTGCGGAATATTTTGGCCCCCTCTTCTGCGCTGGAGCTGCTTAAAATCTCATCGCCGAACTTCCAATTGATTCCCTCGCCACATCGCTCCATACAGAACGAGCCTTTCAGCTCGACCTTATCCTCAAGACCCTTTTTGGTCAGAAAGTCGTTAAAACGATTTATCATTTCTCGTGCACCCTTGATATGACACGAGCTGCCGACACATACGGTTACGGTAGTCATTGAGCACTCTCTTTAGATTTCTTTTTCTGTTTATTTTTCTGAGTTGACGAGACAAGGTCCAAGGCTGCGTGCCGGCGCCTGGCGGCTGCCAAATCCTTTTCGCTGCCTAATTTCAGAGCTTTTGTGGGACAAGCCTCAACACAAGCCGGCTCTTGCCCCATCCTGGCACGCTCGATGCAAAGGTCGCATTTGACCATAACTTTGCCGTCATGGGAGACCTCAATAACTCCGAACGGACAAACAACAAGGCAATATTTGCAGCCGATACACTTATCTTGTTCAATCAACACAGGCCCATCAGTTTCCTCTCGATGTATCGCCCCCGTCGGGCAAACTGCAATGCAAGGTGCATCCTCACAGTGCCTGCACTGCAGCGGCACTGCAAATTCACCTGCCGCCTGCACCGTAACTCTACGCTGCGGCTTTGGCAGCTCTTGCACCGCCTCCTGAAGAACCTTGGAATCCGAATGCGCGACCGCACACGCTATTTCACAGCCTTTGCAGGCCAAACATTTTTCGATATCTACCATTATGCTTTTATTTTTCAAATCCATCTTGTTCTCCGGGACAATTTGACTCAACTGAGTTTCCTATACTACGAAGACACAATCCCTTCACTGATTAAGTCCATCAGCTTATTTTTGGCATCCTTTAATGCGTCCACCAGTTCCGGGCAGGCGTGAAAGACCGGCCTGAATTCGAGGTCTGCTTCCTGCACTGCTGGATTATAACGAAGGTTTCCCAGCAGAGCAACGTCTTTCAATTGAGATTGTATCACATCTGTTTGAGTGTTTTGAGTAATTTTGTTAGCAATAGCTGCGACGTTTTTGATTCCTAATTCTCTGGCCATTTTCGCTACGTTATTGGCCGTTTCAATGCTTCTGCCGCCTGGTTCCACAACCACTACAAATGCATCAACACCCTGCACACTTGCTCTACCCATAAACTCAACGCCGGCAGCCAAATCGACCAGGACCATCTCCTGTCGCTGCAGCATCGTATGGGTAAGTAGAGCTTTCAAAAAAGTTCCTTCCGGACAGGCGCAGCCTGCTCCCGCCTGGGTAATAGCCCCTAACACGAGCAATTTCACTCCATCAACTTCAATCCAGTGTTTTTGCGGCAAATCGCTGACCTTGGGATTCAGCTTAAAGTATGCTCCTATTGCGTCCTTACCGGTGCCGGTGCGTTCGCCAATTAACTGTTTCATTTTGATAAGCGGCTCGGGATTTTGCTCGGAAGAAATGCCAAACGCAGAAGCAAGGTTCGTGGTTGGATCGGCGTCAATGGCAAGGACGTCAAATCCATCTTGAGCAAATAATTGTGCCCAGACGGCGCAGACTGTGGTCTTGCCAACCCCTCCTTTGCCGCCAATTGCTATTTTTGCTCCCTGCATTAAGAAATATCATGATGGCCGTTAATTTCGGCCGCATCAACTCCAATGTTTGTGTAGTACAGAATCGAGTCAACATAAAACAGCGTTTTTAGCAGTTTTTTCGTGTCTTTTCAAACACTATCTTATCATTTTTTCCTCTAAAACTGCTAATCCATGCACTACAGTGGTTTATACGCAAAATATCAGGGAACGTTCACCCCGCACCTACTTTTAGCATTGGCGGTCGATTGGTAACTGTTTGTCGGATTACAAACGGTGCTTTGGATGTTATTCGATGGTAGATTCTCAAAGTGGGTGCGGGGCGCACCAAAGAGTCCAGTTGTTTCATTCCGGAGCCCTTACTAATGCTTTCACGGTCAGATTAACGAGTGCTCCCAATGCGTCCAAAGGCAGGTGAGTACCTGCGGTTTGGTCGAATAGTATTGATGCTCTGGCGTCGAATTCCTCGTCGCCTCGCCAGATTATTATCTTTAGCGGAACCCGAGGCAATACGTACAACTCAACAGAAGCATCGCCGAATTCGCATCGTTTAGCTCCAAACTGCTCCGAAACCTCGTATAACCTTTCGGGCGACTTTCCAAACGTCTCTTCCAATCGCTCGGTCGGAAGACTATGCAGGCCTCGGAAGAAAAACTGCCCGCTCGGCAAATTTTCCGGCCCAACAAATTTGTTGGCCAGTGGTATGTCTTGAGCGTTTATAAGATAGGCAAGAAGGCAAAGCTGCTCGAGAAACTCTGCGGGTGTCGGTGGTAGAGATGGTTGAGTGGAGAAGATTTGCCTATCGGCAAGGTTAACCACATATTCGGTGTTCAGCAGAGTGATAACGTAACGCTGCGGGTCGGTCAGGTATTGACACTTTGCCCTTTTAGCGGTTTCTTGTCGGTCAAGCTTATTAAGTTGTTCCCACAGACCTTCATGAGCCATTTTGTTTTGTACCCTCTATTCGTATCTCGTATCTTGCAGGTTGCTCAGGATTGATGGTGACTTCAATTTACACTTAGGATTTGAGATTGACCTTCAGTTCCGCCCATAATAACAAACGGTGTTATTGATTTAATTAAGGTGGCCAGTCGCGGCCCTTGATGCCATTAATTGTCAGGTTTGCGTCCGGAAGCTGGTCTCGCGCGGGGCGGATCTGTCCGACCTTAAGGTAATTAGCATGACCATCAGCAAAGAGATAGTTCCTGCTGCCCTGCCAGCACCACCATCCCTGGTCATTAGGTTCGGGTAAGTGATTGCTGAACCATTCGCCAATAAGGATTTTTCCGGAGGGCTTCTCCACTTCAAAACTTCCTTGCGGTATGGATGGCTGCGCAGTCATGAATGTGTCGGTGACGCTGTTCATCGTGTCGATCTGTTCGGGGCTGTGGTAAAAAGTCATAGAGTAAGCATAACTAAAGCTTTCATACTGGTTCTTATATGTAACATCTTGAGGACACAACAGAACCGAAGGATTACTCTCTGTGATCTTGGTGCTCAAATAAGGCTCGACAAGGGACCGCCAACGTCCCATCCACAACCAATAGCCTTCTGGCAGTGGGTCTTGAGCGCACGGAAATATGTCCTCATTTGCTTCCACGTACATGTACATAATCAGACTGATTTGCTTCAGGTTGTGCGCACATTTGAGCCTCATCGCGGCTGCCCTGGCTTTTTCAAGCGATGGTATAAGTATGGACATTAAAAGGGCAATGATGGCTATAACAACAAGCAGCTCCACGAGAGTAAAGCCGAACCGAAGCGGTTTCTTTGCGTCTTTAGAGCGGCAAACGTTAGTATTGGATGTTTTATGCTTGATTTTCACGTCGTAGAAATTACTCGAAAACAGTGCTTTTGTCAAGTCCTAAATCAAATGGGCCTGATTTTGCGTATGATTGCGTGTGAGGATTGTTTTCTAACCTTCAGTTACTTGTCCTCAGTGACCGCCCCCACGCATCATATCCACGGCGTGTGGTAGAACGTCCAAGACTATTTGCAGCGACTCCTTGACTGCTTTTGGACTGCCTGGCAGGTTGATTATAAGCGTATTTCCGCAAATACCCGCGACGCCTCGGGAAAGCATAGCGTTTTTAGTTTTTTTCAGTCCCTCCGACCGCATTGCTTCTGCCAGGCCGGGGACCATTTTTTGACATACGTCAGAGGTGGCTTCAGGCGTAACATCTCGAGGCCCAAGGCCGGTGCCGCCGGTGGTGAGAACAATATCGGCTTTTACCTCGCTGGCAAAGTATATAAGAGCTTCTTTGATACTTCGATTTTCATCAGGCACGATTTTGTACTCGCAAATTTCGAATCTGTCGGACGCCAGCATGTCCTTGATAGTTTGCCCGCTTATGTCCTCCCTTTTATTTTGTGAGCAACTGTCACTAACTGTCAATATGGCCACTTTAATCATTTGAATTAAGCACCTCTATTTCGTCGCCGGTTTTGATTCGGCCCGGCTTTATTACTTTTGCAAAAACACCTTCTCGCGGCATAATGCAATCCCCGATTTGTTGAAAAATAATACAGCCACTGTGGCATTTTTTGCCGAATTGCGTAATTTCAACTTCAGCATCGGCGCCAAGTCTGAGCTTGCTGCCGATGGTTAGAAACTGCAGGTCAATGCCTTCCGTTGTGATGTTTTCAGCGAAATCTCCTTCAGTGACGCTGGCTCCTTTTGCTCTCATCTTTTCGATGGACTCTTCGGCGAGCAGGCTTACCTGCCTGTGCCAATTGCCTGCGTGCGCGTCACCTTCTATGCCGAAGCCGGCTTTTAACTGAGCAGCGGGGACATTGTACTTCTGTGTGCCCCGCTCTTTGGAGATTGATATTGCCTTAATCCTGCCTTTTGTAGTCCCCACTTTTGCCTCCGGTTTTTTCCAACAATTTTATCTGACTTATCACCATATCTTTGCCTTTGTATTTGAGCATATCATAAATGGTAAGGCACGCTGCGCTTGCTCCGGTTAAAGCTTCCATTTCCACGCCGGTCTTGCCCGAAGATTTAACCTTCACACTCACACAAACCGATTTGCCTGCTTCGTCCATCGCGAATTCAACTTTGACCGCCTCAGTTGAAATGGGATGACACATCGGAATTATTGAAGGCGTCGCCTTTACGGCATTTATCGCAGCTATTTTCGCTGTCTCAAGTACATCACCCTTTTTGCAAGTACCTTCTTTTATGATTTCGAAGCCTTCTTGTCCCAGACTGATGGACCCACTTGCCGTGGCGGTTCTTACCGTGATGTCTTTGTCGCTTATGTCGACCATGCCATTTGAATCTTGCATTTTCTTTCAGCCTCCAATCTGGCTCATAAACCTGTTTCTGCAGTTGCTTCCATTTTCCGGTTTTTTTGCTACAGCTTCGAGTATGGAGCCGCGGATGTCACCAAAGTCCATTCTTACTTCGTTATTGGAAAACAGACAGGGCTTGAGGAAACCGTCTGCGGTCAGCCTGAGTCTGTTGCAACTGCTGCATTTCGGCGGGCGCTGTGTCTTGAATCGCCTGCTCAAATCGGCCCTGTCATAAAGTGAAAACTGCATAATCTTTTGAAGCTGCAGGCCTTCCTTGTCGCATAAGACCTGCATCGTTTCGATTTCCTCTTCGGTCGTGTCATTGAGAATTACCATGTTAATCTTTATTGGTGTAAGCTCTGCTTTTTTAGCTGCTTCGATGCCGGCAAGTGCCTGATGCAAATCGCCGCCGCGGGTAATACGGCGGAACCTGTTCGCATCGAGTGAATCTATCGAGATGTTGACGCGGCTGAGGCCGCTTTGCTTAAGTTTCATGGCCATATTTGCCAGCAGCGAGCCGTTCGTGGTCATGCAGACTTCGTTAATACCGTTGATGGCTGCAAGTTTTGCTACAAGTTGCTCAACGTCTTTTCGTACCAGAGGTTCGCCGCCGGTCAGTCGAATCTTTCTTATACCCGTCCTCGCAGCTACTTTGGCCACCGATTCTATCTGCTCGTATGAAAGGATATCACTGTGGCTCTTGCGCATAAAAGGCGCTTCCGGCGTGCAATATATACAGCGGTAATTGCAGCGGTCGGTAACGGATATTCGCAGGTAATCTATTCTTCTATTAAATCTGTCTAACAGCAACGGTGGTTCCTTCTTTAATTTCAGCTACGCCGGCGGGTATGCAAAGCAAGCCGTCGGCTTCGGACAATGCGTTAATATGTGCAGAGCCGTGATACTCGATGCTTGTAACCTTATTGTTTTTTGTAAATACAATGGGCAGCCACGAATCCCTTTCTGTCCTTTTCCTTGTCATTGTCTTTTCGAGCTGCCTGTGGGAAATGGCGGCCTTGAAATTGTGTCCCATCATCTTACAAAGGAAAGGCTTCATGAACAATTCGAATATAATAAAGGTCGATACTGGATTGCCGGGCAGCCCAAAACAGAAAACCGGGTTTCGTCCCCCTTCATCTAAGATCCCGAAAACCGTAGGCCGGCCTGGCTTTACAGCAATCTTCTCGAATAGCAGCCTGACGTTGTTTTTCTTCAAAATCCCCGGAACAAGGTCGTAATCGCCTACTGAAACACCGCCCGACAAAATCACAACATCATTTTCCGCCATCGCCTTTTTGAGCATACCATCTATAACTTCTTCTGTATCGGCAGCGATACCATAGTTTGTGGCTATCGCAGCGGCGCCTGTCACCTGGGCGGCCAACTGGAAAGCATTACTATTTCTGATTTGACAAGACGATGGTTTCTGCCCGGGTTCGACTAATTCGTCGCCTGTGGCTATAATGCCAACCCTTGGCTGCACTGCCACCAGTGGCTTTGTACAGCCGAGGCTCGCCAGCACTGCGATGTGCTGGGCCGAAATCTTACAGCCGGCCCGAAGAACTATGTCCCCTTTTTTGACATCTTCGCCCTGCAGGCAGATATTGTCGGATGTTTGACTGCCGGTAAAGCGAATTTTGTTGTCCGAAGTTGGTTCGGTGTATTCGACCATAATGACGCAATCAGCTCCTTCTGGCACAACGGCACCGGTCATAATTTTCGCACAATGGTTTGGCCCAATCTTTTTTTTTGGCAGCGAACCGGCGGGAATCGTCTCAATTATTGTAAGCTCATCTGCAAGGTCGGCTCGACGACAGGCGAACCCGTCCATGGCCGACTTATTGAATGGAGGAATGTCCATGTCCGAGGAAACATCCTCTGCTAATACTCGATTCAAAGCATGGTCAATTTCGACGCGTTCGGTGCCGAGCGGTCTGCCCGAAATCGAGCTCATCACTATTTCAAACGCATCTTCATATTTCAGCATCGTACTCTTCCCGAAATTCTTCAAACTCTGCCATTGTATTGAGATTAGTAAACTGTTTTGCTTCCAGGTTAATATACTTGACCTTACAGTGACCGAACACATCACTTATCTTACGTTTTCCTGATGACAGGACTTTGTTCATAGCTTTAAGAGAACTTTTGTTGTATATGGCAAAGAGCGGCTCATATTTTTCGATACCGGTGGTTGGAATGACCATGTCTGCCGCCTGAGCTTTGGCAAGCATTTTCCTGACGAATCTTATGTCTATGTGCGGGATGTCACAGGCGATTACAAAATTAAGTTCGTTGGCTGAGGCCTCCAGAGCGGAAGCTATACCCATCAAAGGTCCCTGGCCAGGCATCTTGTCCGGGATGCAGTCGCAGCCGAGAAAGGCATATTTTTCCACTTCTTGAGTGCTTATAAGTATCTGGCTGAATGTGCCGCGAAGCTGGTCGCAAATATGCTCTATGATGGGCCGGTCCTTAATCAACAACATACTCTTGTCAACGCCTGTTCGAGAACCGTCCCCGCCTGCCATAATTATCGCTGTAGAATTTTCCTGTAACGTCCATTTTCCGTCCGTAAGCTTTATCCGGTTAAGGTCGAAATCAAAACCGCTTGGGCCTGTGACTATAATTCTATCCGCATATTCTTCTGTCTCCAGAGCCGAGTTCTTGTACGCTTCTTGCTCTTGGCGCCTGACCATAAGAAACAATCCCGGCTCAACCACTTGCCGCAGCGAGTTTGATTCGCAAATTGAGACCGCATCAGGCTTCACTATATCCAACAGGGCGGTCATCCCATCTTTAAGATGTGTCTTCATAACGCGCAGCCAGAAAACTCTTTTTGCCCCGGCGGCAAGTAATCTTGCAGTGTCTTTCTGTGAGTTCCTGTCAGTTTCTTCTAAAATGTGAAAATCGCCGTCGAGTGACGAGCAGACGCCACAGCCTTGACCTCCGCGAGGACATTGTCCGTCTTTGGCTCTTATAGTAGTGACCTTTATTCCTACGACATCCGTGCTTTTGTTGAACTTTTTGATGAGCGTGCAGGCCAATTCGGTCTTGCCGACATTTGCACCGGCCGAACCAATCATCAGCATTCCGTCGAGTTTTATCATATTATTCTTCAACATATTTAACAGCCGAGGCCTTAAAACTTACCCATACTTTCTTTCCGCAGGCGAGCTCCAGTGTCTTTATGGAATCAGAGCTTACCAGGGCTGCAATTTCGACACCGATATCAACTATGACCTCGATCCCAATCCCGGCCGGCACGACATCCGCAATCGTCCCCTCAAAGTTATTGCGGGCACTTGTTGGGCTTGCCGTGTTGGAAATCGTGACATCCTCACTTCGAACACAAACAAATCCTGGGCCGCCGGGGCTGCCGGTAAGAACCGAAAAACCAAGGCTGCCGGAAGTGAACCTTCTTGTGGCTTTTCCATTCCCGTGTGGCTCTTGCAGCCGGCCTTTGAAGAAATTTCTGATACCAACAAACCGTGCGACAAACTCAGATTTGGGACGCTGAAAAATCTGCTCTACAGTCCCTACTTGTGCGATGGTCCCGGCTTCCATAACCGCCACGTGTGTGGCCAGGGAGACCGCCTCTGTGTAATCGTGCGTTACATGTACTATTTGCATCCGGTCCTGGGCGTTAATCTTACGCAGAAGAGCACGCATCTGGGACCGGGATTTTGTATCCAGGGACGATAAAGGCTCGTCCAGCAGCAGGCATCGCGGCTCACTGGCCACGGCCCGTGCCAGAGAGACGCGCTGAGATTCTCCGCCGGAGAGTGTCTGAGGTTTAGCTGAAAGAAGGTGTCGAACCTCAAAATCCTCGGCGAGTTCGTCTACTCGCTGACGGATTTGAATCCTTCCGTTTCTACAGTGAAGCGGATATGCAATGTTATTGTAAACCGTCATGTGCGGGAAAAGTGTACTGTTTTGGAAGACGAGGGCGATTTTTCGCTTCTGCATCTTTTCGTTGGTAATGTCTTTTCCGTCGAGTAGGATTTGGCCGGTGTCGGGGCGGACAAGACCAGCTATGGTTTCGAGCAATACGCTTTTGCCCACGCCGGTTCTCCCCAGGAGAACAAAATACTGGTCGCTGGAGACCTCGAACGACACATCCTTTATGGCGAAAGGTGTCAAGTCCTTGCAGATTTCTCTAACGCTGAGCATTATTTTTACCTCCCGCCAGAAGCCTCAACACTACGAGAAACACCAGGCACACCACGATGAAAAGTACTGCCGCCGGCCGGGCGTACTTGAGGCCGAAGGCACCAAAACGCTCATATATCAGCACCGGCGTAATCATTGGATGATAAGCGATGATTAGTACCGCTCCGAACTCGCTCATTCCACGCGCCCACATCAAAATCGAACCGGACAAAATCGACCGCCATGCCAAAGGGACCGAGACCGTCAGGAATACTCTCAGAGGACTTGCTCCGAGACTGAGCGCAGATTTCTCGAGACGAACAGGCACAGCCAAAAAACCATCTCGCGCAGAATTGATAAGATAAGGGATGCTGACAAAAGCCATTGCCGCCATGATACCGGCAGGGGTGCCGACAAAGCTAAAACCTATTTTTGTCGCAGCCTTTCCCAAAACGCCGTTCTTTGAAACGATACCAAGCAGTGCTATTCCCGCCGCCGAATGTGGTATTACGATTGGAAGGTCGATAATGGCTGTAACAAGGCCCTTTAGTGGAAAATCCTTTCTTGCCAGCAAATACGAGAAAGGAATAGCAGCAATAGCGAAGAGCATAGTTGCCGCCATTGAAGTCCATAATGTAAGCCAAATGCTGCTTTGGACTTCATTGTCTGTTGCCGTCTCAGCAAGTTCCGGCACCGAACAGCTCAAAAACATACTTGCCAGCGGTGCAATAATGAACAGCAGCACAAGTCCGCCAAGTGCGGCAAAGGCCAGTGAGAGCGGCTCATATCTGGTATTTCGTATCTGGTATTTCGTATCTTGCATTACATTCTACTTACATTTTACATTGGAAACGCGAAGATTTTCAAAGACCCCGGCAGATTATCAAAAGTATCCGTTGCTGAAGGGACCACCAGGGACTGACCGTTCTTTTCAAGAATTGCTCCACCTTTATCTGCATCGAGCAAAAAAGTTAAAAATGTTAACGCAAGCTCACGGTTCGGCGCGTTCTTGGGTATCGTGACGCCGTATACTATCGGCTCACCGAATTTAGTGATAAAGGTTCCGGGCATATTGCCCGTGATACGGACTGAAGCAGTCTTGTACAAATCGGAGAACTTCATTTTCTTGAGATTGATCTCGTCAGGAAGCAGTATGTATTCGAGCTTGTGCTGCTCAGCGACGCTGCGATATATAAACATATAATCAAGCTCGCCTGTTTCCAGAAGCGCTAATAAATCAACTTCCTTCGGCCGAATGTATCTCTGGTCTTTTGCCAACATTTTGTCCACGAGGCCGGGCCTATTATAGAATCTTTCCGCCAACGTTATTGTCAGCACAGCCCGATACCCGCACGGGTCAGCATTGGGGTCAGACCTGCCGAAGGCGACATTTTTTTGCAGCAGATTTTCTGCCCAGTTGTCTTTATTAATCCGGCCGGCCCCGCGCGAGTCGTTGCAAAAGGCAATAACCATTTCATTGCTTGCGAACTTGATGTTCCAGTCGGCATGTTCAGGGATTAGGAGAGTGTTTATGACCGTGTAATCGGCGGAGGCAAGGATATCACAGGGCCTATGCAAGTCTGTGATTTTGCGGGCACATATCCGGCTGCCTGCTGCTTCGCGTATAATTTTAACATCGGGATGTCTCTTGTTGAATTCTTCACATATCTGTTTGAATGGAACGGCGAGGCTGCCTGCGTGGAAAATAATCAACTGTTGTGAATTGTGACCTGAAAAGCCTCCATGCCATGAGCTGCGAACAACAAGTCTGGCCAGCACCAAAAGGCTTAAAGCCAGAAGAATTAAAATCGTCTTTGTGATTTTGTTCACTTCACAAGTTCCTTGAGGTGTTTTTCGTATGCTTTTTTTGCTGCCTTTTCGATGTCACCGCGAAATTTCGTATAGGCTTTTAGCCATTTTTTGCCTTGCTCTGTTAGTGTGGTTCGGCCGCCCTGTAAGCCGCCTCGCTGTTTCTCGACCAGAGGGACATTCAGACATTGCTGCGCTTTCTTTAAGTCACCCCACGCCTTTCGATAGCTTATATGAAGCGACTGGCTGGCCGCTCTTAATGAGCCTTGAGCATCAATGCTTTTGAGCAGCCGCCACTTGCCGTCGCCGAAAACGCCTTCGGCATCCTCGGTACTCAGCCAGAGTTTAAACCTTGTCCTTAATTTCTGCATATTCCTGTCCTGTTCACAATCTTATGAGAAGCAGCCGAGCTGACATTTACAGATTCTTATGTTCTGCCGATTGCAAATACGCCCAATCTCAGCCACTTCCACATTGAGTTCCCGCGCAATTTCAAAAGCCTCGGTACAGGTCAGCTTCTTCCTATCGTCTGAGTCTTGTGCCCGTTCGAGAACAGAGTTAATCAAATCTTCACTTTTACACATTCACGCTTGTCTCCAACAATTCGGTTATGCACCACTCGACATATCGATTTAGAAAAAAATAAAAACGTCCTGTTTTCACAAATTACAAATGCACAGGCCATTTATATTTGATAATAACCGAGTCCACTGCTGCTGTCAATTCTTACTTGTGGAAAATTTTCATCTGCTGCCGGACGCTATGATAATCAAAGTCTTGCCCCGTTAGATGCTTTCTCAAATTAGATGGTTTTTCCCCAGTAGTATTTTGCATCTAACAAGGCTTGCAAAACGTGCTGAACAGGCGTATAAATTAGTTGTTATGAACGAGGATGTGAAAAAACGGATTGGGCAATTGCGCGGCGAAATACGAAAGCACGATCACCTCTATTACGTCCTCAATCAGCCTAAAATCAGCGACCATCAATACGATAAGCTTTTTGCCGAGCTTAAAGAATTAGAGCAGGCAAATCCTCAATTTATAACACCTGATTCACCGACACAGCGTGTGTCTGAGCGGCCGCTCGAAGGTTTTGCGCCCGTCAGACACTCTGTGCCGATGCTAAGTATGGACAATACCTATAACGCCGAGGAGCTAAGGGCATTTGACGAAAGAGTTCGCAAGCAACTTGGCAGCGAGGATTACGATTATGTGGTCGAATTGAAAATTGACGGCCTTGCGATAAGTCTTCGCTATGAAAGGGGCGAGCTTGTAACGGCTGCTACGCGAGGCGACGGCGAAGTGGGCGACGATGTTACCGCCAATGTCCGTACAATTAAAGCTATCCCACTCGTACTTTTCGGTGA
>DATLBB010000013.1:0-4580 GCA_035527155.1 Sedimentisphaerales bacterium
TCAGCCTCGAATCATCGAAGCCAAAGTGGGGCAGGACGAGTCTCCATGGACCAACTACAGCAAAATCGGATATTCTTCTATCACGCCGAACCGGAAACATTTTCGCTACCCATTTACGATGCAGGATCCGTCGGATTACAACGCCCGTTTGGTGTTTAACGCGGGGACTTCCAATGTTGATGTCTACATTGATAATGTCTCTTTGATAAACGTATTACCGGGTGACTTCGACTTTGACGGCTGTGTCCGTTTCGATGATTTAGCTGTATTGACGGGTGAGTGGCTCAAAGAGCAGGGCGGGATCATAGTGGACCTGCAGGGCAACGGCAAGGTTGACTTCAATGACTTTGCGATTTTTGCCGACAGCTTCATGCAACCATGCAGCACGACTCTGGTCACGGAGAAAGACGCCAAAGCGGTATTGGTGCCCACAAGCAATATTGGCTACAACTGGATCGGCAATGCCGAACCTTATGACGAAACCGGCTGGGTTCGGATTGGCGCCTCGGATTGTCCTTCCGGCATCGGCTATGAAAACAATCCGGGCGATGCCGTAAACTATACGGACCTCATCGGGCACGATGTCGGAGCGCAGATGTTTGGAATTATGAATTCCTGTTATATCCGGATTCCCTTTACCTTGGATACCGACCCGAATGAGCTGAACTCCATCACGCTGAAAATCCGGTATGACGACGCATTTGTCTCATATATCAATGGCAAGGAACTTACCCGCGACCCCGACAAGTTCGCTGCCCCGATACCTGACTGGAATGACAATGCCGATAAGATACATAATGATAGCGACGCCGTGCTATTGCAGCCCTTCAGAGTAAACAGGGTTGATAATCCGGATGTTTTCAATGCCTTAAAACTGGGAGATAATATCTTGGCGATTCATGGGATGAATGCTAGTACCGGCAGCAGTGATTTTCTGATTTCGGCCGAATTACATGCCGCCAACTAAGCTATTTATGCAAAATGAAAACTCGTTCTTTGGAGATTCAAACCGTTTGTTCAGAAACTATAATGTCTTATCTGTTCACTAACGTGAGAAAAGGAGGTGTTATGAACATAAAGAAGATTTTCATAATTTGTTCGGTCGTTGTGTGATTTCCTGGACTTGTATAACTTATTTTGCAAGTCAATGTAGTAGAGATTATGAAAACTGTTAAGAAAAAGAAAGAGAGGCGTGAAAATGAACATGAAGAAGATTATTATAATTTGTGCGGCCATTGTGTCATTTCTTGGACTTGCACACGGCAACGCGTATGGCGTTGACCCTTGTTTACCCGATGATTTCCCCGAGCTTGGCATCTTCTGGACCGACAAGGCGGCACCCGGAGTCTTCATTGGCAATCTCGGAAAGAAAGGGAGCTATCGGGTCATTCTGGATAACCAAGGCTATCCTTTATTTTATAGCAAGGATCAAAATTTTGTGTCTAAATTGGTGTTGTCCAACGGGCTCATTGCTGTTGATGGCTTCCTTCTCAAAGATGAGAGCTTTACTGTAGTCGATAGTTACGCGGGTTCGAATGACCGTTGCTTCGTCATGCTGCCCAACGGCAATGCCATTGTGGCGGCAGGCGGCGATCGTCAGATTGATATGAGTCAGGTCGTTCCGGGTGGACGCCCCGACGCAGTGGTCCAGGGCAAAAGCTTTCTCGAAATGGATGCCAACAAGCAGATAGTCTTTGAATGGAACTGTCTGGACTACATCCCGCTCACCGAAACGCTCGCGGATCTGACAGATAAGAACATTGACTTCACGCACCTGAATTATGTGAACATCGATCCCGTGGATCACAATTACCTGATTTCGGATCGCCACGCATGTTCGGTCCTCAAGGTCAGTCGAACCACGGGGGAAATCATCTGGCGGTTGGGCGGCCCGGCCAATGATTTCACCTTCATCGGCGAACACGAAGAGAATGCACCTTATTACTTCGCTGCACAGCATTCCGTACACGGCCTTGCCAACGGGAATATCCTGTTCTTCGACAACGGTGGAGCTGGGAAAGCTTTGCCTATTCCCGAGCGGGGCTATTCGCGCGCTGTCGAGTATCACCTGGACGAGGTCAATATGACCGCGACGCTGGTGTGGGAGTACCGCAAGGACCCGGATATCTATGCCAACTCTGGCGGCGACGTTCAGAGATTCGATAATGGCAACACTCTCATCAACTGGGGTCCCGCCACAAGCAAAGGCGCGCCGATTATCACCGAAGTAACGCCTGCTGGCGAGGTCGTCTTTGAAATGTCGTTTGCTAACCCGGATGAGGCCACAGGTAAGTGCATTATATTGAAACAGAGGTGGAACAGCCCTGACCTGGTCCATTCGCAGACCTATACCAACATTGAGAGCGGCCAAACATACGATTCACCCGAAACGGGCGTGTCGGCGACGGTGAACAGTCTGGCGGCAAGCCCGGACTATTATGGGCTGGTCGTCAAGAAGCACGACGTGGCCGTGCGTTTCCCGCGATTTTCCGGGAAGCCTCCGTGGGTACTGCAAAAGCGTGTGACGCTGGCCGGCTTTGGTGTCACCGCTTTTGCGGCCGACGTCAGCTTTGATACCGAGGATCTAAGCTGCGACGATCCGTCCCTGCTGACTGTGTACCATCGTTCCTGCGTGGGTCAGGGTGAGTTCACTCCACTGCCGACCGTTTACGATGATGTCGCCGGGCAGTTGACCGTAGCGAACGCCTCGTTTGGCGAGTTCGTCTTTGGATATCCGGACATGCCGGAGATCCCCCTCCAACCCATCCTGTATGAGCCGGAGGACCTTGCCATGGTCAACCAGGCCCAGCCTGTTGTCTTTCAGTGGGTCCAAAGAGGATTTGGCCGTTCCTATCACCTGCAAGTCGCTAAAGATCCAGAATTTTCAACGCTTGAGGTCGACGAAGCCGGCTTGATGGAAACTCGCTATACCCTGGGAGCCGTAGATCCCGGCGCGACCTACTACTGGCGCGTGAACACCACGAATTATGGCGGCACCGGTGAGTGGGCCACCAGGTCATTCAAAGCCGTACCGCCCATGGTCAAGGTCACCGCCCCTAACGGCTGCGAAACTTGGCAGCGCGGCCTGGATTTCTTTATCCAGTGGGATGACAATCTTGCCGAAGACGTGGTGCTGGAACTCTATAAAGACGACACCTTCGTGCAGACTATTAGTAAGAAGGTTTCCAGTATCGGCGCTTATGAATGGGAAGTCGATCTGGCCCTCGAACCGGGCAGCGATTATTCCATCAAGATCAGCAGTTCGGACAATGAGGCCATATTCGATATGAGTCACGCCTTCCGCATCGATATCGATGCACCTGAGGATACCACCCCGCCTGAATTTGAGTTCTCCGTTACACCTACCGTTCTGCGGCCGGCGAATCATAAGATGGTTGAGATTACGCCGAGCTGGACAGTAAACGATGAAACTGACCCGACACCAGAGGTGTCATTAGTCAGCGTTGTGTCGAACGAAGGTGATGATGCCATAGGCGATGGACATACAACCGATGATATTCAAATAGGCGATGATGGCTCTATCTATCTAAGAGCTGAGTGTAGTGGGACCGGAAGTGGCAGGATTTACACCATAACCTATCAGGCGGTTGACGCCTGCGGAAATGCTACAGTCCGCAGCGCTACCGTTACGGTTCCGCACGAACGGCGTTAGCTGTTGACATAGCCAAATCGTTATACAAAGGGCTGTGGGCGTTACGCTTGCAGCCCTTTCCTTTTCAACTGAACTATCTCGCACAATGTCACGAAGTACCCCTAAAGGAAAGTTTTTGATTGATTTATCAATATTACAATTGGCTTGCTCCACGAAAACTGGCCCAGTTTTTGTGAGTCTATAATCGATTGATTTGGTGTATTATTTGTAGCCAAGAAATGGATTGTTTGAAGTTTCATATAGATATCTTGCTGAAAACGGTGAACAAAATAAATGGGCGAATAGATATAAAATTTTCAGATACAATAATGGAGCAATGTATATCGATTCAAAGAACCCATTTAAAACCGAGGTAAAGCGCTCGATACGGATGATACCAGCAAACCCATTGACATTTTAAAAAAATGGGACAATTGAAGAGGGAAAATAAAAAACTATAAAACGCACTCAACCTGACTGTCTTCCGCCGCCTGCCCGAGTCCCTGCATGCTTTAGGCAGGGATCCAGATATTTATGTGCTTATAAAGCACTTTTTTGGTCATTTTTTTGTCCCTTTTGTGCATTTTTGTGCCTTTTTGTGGCAATAAATCCGTGTAATCAGCGTCAATCTGCGTCTAATTTTTTCTTTATTTCTCCGTGTCTTTGTGGCTTTAAAAAATCCGTAGCAATTCTGTTATCTTGTCTAAAAAACCTCTGTGCCCTCTGTGGCTGGTTTTTCAGTGTTAGTCCGTGGCAAGAAGTCTGTGTAGTCAGTGTTTTTTCAACCAAAAGCGAACATAGTAACCGGCCAAATCTGAAAAAAATAAAAATTTTTTATCTTCTTTGCCCACAACAAGTTAATCCTGTAAATCCTGTCAAAAACACGCCATTTTTCGCATCAAACGCGCACTTTCGTGCATTTATAGAG
>DATLBB010000014.1:0-9807 GCA_035527155.1 Sedimentisphaerales bacterium
GGTTGTGGTAATCGCTCTGGCGACCACAGCGGCCTTTGCGGATGCGCAAACAGTAAGCGGCGCAATCTCAAAGGTAACGGTTTACCGCGGCCAGGCCCTGGTGACACGCACTCTCGATGTTGATTTGCCGGCAGGCACTTCTGAACTGATCGTCACAGGCCTGCCGGCCAAAATCGTTCCCGAAAGTCTCTACGCACAAACCTCCGGCAATATCAAAGTCTTGAGCGTCCGCTATCGGGAAAAGGCAGTTGAGGAGGATACCCGCGAGGAAGTAAAACAACTTGATGCTGAGATTGAAGAAGTAAACAATCAACTTCGGCACATTGGATGGGACTTTAAACAGCGCCGTAATCAATGGGAAATGTTCGAGAAACTTAAAGACTTTACCGTCACCGCTGCAAAAGCTGACTTGAGTCGTGGACTGTTAACCTTTGAGCCTCTGGAAAAGCTTACCGAATATATCGAGAAGAAAGGCCTTGAATATCACAGGCACAATATTGAATACGAAGATAAAGACGCACAATTGAAAAAGAAGCGTGAACTGCTGGAACGCAAACGTAAAGAGCTCAATGCCGGTCGTTCCCGAACGGAGCGTGAAGCGGCGCTGTTTGTCAGTGCTGAGAACAAGAAGAAAGCCACCATCGAATTAAGCTATCTGGTAAACGGAGCTAATTGGACTCCACAATACAACCTGCGGGCCAATCCTAAACAATCAAACGTCCTGATTGAATACAACGCGGTCATCAACCAGACCAGCGGTGAAAATTGGGGTGGTGTTGCCTTGAGCCTTTCTACTGCTGAGCCGACTATGGTCTCCGCACCGCCGGTTCTCGAACCAATGCTCGTGGGCCTTTCTGCTCCTGCACAGACCCAACAGGCCGAACAACAGCTCTTTGTGCAGATTGAGAATCTTCGAAAGCAGCTAAAATCTCGCAAAGCCAATATCAAAATGGGTATAGCCGCCAATGCAGACCTTAATGAACTGGCAATATCCAACCAGGGCTTTGTCCTTCAGGCCACTGGTCAGCAGGTAAAAGAGTTCCAAAAGCAGTTAGCTGTTGTCGCTCGTAAAGAGGGTGTCAGCGTAACATATAATCTGCCCGGCAAGCTCAGTCTGCCCAGCCGAAGCGACCAGCAGCTCGTAACCATAGCAACGGTTCTGGCCAAAGCCGATTTCACGCTCATTGCCACCCCATTACTTACCGACTATGTCTATCTGCAAGCGGGGCTGCTCAACAACAGCGACACGATTCTCTTACCCGGACAGGCCAGTGTGTTCCGCAACGGCGAATTCGTCGGCAATAGCAAATTGCCGCTGGTTACTATCGGCGAAAAGTTGACGGCCGGCTTCGGTATAGATTCTCAAGTCCAGGTAGCACACGAGCTTGAAGACAAAAAGAGCCGTGTTCAGGGCGGAAATCGCATAGATACATACCACTACCGTATAGCTCTGAGCAATTACAAAAATACCGGGATAGAATTGCAATTGCTCGACCGGCTGCCGTACACGGAGGATACTTCCGTCAAAATAGAACTTGTGAAAACTGAGCCCGAGTTAAGCAAAGACAGCGAATACCTGCGTACCGCCCGCAAAAAGGGCATTTTGCGCTGGGACCTGAATCTGCCGCCGAATACCGTCGACGAAGATGCAACTATTGTAAAATACAGCTTCACAATGGAATACGACAAGAACATGCAAATTCAGCCTCGTCGCAAATAAGTCAGCATCGGGGCAAGTGCTTTGGCCCCCCAACGCACTATTTTGCGTTTGGGGGGCCAGGGCCGGCTGCGGCTTCTGCCATACTCCAGGTTTCCGACATTCATATTAGATACACCTTTCCTGCCCCTTACTCTCCGGGAGTCTCCATCGACACGACATTCTCTGCCCAGCTTTTTTTGAAAAAAGATTGTGAACGTGCGACTTTTGGTGTAAACTACAACAGTATTTTTCAGGATTTTGTCTGAAAAGGGTTCGAAATTTTGACACTTTTGGCATTTTGATACAGAGGTTCATTATGAAAGTAAATTTTAATAGAGAAGCACTTTCCGAGGTTTTAGGTCTGCTTGTCTCCGTGGTGCCAAGCCGAACACCCAAGCCGATACTGCGCTGTGTCCAAATCACGACCGGTGAGAAAGAGGTCCGGATTTGCGCTACGGACCTCGAGATTGGCATCAACTGCCTGGTCCATGAGGTGCAGATTGAAGAGGCCGGCGAGGTGGTTGTCCCTGCGGACCGGCTGGCTGCTATTGTCCGCGAAAGTGTTGACGAGGTGCTGTCAATGCAGGCTTCCGAAGGGACCTGCGAGATACGAGGAGCCGACAGCCACTTTACGATTTATGGTCAGGAGCCGGGCCAGTACCCCACCGTCCCAGGCTTCGAAGGGCAGGCTAATATGGAGATTGCTTTGAGCAATCTTCAGGCCGGTTGCGACCAGTGTCTGTTTGCCACAGCCAGGGAAAGCAGTCGCTATGCGATTAATGGTGTGCTGTGGGAGATTAAGGGCAAAAAGCTTCTGTTAGTTGCCACCGACGGCAGGAGACTGGCACGCTGCAGAGTTAACCTGGCTTCAGCCCCGGATGAGAAGATGGCGGCAACAAAGATAATAGTACCTGCAAAGACGATGGCACTGTTAGATAAAATCGGTTCCCACGACAAGGACAAAGTTGCAGTTAAACTTGTCGACAACCAGATACTGTTGAGCTGTGCAGATGTGGTGATAAGTTCGAATCTTGTCGAGGGTAATTTCCCGAAGTATGAAGATATAATCCCGACCGATAACGATAAGAAGCTGAAACTATCAACCGAAGCGGTATTGAGCGCGGTTCGCCGCTCGGCACTGCTGACGAGTGAGGAGTCCAGAGGGATAAAACTGTCGATAGGAAAGGAAACCATGGTATTTTCCGGCAGGGCGCCGGAGACCGGCGATGCACAAATCGAGATGCCGGTCGATTACAAAGGCGAGCCGGTTGAGATTGGCTTTAATCCGCTGTTTTTGATAGATGTCATGAGGGTCATCAAAACTCCGGAATTTGAATTGGAGTTGGGACAAGCCGATAGACCCGGCCTGATAAAAAGTGGAGCAGATTTTCTCTATGTCTTGATGCCAATCAACCTGGGGTAATCCCGCTCTAATTAAGCACAGGCTCACACCTAATTTGTGTGGGTCACAGCTTTGTATTTTTCGTTTTAAGTCTTCGTTTCTATGATGAATGAGCAAGAACAACTACAGCGGACAATGAAGTGGCGAGCTAAACGGCACATGGACGGAGCAGTCAAGTTAGGTGAGTGCGCCCGCGAGCTTATGAAGAACCGGATTTCTCCGCAGCAGGCCAGGTTTGGCTCGGTAGCGGATGTCTGGAGTCAACTGCTGCCGACCGAACTCCGCCGGCACTGCAAAATCGCAGACATTTCTTACGGCCAACTGAAAGTGTTAGTGGATTCGCCGTCGTATATGTATGAGCTGCAATTATGCAGTTCAGATCTGGTCGGTGAGCTGCAGCAACAATGTCCGCGGGCTCACATAAAAGAAATTAAGTTTGTCGTCGCCCCCGGTCAATTGGTGCGGGATTAGTACATTTGGAAATTCGAAAGTAGATGGGTAAGAGTGAAGATTATTTTGTTTCTCAACTTCACTTTGTCCGATATATCCAATAAGAGACATGAAAGACCACGGATACGATGCAAGTAATATAAAGATACTCGGGGGTATAGAGGCGGTTCGCAAACGTCCGGATATGTATATCGGCGACCGTGGCAGCGGAGGCCTGCACCATTTGGTCTCTGAGGTACTGGACAACTCCATCGATGAAGCATTGGCCGGATTCTGCGAGAAGGTAACCGTGCACATCCACGCCGATGGCAGTTGCACAGTCGAGGATAACGGTAGAGGCATACCGGTCGAAAAGCATAAAGAGGCCAAGAAAAGTGCGTTGGAGGTTGTGCTCACGACCCTGCACGCCGGCGGAAAGTTTGACAGTGACAGCTACAAAGTCGCCGGCGGCCTGCACGGCGTGGGCGTCAGTGTTACCAATGCCCTCAGCGAATGGCTCGAAGCTGATGTCTATAGAAACAGCAAGCACTATCATTTCGAGTGCGTTCGAGGGGTACCGAAGGGGCCGGTAAAGGAAATCGGCCGAATCGACAAACGCGGCACAAGAATATCCTTCAAGCCGGACGAGCAGATTTTCGGCGATACAGAGTTCGAATACGATACACTTTTGAAACGAATACGTGAGATGGCCTATTTGAATGCCGGCCTGCAGATTACATTCAGAGATGATAGGACCAGGAAAAAAGAGATATTCAAGTTTGAGGATGGCATTAAGGCCTTCGTCAAGCACCTTAACGAGGGCAAAGAAACACTTCACCCGAATGTCATATATTTAGCCAGGGAAGACACAGAAGCGAAGCTAAGCTGCGAAGTAGCTATGCAGTACAACGATGGCTATACTGAAAATGTGCTGGTCTTCGCCAACAACATCCGCAATATCGACGGCGGCACACACCTTTCGGGTTTTAAGACGGCCCTGACCCGCACAATGAATTATTACGCCAAGAACAATAACCTGCTAAAGAACGGCCAGGCGCCAGCCGGTGACGACCTGCGGGAGGGACTAACCGCCGTTGTGGCGGTAAAACTTGCCGACCCTCACTTTGAGGCCCAGACGAAGGTACGGCTGACCAATCCGGAAGTGGGCGGTTTCGTAGAGACCACCGTTAATGAACAGCTTGGCCACTTTTTGGAAGAGCATCCCTCCGAGTCAAAGCGCATTTTGAACAAGGCCATCCAGGCCGCCGCGGCAAGAGAAGCCGCCCGAAAGGCGCGTGAGCTGACCAGGCGAAAAGGTGCGCTGAGTACGTCCAACCTGCCCGGCAAATTGTGGGACTGTGCAAGCAAGGAAAAGGCAACGACCGAAATCTTTATTGTGGAAGGTGACTCGGCAGGCGGCTCGGCAAAGGCCGGCAGAGACAGAAACATCCAGGCAATCCTGCCGCTGAAAGGAAAAATCCTCAATGTTGAAAAGGCCCGCCTGGAAAAAATGCTCGCACACGATGAAATCCGGACCATTATAAGCGCTCTGGGGACCGGCATCGGCACCGATGAGTTCGATTTAGATAGGTGCAGATACGGCAAAATAATATTGATGACGGACGCCGACATCGATGGCGCCCATATTCGAACGCTGCTGCTGACGTTTTTCTTCAGGCAAATGCAGCAATTGTTCCTGTCTGATATGATTTATATTGCCCAGCCGCCTCTGTATGAAATTAGGGTCAAGGGCAAAAAGAAATCCGAATATATCCTCAGCGAAAATCAAATGCACAAGCGGATGATTGCGCGCGGCCTGGAAGGCACAGAGCTCGCCATTAAAGATGGTAACAAAGGTAAGAAGGACAAAAAGTCCGCCTCTACACGGGCGAGCTTACCGGCGCGGGAACTGGGGGACAAGGATCTCTCGGCGCTTGTAAAGCTCCTCGCCGAGGCCGAACGCATCATAGCAGTTTTGAAAAGACGCGGAATCAACTTTGCTGATTTCATGCAGACCTATTATGATGGCAAGCAGCTTCCACGCTTTCGCATCTGTGCTGAAGGCCGGGAGGAGATTTACTACGAAATTGGCGAATACGAAAAGCGGGTCGGTGAGCTCAAAGAGCGTGTCAAGGATACGGCTTTGGTCGAGGAAGAAGAACTAATTGTTGCCGAGGAGCTTCACGAGGTAGCGCGGATTAATCAGATAAACGAAACGCTCAAAAGTGAGTTCAGGCTGAACTTAAAAGATTTTCTCTTAAAAACCACAAGGAGCGTCTCCGGCGAAGCGCTTCCGACCAAGTTCCAGCTCATCAATGGCCCGGACACATACGACGTCGCCTCGCTCGGCGATATCTGCGCGAGCGTAAGACAAATTGGCGGCAAAGGAATTGAGATAAAACGCTTCAAGGGGCTGGGTGAGATGAACGCCGAGCAGTTGTGGGAGACGACTATGAATCCGCAGACAAGGACTTTGCTGAAAGTGGCGCTCGACGACGCGGGCGAGGCTGACAGACTCTTTAGTATATTGATGGGCAACGATGTCCAGGCCCGCCGGACCTTCATCCGCGACCACGCCCTCGAAGTCCAAAATCTCGACGTTTAATCTCGTGGTGCGTGTTGGGGGATGCGCAATACATATAAAGCCCTGCGTATCCCCGTATAAAATGGAGCGAGATGATAAGGCATATTGTCACAAAATCAAAGTAGGGGGCCGTTCGCGAACCGCCCCTACCCAATTGCCAGCCTTTGATTCCGTTATTGGAATCCAAAATATACTTTTTGGGAAAAGGATTACGCGATGGGCACCAGGTACCGCAACCATCAATCTCGCTCTGCCAGGCGGGGCAATCACAATTGGGTAGTCACCCGCCGGGTTTTTTTGAAGGCATCTGTGGCTTCTCTCACCGGCCTGGCCGTCGCACCGCTTTCCTGTACTCTGCAGACCACACTCGGCCGGAGGCGAGGCACCGCACGATTTGGCATAGTTACCGACAGCCACTACGCCGACGCCGATACTATCGGCTCACGATACTACCGACACTCGCTTGATAAGCTAACCGAGTGCGTGGAATTGATGAACACGCAAAAAGTTGATTTTCTCATCGAACTCGGAGATTTCAAGGACCAGAACAATCCTCCCGTCGAACAAAGAACCATTAAGAACCTCCGGGCCGTCGAGAAAGTATTCCAAAAGTTCAACGGCCCAACATACCACGTCCTCGGCAATCACGATGAAGACAGTATCTCAAAAGAACAATTTCTAACTAATATAGAAAACACTCACATAGACCCGGCAAAAAGCCATTATTCGTTCGATTTCAACGGCGTGCACTTTGTAATTCTCGATGCCAACTACAGTGCCGACGGCACTGGCTACGACCACGGCAACTTTGATTGGACCGACGCGAACATCCCGCCCGCGGAGCTAAACTGGCTCGAGCAGAATCTTGCTGCAACACGTGGATCCGCTATTGTCTTCATTCATCAACTTCTTGACGGCTCCGGCTCGGTGTATGTCAAAAATGCCGCGGACATCCGGCAGACTCTTGAGCAGTCGGGCAAGGTCTCGGCCGTCTTCCAGGGCCATCATCACTCTGGAAGCTACAGTCGGATAGAGGGAATTCACTACTACACATTAAAGGCAATGGTGGAAGGTCCCGGCGAAGAAAACAATTCTTACGCTATCGTCGAAGTCCGGCCTGACCAAAGCATCACCATCACCGGCTACCGCAAGGCCATCAGCAAACAGCTAAACGCAGCAGCCGTTCCGGTTTGACCAAAGATTCAAAAGGCGCCTATCTGAGCGCACCTCGTAATGCAAATATTATGCCGCTTATCGCATCTACTTTTTACGAGATTTTTCAAGTGCTTTGAGAATGCTCGCAGAGACATGTTTAGCCAAGTAGTTGGAACCGTCGGCGGTGAAGTGGACGTTGCCATTTGGCAGTTGTATCCGGCTTAGTTTCGGCACGGCGTGAGCATAAAGGTCGTTAATCACCACGCCGTTTTCTTTCATAATTTTCTCAGCGACTTTATTGTATCTTATTTCGTCGCCCTTGATACGGCCGGGCTCGCCATCGGGTACAGGAGTCGTGCTGGCCCAGATAAGCTTTGCATTAGCGGCCTCGAGTATCTTAACAATCTTGCGCAGATTCTGTTGATATTCTGCGAATGTCAAATCCAACGAGCCATTCACTTTGTCCTTACGGCCGGGAGTTTTTGCATTGCGACTTCTGTAGCAAAGGTCGTGCAGTCCCCAGTTGAAGTGTATTACATCCCATTTGCCGTCACCGAGCCATTTGTTGATGTTTTCCAGGCCTATACCGGTATGTCTGGCGTTAGTTGGAACCCGATGGACATTGGCCTTGTCAGTAAGCAGCTTGCGCACGGGAAGTGTATAACCAATCGATATAGAATCGCCAATCAACAAGACCCGCGGCAGATTTGGATTGTCCTCGATAGGCGCAAAAACGGGATTTACACGCCTTTGTTTCTTGGCGGACTGCTTTGGTTTGGATACGTCTTTCAAATAACCTAAGGAAGTAAGAAACTTATCAGCGGCCTGAAGAGTCTGCTTAAATGAGTTGTTATCTTTGTCCCTTCCATAGTTAAAAAAGCCGTGCCCTTTACCTTCGAATGGCACAAGCCGGCAGACATTGCCGGACTCCTTCATAGCTGCGCTGAAGCACTCAACGCTTTCAAAAGGAACAGTTCGGTCCGCAGTTCCGTGAAAAATAATACACGGAGGAACACCTTTTTTAACGTGCTGCAAGGGGGACAGTTCCTCGATACGATTCCCAAACCTTTTGCCTGAACGCCTTTTTTGTAACAACCCTACCAAGTCCACAACCGGATTGAACAGCACTAACGCATTCGGTTTAGAACTTATATTGTGGTCTTCATGTTCTTCATCGAGTCCCTCAATCACGCCTGTACATGCGGCCACATGTCCGCCCGCTGACCCACCGCCTGCGACTATTTTGTTCGGATTGACGCCAAGCCGGGCCGCGTTAGCCCTTACCCAGCGGATAGCAGACTTACCATCGGTAACACACTCGAATGGTGTCGTCCCGTGCCTGTTTTTGACGCGATATTCAGCAGAAATCGCTACCATTCCCCGTGAGGCAAAATGTTCGCACTGGTGGTAAAACTGCTTCGGAGTTCCGCCGACCCAACCGCCACCGAAAAAGAACACTATCGCCGGCGACAATTCTTTTACATCCCGCTCGGGCGGCTCAAATATATGCAGTTTCAATTCGACCTCACCGATGGTTTTGTACACCACCAGTACCGGCCTTACAGCATCTTCTTTGGGTTTGCTCTGACGTTCTGCTGCTGTCACTGAAAGCACAGTGGTAACTATGCAAGCTAACAATATCACAATGGTCTTTTTCACTTTGTTAACTCTTTCAAAATAAATTATGTACTAATCCCACGGCAGCTTTTCCGTCTCACCACTTACGGCATGTGCAGGCCGTGGGTGTTCCGGGCCGAAGACGTACATATCCTCTTGTTTCTCAATAACGACGAAACTTTCATCAATCGAGCCGTCCGGGTTCGTGACCTTATCGAGCGAAAGTCCCAGATGCCTGGCAAGGAACTTATAGGCACCGAGACGCTTTGAAAGCCCATAATCGTGCCCTTCTTCTGGAAGATGAACGTTCTCTGTCTTGTCCTCTGCACCGAAAAGTTTATAAACATTGCGAATATAAGGAAACTCAACGTCCGGCGTGTTCTTCGTCCAGTCCTTGCCATCGGAGATTAGCAACTGTGGACGAGGGGCTGCAAGAGCGGCGATATCCGTATTGTTCGTCTCGTGAGTTGCACTCTTGTGAATTGGCATTCCGCTTTCGCAGTTGCATCCGCCGAAGAAATGGGCTGAGACCATTACAGTGGGAACCGAAACTGCTATACGGTCATCCACCGCAGTTAAAAGAAAGGATTGTGTCCCCCCACCAGAAGCACCAGTCACCGCGATGCGCTTCGAGTCGACGTCTTTTAGCGAGACAAGAAAATCCACGGCCCGGATGCTGTTCCAGGTCTGCAATTTAAGCACTTTCGACCGGCTGTGCTTCCATCCGGCCTCTTTCCAGTCGCCCCATCCGACCATATCGTAGGCAAAAACGACAGCACCCATACGGGCCAAAGTTGCACAACGTTTCTGCATATCGGGCCGAAAACGTCCGTAGTCATCGCTGCTTCCCCAATGTCCATGGGGACACAGAACGGCTGCAAAAGGCCCCTTACCATTTAACGGACGATATAAACTGCCCGT
>DATLBB010000015.1:0-12945 GCA_035527155.1 Sedimentisphaerales bacterium
GCCTTTGAAAACGGCGCCGATTTTGTCTGCGCGGGAATGTTTGACTTTCAGGTTAGAGAAGACGTAATAATTGCAAAAGACATCTTATCAGCCAAAATCAATAGACAGCGTCCCTGGAGAGGATAAAGAAGCCTCCCCCCCCACTCGAAATAAACGCCTCCGCATATAATTAACGCTGCAATCTCTACCATTGTCATTTCGACCGAAGCAATGCAAAGCATTGCGGAGTGGAGAAATCTGGCATCGAATATAATTAATCCTGCAATTTGTCATTCCCGCGAAGGCTCCGAATCCATTTTTGATTTTTTCTTTTTTCACTTCATCATTCGACATTCCTTGCAGCGGTTTTATTTATGAGTTTATCCTGAGCGTAGTCGAAGGAATATTGGATATTCTTTTTTTGTGTTCAGTGGTAGGGTGGGGCTTGCCCCACCATTATTTCTAATAAAAACCGCGACCTCCTTTGTCGCCTCCGTATCGATTAGCAGTGGGTTTTCTTGTTATTTCCCGGCATCGTCGGCCGCTGTCATTCCCGCGCAGGGGCGACCCAATGTGGTCGCCCTCCCACACTTTTATATATAGCCCACAGTCCTGTCCTGGGGGGATGTAAAATCCATTTTTCTCCTTTCCCCGCCTGCACCGCAATCTCCTCCATTAGTAAATCGTCAATAGTAAATAGTCAATTACATCACCATTTCTCAATTCTCAATTCATACTTTATAATCGTCTCAGCTCGTAAACTGCAATAATTACAGGGTCCTGAGCGAAATGATATTTCGCCTGACACAGAAACTGGCTAAGAAGATTAGGCTGGTGCCGTTAGAGGCTTTGCCGGCCGGTCAAAATCCCTTCATCGATTGGACGGCCAATCTGTTCACGGCAGAGCGCGCACAGTATATCATCGTTACAAACACAGCGTCTTTGTATAGCCTGATAATGTATGGCCGTGGTATCACTGACGACAACGAGCTAATCCGGAGAACACTCAGCTTTATGCGGGAATTTATGACGAATGACGGCTGTGAATTTCTATACCGGCGGTTGATAGCGCCACACACGGCCGGTGTCTCATTTTCCAAAGCATCCAATCGTAGGGTGATAGGTTCAATGAATGAGCTTATCTATGAGTCCAGGTTATATCTGGTAGAACGACGATTATCGCCTTTTGAAACTTCATGCCGCATAAATGAAACACCGATGTCATACCTTGATTACAACATACCAAAGGAAGCCTTCAGGTTGCTAAAGGTGAAAGAGACAGCATCTGACAATTGCACGGCCGACTTCAAGCAATAAAGTGTGAAAAAATATTTATCTGCCTGAAGGCAGTTGCACACGCAGATGGGGAGGGTCGCCACTGCCCACCGAAAAATTTTTTGTTTGCCCCGCCACCTGCTGGCGGGGTTGCCTTTTTATATAGCCCCAGTCCTGTGCTGGGGGGATTTAAAATCCATTTCTCACTTTTCCCTTTTCCTTCATCATTCGACATTCCTTGCTCGATATTCGATATTCATCGCTGTCATTTCGACCGAAGCAATGCAAAGCATTGCGGAGTGGAGAAATCTGGCAACGCATAGAATAAACCCCTTAAAAAGGGGCCCCCTACATTCACCCAAACAAAACCGCCATACAACTCAATTTCGCCTTCTGTGTCTGGTTTTCTCAAAATGCTATAAATTTATTGATTGTAGATGCGGGCACTTGGTATAATGGAGGCATGAAATGAGCGGGTATCAAATCTAATGAAAGGAGATACTATGAAAACGAAAAAGCACTTACTTCTGTTAGTAGTATGCACCGTCTTTATCAATGGCTGTCGTAAGCAAACTGAAAAGGAAAAAGAAGAAGAAACGGAGAAATACCTACAAATCAAAACAGAAGTCCTGGAATTATGCGCCCAGCATGATGCTATAATTGATTGGTACAAGAATTTAGACTTAAAGGGGGGTAACCTTTATGAATCTCTTTATACTGTACAGGTCCAAAATGTATTTCTTAACCAAAACAAACAGCCTTATTTGTTCTTTGTTGTCATTGACGATATTAAGAAATTCAATGACAAATACATACTAATAGTCGACCAATTTTATCCATATGATTACAGACAAAATCTTTCCATCCACTTGAGACTGTTTTGTGACAGAGATACAGTTGATAGAATCTTTAAGCGAAGGCCATCGTACGTTGACAGATATGCACTTATAGCCTCAATCAAATCAATAGTAAAGCCCGACCTTGTCATAGAGCCAGATATAGAATACGACCTTTTAGCTAATCAGTTTGATGAGACTCACCCAGATGATATATATGATTTTCTTGACCTAAAAATCAGCTGTGAGAATTTTAATACCTTTATTGCAACAGGTAAATGTGAGGACTTAGTGTTTGTGGGTGAGGATGATTGGATTGACGACCCAAGCAGCTATGAGAGGTTTCTCGAAGTTCTTGATGTCAACCACCCAGCCAGAGAGGAAGAAACCAACAATTGAAGAATTGGTGAAGCCGAATCAGTAATTCGGGACACCCAGCGGCAATCGTTAAAATGGTGCTGTAAAGTGTAAGGAGACTAACGATGAGTGAAGACGAAAATCAGAATAACAAGAAGAATGATCTAAACGTCAACGTGAGTGATGGAATTAAGATTTCAGAAGATATTACAGTTGAGCCTTCGGATATTACTGTAACTGCCCGCAGTGAGGATAATGAAGAGAAAAAAATCATTTTTTCGCAAGCAGTTTCGAGTGAAGTGATAGCTCAGGATTTGAGTGATGCATTGTGTATTTCGGGGGACGATTCCGCTCCTTTTCAAGATTTAATCAAAGAGTGGATTGAGTATGTAAAGAAAGAGCCGTGGGAGGGCAAGATGGGACTTAATCTGCCCTTAGATAAAATCCATCCCCGTCTGCCTAATATTAATTGGTCATTTGAATTTAGAACAGGTCAGAAAACAACAATTAAGAAATATACATCCAAGAGGCAGCAGAAATCATCAAATGGTGGTATGAAATGAGCGACTATGAAATATTAACAATTACAATAAGCATTTTTGCAATAGCTACATCTTTCTTAGCTCTTGGATGGAATATTTATCGTGATGTTATACTGAAACCAAGATTGAAGGTAAGATTGCAAATCAGTATTATTATGCAAGGTGAATATAAATCTCCAAGCAAAATTTCTATTAGAGCAACTAATTTTGGGCCCAATAAAATTAGATGCACAAGCATCGATGCAAATAGTGCCACCTTGTGGAGACGGATATTTAGAAAAGTCAAATACGCTCAGATTATAGACGACTACACCGATCCATACAGTTCAAAGTTGCCTTGTGAATTGGATGTCGGGGCTACTTGCCAATTGTTTTTACCTTTTGTCAAGGATTGTTTATTGGGTGAACCTTTTACTCATATAGGGATTATGGATTCCTTCGGACGGACTCATTGGGCCCCTAAAAAAGACATTGCTAAAGCCAGAAAAAGATATGAAGAAGAATTTGCCCAAAAGTAACAAATAAATAATCTGCACCAATACAGTAGTTACAACAGACGTATAAGCGTAGTTAAGAAAAGAGAAAAAGAACAGACAGAAACAAGTAAAACTTCATAACTACTTTTAAGCATATCATAATAGACATCGCAGTAGAGTAAATACGTGATCTGGTATTTTTATGATTATTCAGCTCTTCTCCTTCTGTCTTCCTCTGCCTGCCCGAATCCCTGTAGGTTGTAGACAGGGACCCAGAAGCGAAGCGTTATCTCACTGGGGTTATCTAACTGGGGTTTTTTGTACATTTTTTGCCTTTTCTTGACTAAAAAACACTTTTTTGGTCATTTTTTGGTCCTTTTTGGTCCTTTTTGGTCATTTTTGTGGCAATAAATCCGTGTAATCAGCGCTAATCTGTGGTTAATAAAGAATCCCTCTTTTGCCGGCCTCAAATAGCGAGATACGCTTCACGCTATACTCCCTGTTCTCCTGTTCCCCTGATATCCTGCACCCTGATTCCCCGATTACCTGATAAACTTTTTTCTCTCTTTGTGCTCTGTGGCTATATTCTTTTGTGCTTTTTGAGCCTTTTCCGCCAGTTCCTGTATGTCTTAGACAGGGATCCAGTGTTTTTCACTTCGTTATTCGACATTCCTTGTTCGATATTCGATATTCATCACCCGCCTTTCTTCCTTCTTTTCGTGTTAAAATAGGCAAAAAGGCGCGACCAAAACCGGCCATACCTAACGACAAAATCCCAAAAAAATAAAATAATTTTAACTCCTTTGTTACCAATAACTTAATCCTGTAAATCCTGTCAAAAACAAGCCGATTTTCGTATCAAACGCGCACATCCGTGCATTTATAGAGGGGCAGTTTTTTTATATAAGCCCGAATCCCTGCATGTCGTAGGCAGGGAACCAGTTTGAAAATTTAATCGTTAGGGATCGCTCAATGGCCAATACGCAATCCGCAATACGCTATACGCAATACGAGATGCTATCCGCAATACGCGATACGACATACGAAATACGAATTCTTACGTACGAATTTATCAGCAAAAATATACAAAACAAACCCAATTTTCAGGAAAGTCAAATGAACGTAATTAAAGCATTAACAAAGAATTATGAAAATAGGACACTTGGTGAACGCGGGAAAAACAAAGCCAATACAAACCCAATCAAAGCCAATTCAAAGCCAATTTCACCCGAAACAAAGCCAATTCAAACCCAAAACAAACCCAAACAAAGCCAATCCCTACCGCCCCATTTTGATGTAAAGGTTGCGCTTAATTTTACCGGTCGAGGTTTTTTGAAACTCTTCTATTCTTATTTCCAGACGATGCGAAGAGACCTTTTCGAAGCCGGACAACTCCCGGCTTTGCTGCTGGCATTCATTGATATTGTCCCAGACCAGTTTTTTGAGAACCTGCGGCTGTTTTACCAATTCAGAGCAGGAGAGGTTGGTAATGGTTTCTATTCTTTCCCATGCCGGTCGGACAATTGCCCTGACGGCCTCCTCAGTTATCCCGGCCGAATCTTCTTCGAAACCCGGAACCACCAATACCTCTTCAACATACTGGGCCCCGGAAAGCACAGACTCGACGAGTTCGGGGTTAACATTTTTGCCGCCGGGCAGCACAATCAGGTATTTCTTTCGGCCGGTTATATAAAGGCAGCCATCCTCGTCCAGGTGCCCCAGATCGCCGGTATGCAGCCAGCGGATGCCTTTATCGTCCGTCCTGACAACCGCACCGGTCGCTCCGGGATTTTTATAGTAGCCTTTCATAATACAGGGGCCGCCGAGAACAATCTCTCCTGTTTCACCGGCCCGCAGCGTTTCGTTTTCTTCATTGACGGTCTTTACCAGCATGGTCGAAATGGGCCTGCCGACAGAGCCTACCTTTCGCCGGTCGGCGTTAAAGCCGTAAACCGGCGAGTTCTCCGTTGTGCCGTAGCCTTCGCGAAGCTGCAAACCTCGTCTCCAAAATACCTCCAGCACCCACCGAGGGACCGGAGCTGCCCCGGAGATGAAAAAGCGAAGACTCTCCCAGCCCTGCTTTTTGACAATCTGCTTTCCAACCAGCCTCGGCAGGTAGCTATCAAGAATCCTGACAAGAACGCTGTTTTCTTTCTGCCTGGCGAGCTCATCTTCAATTCTCTTGGCAATAACGGCAAAAAGCGCAGGTATCCCCACGAAGATAGTTATACTTTTCTCTTTTATCAACTGAGCGACATGGCGATACTTATTAGTGTAAACATTAGTTGCTCCAACCCAAAGCGGCAGCAGTTTACCAACGGTAAGGCCAAAAGAGTGATGAGGCGGGGTAACGTGCCCAAGCTTGTCTTCGCCGGTGATTTTCACTATCTCCAAGGTGCCCTGGATATTGGAAATGAGATTAGTATGAGTAAGCTCAACTTCGCGAGGGTCACCGGTGGTGCCGGAAGTGCACAGAATTACCGCAGTGTCATCAGCTTTTATCTCGGCGTGGATTTTACTCAGCAATTCATTTGCCGCGGCACTATCAAAGCCGGTTCTTTCATAAACGGTCATTTCAATCAGACCGAGGCCCCGGCCCAAGGTATACTCTTTAAGCTGCCGCCGGGAATCGGCATCTTGATAATCATCAGCCATAACAAGCAGACGGGTGTCCGTGGAAGCGATGTGTTTCTTTACGCCTTCTACCGGCCTTTCGGGGTCAATAAGTACCGGCAAAGCGCCGGCAAGTATAATCCCCCAAAGAGCCACATCCCAATCCGCACGGTTCTTGCCCAATATCGCTATTTTGTCTCCTATGCGGATATCTCTTGTTTGAATGAGCCATATCGCGAACTCCTGTGCCCTCGTTTTGAGCTGTTCAAAGGTGATAGTCTCCTGCCGGTCCACCCTAACGATTTCCAGGCACGGCTTAGCCGACTCCGCTTGCCACAGGGACTGATTAAAAAACTCTATCAAGGTTTGGAACACAAGCTCAGTTTCCATATTTTACGCCAAAGAAAGCGATATCGGCTCACAGGCCAAAATTTAACGCTCCGTTTTATATTCCTGCGGGAAATTATCATAGCAAACTGGGCTGCAATATGCAATAAGCCTCCGCATTTTTCACAGGGCTTTTTACATGTCACCTTGCCATATTGTGTGTGGCACCTCCAGGCCGTGTTCGGTCATCAGCTCAGAATTCGACATAAGCTCTCGTGCGTCATCATGGGCGATAATCCGACCTTTATCCAGCAGAGCGGCCCTGTTGGCAATTGCAGCCGCAAAATTCATATTACACGTCGCTATTATCAAGGTCTGAGGCAAGTCCTTAAGCAGCTTTACAAGATTGTTACGGTTCCTTGGATCCAGGCTGCCATCAGGCTCATCGAGTGTAATTATTTTCGGTGCCATAGACAGAATCGTAGCTATTGCTGCAGCTCTTTTTTGGCCGGCCGAGAGATGGTGGGGGGCCTTGTCCCCCAGCTCAGCCAGACCGACGGTCTGCAGCGCCTCGGCAACGCGTTGCTTTACTTGTTCGGCTTCGAGGCCCATATTGAGCGGCCCGAACGCCACGTCATCGAACAAAGTCGGCATAAACAACTGGTCATCGGGATTTTCCAGACAACAACCAAGGCGAGTACGTATCTTTTTCAGATTTTCCTTGTTGATTTCCAGGCCGTCGATAAGGACTTTTCCCGTCCCCTTAACAAACCCGGCCATTGCGAGCAGTAATGTCGATTTACCTGCTCCATTTGGCCCTATCAGGGCAAGCCGAGCGCCTGCTTCGACGCTTAGTGTTATGTCACTGAGGGCGGTTGTACCATCGGGATATTTGTAGGAAAAACTCTCTATTTCAATTGCTTTCGGCATAAATTCTCACAGTAAAATCGGTTTAAGAAAAAAGTAGATCCCCAGCATAAAGACCACGGCGGCCAGCAAGAAGAACAGGTCACAGCGGCGAATTTGCAGCTTCGAAAGCGTACGCCAGTTCCCATCAAAACCACGGGCCTGCATAGCAATATTTATATGCTCGGCCGCGTCTATACTGCGGATGAACAGGGAACCGAGCATAGCCGCTGCGATTTTAAGTTCCGCCCTAAATTTAAGACGTCGCAATCTCCTACCGGCCCGTGCACGTAAAATGCGATGCGCCCTGTCGATAAGAACAAATATGTAACGGTACAAAAAGCCAAGCTGGATAACAAGTAACCTGGGCAGCCCCAGCCGTTGAAGTCCCGTGAGCAAATCGTTAAACCGCGTGGTAGAGACCAGGGCGATCAGAGCCAGCATGGTGACGGTGAACTTTCCAAGAATAGTAAAACATCGCATCCAGCCGACCGAAGTATTCCAAAGAAACGGCCCAAAGGCAACTGAAACAGGCGTCTTATCGTATAATGGACAACTCAGTGCCAAAATTAAAACAAATGGGCTAACCAGCAATATGTGTTTAAATACAAATCTTAGTGGAATTCCGGCTAACACCAGAATTGCAAACGGTCCAACGGCATAACAGGCCAGGATGCTGACCGAAGTGCGCGGCAAAGAGATGACAAGGGCCGTAAAGACAAGCACGACTATGAACTTGACCCTGCTGTCCAGTCGATGCACAAGCGAATCCTGATAAGCAAATTTGTCTATGTGTGCGTGGTGCATTTTCTTACCTTGTGGTTTGTGGTATGCAATTCGTGGTCGGATTCATTAAGACTCACGCATGGAGCCTCTCTTTCTTTCTCAGAACCCGCGCTATAAGCCAAATCAGTGCCATCGTTACTGCGGAGCCGACCACGCCCGCAAAGCTGGTCCATCCTGCCGAGGCTCCAACATGGGTGTGGGCTGTGTCTCCGATTACAGAGCTTCTTCGAGAATAATCGGGCAAAAGGGAATACTTGGTCTGCAATTCATCCACCGCCGCAATTGTCGGGTTATCATTAGAGATAATGCTCTCAAAATCCGGCTGGTCCGGTCTTTCAGCATAACTCCACTCCAGGCCGTCAGGCTTGTCGGAGGCCAGCAAAGAAATCCCCGCACCTATAACAATAGTAAAAATCACCAACGTCGCCAGCACCGCCTTTTTACTCAACCTGACTTCGCCCGGCAGTGAATCTACTACAATATCGGGTCTGACCTGCTGCAGATATCCCAAAACCGCTACCGTAATCAAGCCTTCCACAAGACCAACCAAAAGATGGACACCGAGCATTGTTATCAAAAATGTTGTGAACGGAACCGCCAGGACGCCCGACAAAGCCGCCTGTACAGGAACCATAGCGGCCGAGCCCTGCATGGCAATCACACACGCCAGGACGGCGCCCACGCATGCCCGCAGACTGCTGAACGGACCAGCTGTGACGATCCTGTATAAAAAGTAACCAAGGTAACTGGGCACAAGGGCTATATTGATAATGTTACATCCAAGCGCAAGCAGGCCTCCATCCTGGAAAATAAGGCACTGAATAATCACCACAGACGATATCACTATTGCGCCCATGTGCGGGCCTAATATGATTGCCAGCAGGACCGCTCCAACCATGTGTCCGCTCGTTCCGGGCATCGCTGGAAGCTGAAAGTTGACCATTTGCGCAGCAAAAACGAATGCTCCCAAAATACCCATCAGTGCAAGTTTATCGGTGGTGATAATCCGCCGAACCTTCCTGCAGACAAAACCCAGGCCGGCCGCAGCTATTGCAGCCGTGCCGGCAGCAACGGGTACTGATAGTAATTCATTAGCCATATGCATAATAAATGTCTCCCGATTATTTTAAGTTCCATTAACATATTTACCACCACGATATTACTTTTTAATACTTAAAAACTAAATTTTGCCCGCAGACCAAGTACGACCGCATCACCGGCTACCCCACTACCGCCGGGATTCGCGACATATTGAACATTTGGGCTGATTGTCAGCCATGGAGTGACCTGAGCACTGTAATAAAGCTCAAAAACACTCTCATAATCATCGGTATAGGTTGAAGAGGCCTTGTCGCTGAAGACGCCCTGGGCAAAACCTATACCAAGTACATCGTCGTCACGACCTTCTATAAGGCCCTGATATTGAAGACCAAGACTCCAGAAATCAGCAATATCATTTTTCTTACTGTTTGCGTAGCCATACCTGAAGAAGGCACCAAGCCCCTGGCTGTCCTCACGATCAGCGTTCTCCCTGGTCAGCATCTGGCCACAGCTCAGATAAAAGCCAACGTCATCGCGGTAGCTTTTGCCGATGTCAGCGTAACCAGTGTTGGCTTTCGGCTGAGGGTCATACCATAATCCTGCGCGATATGCTCCCTGTAGTGGGCCTTTACTCGACTCGAATTGCGGCGTCACTCCCGCTTCGAAAATGTAGAAGAAATAATCCTCATCGTGGAATGTCGTGTTAAAGCCGGTTTCCCTCACATCGGCCCGGGCATCAGCAATAGCTGCCGATGCATACAAGAGCCTTGTCAGGCTGTAGTGAACAGCCACGCCCAGGCCATAGTCTGGAAACGGAATCGTCGGATTGTTAATCAGCGCCCCATTAAGAAACTGTGTGTTTTCATCATTTGCATAAATACTGCAATCAAATGCAACGGGACAGCCGTGATGTTCGAATCCCCCGGTAAGGTCCATTTTGCCGACACGCAGACGAAAAGCTCCATCAACGAAAGCCTGCTCATACCACAGCTCCGTAACATCTATCGAGCGTCTGGCTGCGCCGTCACCGTTGACACCGAATACGCTGCCTACCGATGGCACATCGATGCCGCCGGACTTTGACCATTTCCCCTCAGTGAGCATATACAAGCTGCTGCCCTTGATTCCAAGCAGCCTTTCAAGGTCGGCCGAAAATTCCAAATCATAACTGCCGGCGAAGCGCCCTGCCCTGCGGTGTGTGCTTAGACCGCCGCGAACATTTTGCTGATAAATACTTGTAACACCAAGACCAACCTCTATTCCGCTATCCGCAAGCTTTTCCTCAACGCTGAAAAATCCGTCTGTCAGTGACTCTCGCTGCCAGATATTACGAGAGTAACCTATCCGTTCAGTTTTTGTATCGTCTGCTCGTGAAAGATTCATTACACTCAGCACAGTCAGTAAACCTAAAAAAAACTGTCCTCTGTTCACATCCATTCCCTTTAGTTTAGCAACCCGGCGTTGCGCATAAAAATAACATATTCGTGCTACCATTCCAAGAAAATAGTTGACAAAAAAATACAAATTATTTAAATATACTCATTTGATGACGAAAATACTGTTTTCAAGGAGATTGTATGGCATCGTCAGAAAAAGTGCTCATCATAGAATTGAATGATAAGACCGAATATCAAAGACTCCTGGACGGCAAGACACAAACCCGTGGAATGCGTTCGGGCAGAGTGTATATCAACCCAGGCCAGAGCTGCGGCCGGCACAGCACCGAGCAACACGAGGAAGTCCTGGTTTTCCTCTCCGGCCAGGGGCTGCTGCTAATCGGCGAACAAGACTCTCACCAGGTCGGTGAGGGGAAAGTATCATATATTCCGCCGCATACGCTCCACGACGTCAAAAATACCGGCACTGAACCGCTTATTTACATCTATTGTGTCGCACCTGCCGGTGGGCAATCAGGCGGATAAAAATCAGCATTTCACGCGGGCCCGGTATCCTTTGCTGCTCTGCGAAGTAGTTCGCTGCGTAGCACGAGAAAAACTTCGAGAGTCCAAACCTGGCGGTAAAACCGCAGGCTAAATAACAGTATTTAACCGCGCGTTTCACGCGTTGTTTTGGCCTAATATCGGCCATAAGAGGCCAAAAACGCTGAAATGAGCGGGCAAATGAAAAAAAATTGAAAAAATTTCAAAAAAATGCAAAAAAATGCTTGCAAAAATCATTTTGAGGCTTATAATTAGAATTAGATTATATAGTTCTTTTCTTCTTATAGTGTCTTGGTTTCGGTGAGACAGTGGTGATTTTTATAAGTTTGCCCTATATTTTTATGTGAAAAGCTGTCTCACAGGGGCTGGAGTGAGCTCACTCCAGCCCTTTTTTATGCGCTTTGTCTGCGTCTGGTCTGCCCGAAGCAGATAGAAATGCTATCCCAGTTCGGACATGGACACACCCCGGGGCGGAAAAGCCGCTCTGCAATAAAAAAATTTGTCTAATATTTTCAGATTTTAGTATTGCAAGGAACTCGGATTTGATGTATAATGCTGTCAGCAGGAAATGGTATATTTAACGCAAAAAATGCGAAATCAAAGGAACAGAAAGCCGGCTCTGCGCATCCTACAGATGGTAACGAAACGTCAGTAGCAAGAAAGGAGTATCATTATGGTTAAACGAAGAGGATTTACATTAATAGAGCTCTTGGTGGTAATTGCCATTATTGCGTTATTAATGGCGATACTGATGCCGGCACTGAATAGGGCCAGAGAGTTAGGCAGACGCTCGGTTTGTATGGGCAATCTGAAGCAGTTGGTATTTGCGTGGGTGATGTATGCGGACGATAACGGTGGCGACCTTGCTAACGGCATAGCAGGCGCTGATGACGGGGCCACTCCTCCCACTATCACTGGCTGGGTAGGACCGGTGGATTCCGCTGCCATCCAGCGGACACAACAAAACCAGATCAAAACCGGAGTATTATACGAATATTGCAAGAACCCAAAAGTGTTCAAGTGCCCTGCCGGACAGGTAGGACACTATCTGACCTACGCCGTAGTCTGTGCTATGAATGGTCACGTTATAGGTAGTGCCAAAACAGCTCAGGTGTGGGCCGGCAATAGAGGTGACGTAACGAGGGCGAACGACAGAATTGTTTTCCTTGATATAGGCGTCGTGAGGATCACTGGCGAAGGCAGCTATAAGATTCATTATGACCAGCTGAAATGGGTGCACCCGCCTCCGGTGCGACACCGTGATGGTGTTACCGTCGGCTATGCAGACTCACACTGTACATACTGGAAGTGGAAAGGTCAGGGCACAATAGACGCCGGCAGAAATGATACATGGAACTATACACCACCATCGAATCCCGGCGATCCTGAGCTGGAGGATCTGCTGCAGATGCAAAAGGGCGTGTACGGAAGGTTATATACACCATAGTGGTTACAGGCATGATTTTTTGTGCTTATTGATTTTTATCCGCCAAAGTGAGTGGCGGATTTATTTGGCTGGGCCCGTTAGCCCCGTTAGAAGTAAGTCGGGATTTCTAAAGGGGTCAGATTCGGAAAGTGTTACAGCTTTGGTCCGGACTTCTGACGGGGTTAGAAGTAAAACGCTTTACCGGCCTGTCCCGCCAATGGCGGCGGCTTCTAACAGGGCGGGTCGGTGAAACATTAGTAATCAGAAAGGAGTATCGTTATGGATAAACAAAGAGGGTTCACCTTAATAGAGCTGTTGGTGGTAATCGCCATTATTGCGTTATTATTGGCGTTATTGATGCCGGCACTGGACCGGGCAAGAGAGCTGGCCAGGCGTACGGTTTGCTTCGGCAATCTCAAGGATTTGTCACTTGCCTGGATT
>DATLBB010000016.1:0-2144 GCA_035527155.1 Sedimentisphaerales bacterium
CCTAATGTCAGAGAATTCGTTGTTTTGTATTTGTCCGCAGCAAGTTTGAATAGCCCTTGAGGCCAGTCCTGCTCAAATGATTTCTGTAATTTCGCGAATTCAGGCGGCTGCGACTCACCAGAAACAGCCTGCCAGCGAAGTTGTCCAGACGGTGTCAATCTTATCTCACTCATCGCTGTTGTTTTCTTCTTAGCAAATATTCCATGGTAAAATTGTCAAATGTTCTATTGAAATTTCTATAGTGTGGTCTCAAGAGCTTGATTATAAAACTGCACTCAAAAATAGACAACCACTTTCTAGCTGTAGCAGGGCCAAAAGTTGTGATACTACACTTTTAATTTACACTTTTGCGATTGTATTTTCAACATTTCACAAACTCCGTAAAAGCATAAAATTTCATCGGAGCCTTGCCTGTGGTTTGTGCAGGAGGCCTTCAATTTTGGGGTAGTCTGACCTTACGTATCTGTGGCGTGTGGTCAACGGATAATTGAATCCGAATGACGAAGACAAATTGACATGCTACGTGGCCCAGCAGAGTCAACCAGATTTTATATACTATTGCTCGCTGGATGTGGTACGTATTGAACATACATTGACCGCACGACCTGTGGACGCATGGTCCTCGTCAAATCAAAAGCGTATAGGGTTTGACCACACTTACTGATGAGATGTGGTCATAAACTTTTCATCCAACTTCTTTATATGGTTCCATTTGGGCGATTTTTTACCACACGAGCAAAACAAACGGTCAAATTCAAGCCAGGGCGTTTGTTAAGGCAGGGATTAGAATGTTCTCCCTATGTTTCTGGTGATGCTTCTGTTTTGCGGTAGGGTTGTTGCCTACTGATGCTAATATTCAATTAAATCTATTGGCTTCAGAGATAAATGTCAAGCGCTGATTCTTTTCCTTTTACCACGGCCTTCGGGTTGTAGTTTTTCCCAAAAAATTTAGGATAGCATAGCTATGTATACTCCTTCCGTGGTAAAAATGACCAAAATGTAACATAGAGATACCGGTCTGTGCCGATAATAAGGTTGAGACAATAATGTTAACCTCTTTATCGAAAGGAATCGATATGGCACGTCAACGAATCCTCACCTTAAGCGATGAACAACTTGGAGTATTGCAGCATGAACGACTTCATCACGAACACCCCCGTGTACGTCGACGAATGGATGTTTTATGGCTCAGAGCCAATGGCCTGACTCAAATACGTGTCGGCAAGATGCTCGGAATCTCCAGGCATACTGTTGCCGAGTATGAAAACCGCTACGAAGCCGGTGGCATTGATGCATTAAAAGACTTCAAATGGGGTGGGCGAGTTTCTCCTTTGCAAGCGTATGTCTCAGAGATAGAAGCTTTTCTGGAAGAACACCCCCCTCGTACACTTGAAGAGGCTTGTGATCTCATCGAGGGACTGACCGGGATTCGTCGTGAAAAGTCGTTTGTTCGAGAATTTCTCCATTCCTTGAAGATACGCCGATTGAAAACTGGTATGATTCCAGCGAAGGCTGATCCTCAGCAGCAACAGGAGTTTTTAAAAAAGAGCTTGAACCACGTTTGAAAGAAGCTGAGCAAGGTAAACGCCACATCTTTTTCGTTGATGCATCACATTTTGTCTTTAGTGCTATGTTGGGATATCTTTGGGCTAAGGTTCGTCGATTTGTTAAAGGGGCTCATGGGCGAAAACGGTTCAATGTTCTGGGTGCGATGAATCCCTTCACACTGACTATGCTCTATGAAGCCAATGACGGCTACGTCAATGCTGAAACCGTTTGTAAGTTGCTCAGGCAAATCAAGAAACGCTGTTACAAGTACCCTGTGACACTTGTTATGGATAATGCCCGATATCAGCGTTGCCACTTGGTCCAGGATTTAGCCAAGACGTTAGGGATTGAGCTTTTGTTTCTTCCGCCGTATTCTCCAAACCTGAATCTGATAGAGCGCTACTGGAAATACCTGAAAGGCAAACTGTTTCGCTGTCGTTCTCTTGAAAAGTTCGAACTGTTTTGCACTTCGATTATGGATATTATTGAAGATCGTTCCACAACGCGCAAAAGAGAATTGGCGACTCTGTTAGCACCCAATTTTCAAATATTTGACAACACCGTTATTTGTTGAGGTTTGAAGCGGAAGGAGTATA
>DATLBB010000017.1:0-10158 GCA_035527155.1 Sedimentisphaerales bacterium
CACCAAGAAGAAGACACTAAATCTTTGTCGTTTGCTATAACGCTGAAAAATGGGTCGAGTCTGTTCTTGACCGCATCCCGAAAGATGCACTGGAAAGCAGAAATTTTTAAAAAAAGTCCGAAAAAATCGCAAAAGAGGTTGAAAAATACATATGGATACAGTAGAATAGTACTTCAGAGAAGCGGGCAAGCGAAATGGCGCTTCGGTTTCTCCGGCATATAAGTTCATACAGCATACTTTGAGATTCCGGTTTTTTTAAGAGAGGTAAAGACTATGGCAGTGAGAAAAAGTGTGTTTTTTGTGGCCGTGCTATGGCTTTTGACTCTGTGTGGCTCTGCTTGGGCCGTGGAAGGTATGGTCTCTTACTGGAAGTTTGACGAAAGCGACGGAACAACGGCATACGATTGGTTCGGCCTCAACGATGGCACTATCCATGGGGCAGAATGGACAACCGGGCCGGTAGATGGAGCACTAAGCTTTGACAGAAATCACAGGACTTATGTTAGTGTTCCGGATGATGCGAGCTTAAATATTACGGGGGACATCACTATTTCCGCGTGGGTATATTGTACAAGAGGCGGCTCATATCAAGCTATAGTTACAAAGTGTGCGGGCGCCGGACCTCGAAATAATCCCTTTGATTTTCGGACACATGAGACTGCCGAACCTCAATTGGCTTTCGTTAGAGCGGATGCAAGTGGGCATGAACGTGTTTACAGCCGTACAAGAATTTCTCTCGGTGAGTGGCATCATGTTTTAGTGAGAGTCGAGAATAAAGTTCCTGACTTTTACATTGATGGGGTTGATGCCGGCAAATACGCCGACACCACGTTTACTCGGACGCCGACAGGTAATACAAAACCTTTACTGATCGGCAAAAGGGATGACGGCTTATATTTCAACGGCATAATCGACGAAGTTGCAATCTACAACAGGGCTCTATCTGCTGAAGAAATCCAGGAGCATTATCAGAATGGCTTGAACGGATATGGTTATCCGATCGATTTTACATTAATTCCCATTAAAAAGATTGAACACGCGATAGCTGAAATGCTTGAGCTGTTGGAAAGGATTGACGCTGCACTGGAGACAGAATGGATAGCGTACGCAGAGCTTGAGGAATTGCTTAAAAGTGGAGATTATGGTGATTTGACCAAAGGCGGCATAGTCGCCGCGAAGCAGAAGATTCATTCTGCGATTCAGCATCAGGAGCAGTCGAAAAAGGCGCTGGAGAGAAGCATTGAAAAGATGCAGGATGCACTGGCAGCTTTAGGCCGGGAGCCGCTGGCCGATGAGCCGGCTCCGGAGTAGCTCTGAGAAGGCCTCTTACCGGCCACGGAACTTCTGTAATCGAATAAAGCTGGTGTGGTTTCCTTTATTACAAAGTCATATCTTTACCGCCGGGGTGGGTTATACTAAAAAGCACGAATGTGAAGAGCTTCTGTTGATTTCAAAGGCTGGAACGGGCCCATTGGCATACGTGCCCTCAAGAAACAATCCTGTAAGCTGAAAACTATAAAGAAAAGCAGGCGAAAGAAAAAGCAATAATACAGTCCGTGAGGTTATTGAAAAAGTCCCATCGAATTGCTTTTTGGAACCTTCAAGTCGGTCCGACTCACACCGGGTCGACACCGCGTCAGGTTCCGCTATCAGCCGGGGCTGATTTGAACAAGAGCATCGGTTTTCTCAAAAACAATAGTATGGCCAATGCCAATGCCAAGGGGCATCCCTTTCGGGAGGGGCATCCCGCCAGGGGGCGTCCCCCCTGGGACTTTCGGGAAAACACTTGACTAAAGCCATTTGTTCTGCGATAAAGCCGGATGTCAAATTAGGCTCATTAGAAAAAAAGAGATTATTATATTACCGGAGCCCCGAAACGGGACACCGCCTTGTGGGAACCGCCGGTGCCGATTAGCTAAAATTAGCTATAAACAGGAGAAAAAATGGAGTCAGAATATCGTCCACTGTCTTCCGAGGAAATTGCCAGGCTCACTGAGCAGGGTTGTAGTTGTGTCGATTGGTCGAAGATTGAGGTTGCCGAGGGCTTCGACCCGGTAAAAGTAAACTCGACACATTTTTCAGGTTCCGTCAAGCTGGGCGTGTTTGAGAAACAGGTGTCCTTTTTCGGCGGCGTTACCAAGCCGGCAGGAATCAGCAACGCAACAATCCACAACTGCACAATCGGCAATAATGTGTACATAAACCAGGTAAGGAACTACATCGCCAACTATATAATCGAAGACGACGTGGTGATAGACAATATTGACCTGCTTGCGGTAGAAGGCAAAAGTTCATTCGGTAACGGCACGGAAGTGGTTGTTGTCAACGAGGCCGGCGGCAGAGAAATACCGATTTATGACCACCTGTCCGCTCACACCGCCTATATAATAGCTTTTTACCGTCACCGGCCGAAAGTGATTGAAAACCTGCAAAAAATGATAGCCGACTACACCGCTTCCGTAACCTCCTCGATGGGCCTTGTGGCAAAAGGTGCAAAGCTTATCAACTGCCGAATTATCAAAAACGTTAAAGTAGGCCCGTCAAGCGTGGTCGAGGGTGCCAACAGATTGGAAAACGGCTCGCTCAATAGCTGTCCGGATGACCCTGTCTATATCGGTCCCGGTGTTTTTGCCGAAGATTTTATCTGCTGCAGCGGCTCGAAAGTTACCGACGGCACAATAATAGCGAGAAGTTTTGTAGGACAGGGCACCGAATTAGCCAAGCAGTATTCCGCGGAAAACTCGGTATTCTTTGCTAACTGCGGTGGTTTCCACGGCGAGGCCTGCGCCGTATTTGCCGGTCCCTACACCGTGACGCATCATAAATCAACACTGCTCATTGCCGGGTTGTTTTCCTTCCTCAACGCCGGCAGCGGTACCAACCAGAGCAACCATATGTACAAACTGGGGCCGACTCATCAAGGTGTAGTCGAACGGGGCTCCAAGACCGCCAGTGACTCATATATGCTCTGGCCGGCAAAGGTTGGGGCCTTTACCGTCGTAATGGGAAGACACTACAGAAACTCAGATACTTCGGATTTGCCTTTTTCATACCTGATCGAGCACGAAGACGAAAGCAATCTTGTCCCCGGTGTGAATTTACGCAGCGTTGGTACTGTCCGAGACGCTCGAAAATGGCCGAATCGCGACAGGCGAAAAAGTCCAAACAAACTCGACTACATAAATTTCAGACTTTTAAGCCCATATACAATTCAGAAAATGCTCAACGGCTGCCAACTGCTTGAAAACCTCAAAACAACATCCGGCAAAAACACCGAATACTATACCTACAACAATGTCAGAATTAAGAGCTCCTCGCTGGACAGAGGTATAAAATTCTACCAGACGGGCATTGATAAATTCCTGGGCAATTGTCTGATTAAACGACTGGAAAACAAACAACCCAACAACGTTGACGAACTTCAAGCGGTACTTCAGCCGGAAACCGACGTGGGGCCGGGCAAGTGGGTGGACCTTGCCGGCCTGTTCGCCCCGGAACAGGCGGTGCAAGAGTTGCTCTCCGATATTGAAAGCGGCGCTATCAGGCAGCTTTCAGACGTATCAGAGGCCTTCCGCTCAATGCACAGCGGATACGAAGCGTACGAGTGGGCCTGGGCAGCAAATGTCCTGCAGCAGCGCCTCAGCAAAGTAATCGACAAAATAACCGCTGACGATATTATTGAGCTAACAACAAGATGGAAAAAAACCGTCGTAGAACTCGACAACATTCTTCAGGCCGATGCCAAAAAGGAATTTGCCGCCACCGCTCAAATCGGGTACGGTCTCGACGGCGATGAAAAAACAAAACACAACGATTTCGCAGCAGTGCGAGGAACGTTTGAAGAAGATAGCTTCGTTTCTGAAATCGAACAGCATATAACGAGCAAAACGGCACTCGGCGATGAGCTTATCAGACGAATGGAAAACCTCCGTCAACAATAATTAAACTGAGCAAGGAGAAATGTATGAGAGTCATCATCGAACCAAATTATGAACTCGCAAGCAAATGGGCCGCCAACTATGTCGCCAAAAAGATAAATGAATCCGGGTCGAAACCTTTTGTGCTGGGCTTTCCCACAGGCTCCTCGCCGATAGGGATGTACAACGAACTGGTGCAGCTTGCCAAGTCAGGGGCGGTTTCATTTAAGAATGTTGTTACCTTTAATATGGATGAGTACGTGAACCTGGCCGAGGACCACCCCGAAAGCTACCATTCATTTATGAATAAACACCTTTTCAGCCACATAGATATTCGAAAAGACAATATCAACATTCTCAACGGCAATGCCCCGAACCTGGGAGCCGAATGTGCGAGCTACGAAGAAAAAATTAAAAAAGCGGGCGGCATCAGGCTTTTTGTCGGCGGTATAGGTCCTGACGGCCACATAGCGTTTAATGAGCCGGGCTCGTCACTGTCGTCGAGAACACGCATCAAAACCCTGACTTACGACACTATCGTAGCCAACTCGCGATTCTTTGACAACGATATTAACAAAGTTCCTCAAACCGCTTTGACCGTGGGAGTAGGAACTGTTATGGACGCCGACGAAGTCCTGATTATTGTCAACGGCCATAATAAGGCCCGTGCATTAAGACACGCCGTCGAAGAGAGTGTAAATCACATGTGGACAATCAGTGCCCTTCAACTGCACCGGAAAGGAATCATCGTCTGCGACGAAGAAGCAACTACCGAGCTAAAGGTAGGCACCGTAAAATACTTCAAAGACATAGAATCAGCCAATCTCGACCCTGCTACGCTCTTGAAGGGTGCCTCGTAACTTCCGTTTGCTAAGTTGCTCAGCGGTTTACTGGCGAGGAGGCGTCCGAGGTGGCGTCCGAGGTGGCGTCCGAGGTGGCGTCGGCAACGGCTTTTTGCCGGGTGGATAAATAATGTTCGCCTGCGCCTTGAGTGACGCGACATACTTTTGCGCAAGCTCGCCCTGCTTCCCCTGCTTTAGCGTCTTTATTATTTCGTCTTTGGCCTCCGCAAATGTTTTGGTGCTTGCCTCCTTGCGGTCGGTAGCTTTTATTATATGGTATCCAAACCGGGTCTCCACGACGTCACTGACTTCGTTGACTTTTAATGTAAATGCCACCTTGTCGAAAGCCGGTACCATTCGACCTCTGCCGAAGAAACCCAGGTCGCCTCCTTTCGCGCTTGAGGGACAATCCGAATTTGCTTTTGCTAATTCTGCAAAATTGGCATCGGCCTTGATTTGTGTAAGCAGGTCTTGAGCCTTTGCCAGCGCTTTCGCTTTGGCCTCATTTGGGTCAGCGTTAGGGTCAGGTTTTATAAGAATATGACTTACTTTGACCTGCTCCGGTGTTTCATACCGTTTTATATTTTGGGAATAATAATTATTGGCATCGTTTTCCGTAATGCTTAGCTGGTCGGCAAATTCGGCCTCGAAAAGTTTCTGAAACTGGACTCTCCGCTCGAACTGCATCTGCTTTTTCCACTCGTCAAAATTCATGCCGCGGGTCTTCAGCATTTCCTTGAAACCGTCCAGTGACATCCCCTGCTGAGAGGCTATTTCGTTGACCTGCTCACTCACTTCCTGTTCTGTAACGACTATTCCGGCTGCCTTTATCCTTTCATCCAGCAGGCGCTTTATAATCATCATATCCAAAGTCTGTTGTTTGACTTGTGCCTTGTTCTTCTCAAGGTACCCACGCGGCATTCGCGGAGCCATTTGCTGAATCTCTGCTTCTAATTCTCCTTCGGTAATAGCTACGCCGTTAACGGTAACAGCAGCCGAGTCCGCCGGAGCTTTCGTTACCTGTTTCGGTTCAACCGCTTCCGTTTTGATTTGGGCAGGAGCGTTCGGTTCAGGTCGCTCTTTCTCGCCTTCGGCAGGCGGCTCCTTTCGGCAGGCCAAACCAAAAGCAACAGCAAATATTACCAGCCAGACTGAAATTGTTAGATACCTTTTCATAATTTTTACCCTTTCTGATACGTGCAAAAACCTCAAAACCTTCATCAATAATGAAAAATTCATTATTTCACCAAAAAACGGATCTGTCAATATTTTATTCTTCAATTCGACACAATACAAGAATTAATTGACTTGTGTGAGCAATTTACTAAAATATTGGTTCGTGAATCGCGAATCGAACCACCAACCGCGAAATTCACAATACGAAAATGATTTCAGAAACCGATAGGTTCCGGGTCGTGTCCGAAAAAAAGGAAAGCTGCGGGTTATTCGGCATCTTTGGGGACGCAGAAGCCGTTCAAAAGACCTATTTCGGTCTGCACAGTCTTCAGCACCGCGGCCAAGAATCAGCAGGAATCGCCTCCAGCAACACCGACTTAATCCACTGTCACACAGGTATGGGGATGGTAAGGAGAATATTCCGCAGTGGCTCCGGCCATCTGGAGAAATTGGCTAATCCGATAGCAATTGGCCATGTGCGGTATTCAACGACAGGCGCCAGTAAGGCCGTTAACAGTCAGCCGCTTTTGGCCGAATACTCCCGCGGACAGGCGGCAATCGCCCATAACGGCAACCTCATAAACGCTTCGCTGCTGCGGGACGAATACGAGGCGCACGGCAGTATCTTCAAATCGACAAGCGATACGGAAATAATCATTCATTTGCTTGCCAAGCCGACCCACGTTGCCAATCCCGACCCATTGGCGCATGTATTGAACCACCTTCAGGGAGCATATTGCCTGCTTTTTCTGTTTGCTGACCGGATTGAAGCGGCCCGAGACCCTTACGGCATCAGGCCTTTATGCATCGGCCAAACCGAAAAAGGAAGCTTCGTTGTTACCAGCGAGACCTGCGCCCTCGATGCCATAGGGGCAAAGTTCATTCGCGAGGTCGAACCCGGTGAAATCGTTCTGCTCGACAAAAACGGCCTCTCCAGCAGGTTCTTCGTCAAGCCGGGCACCGTCACGCCAAGCCACTGTATTTTCGAGCACATTTATTTCGCCAAACAAAACTCACACTTCTTTGGTGAAAATGTACACGAGTTCAGAAAAAAGCTCGGCAAACAACTGGCAATAGACCACCCAGCCGATGCCGACGTGGTAATACCGGTGCCGGACTCTGGGACATCGGCGGCAATAGGATACGCAGAACAAAGCAAACTGCCGTTCGATATGGGGATTATCAGAAGCCACTACATAGGCAGAACATTTATCTCGCCGGACCAAAAATTAAGGGAACTGGAGGTCAAACTTAAGCTGGCAGTGGTAAAAGAAGCCGTGGCCGGTAAGCGCGTCGCTGTGGTGGATGATTCAATCGTTCGAGGTACCACCACAAGAGGAAAGATTAGAACACTGCGCCAGGCAGGTGTAAGCCAAATTCATATGCGGGTGAGCTGCCCACCGATAAGATTTCCTTGTTTCTATGGTGTAGATTTCCCCACCACAGAAGAACTGCTGGCAAACAATCGCAATCTGGAGCAAATCAAAGACTTCCTTGAAGTAGACAGTATCGGTTACCTGCCGCTGGAAGGGTTGCTTTCCTGTGTATCGCAGCCGAAAGACCACTATTGCACCGCCTGCTGGACCGGCAAATACCCAATTCCAGTAGACAGTACATTTAACAAGTCTACTATGGAGCGCTAAAAAAAGCATCTATTCGATAATCGGCAAGAAACAAATGAGTAAATATCTCAGCTACGAACAATCGGGTGTGAGTATCGATGCCGGCGACGAGATGGTTCGTCAAATCCAGTCCTGCATTGCCAGCACCTTCGGGCCGCGAGTCATCGAATCCGAGAACGCATTTGCAGGGATGTTTCGGCTCGACTACGATGAGAAACTCTTCAAGAGAAATTACAAAAACCCGGTCCTTGTCGCCTGTACCGATGGCGTGGGCAGCAAAGTCAAGTTAGCAGGAAAAATTAAAAAAATCGATACCGTAGGCATCGACTTGGTGGCGATGAACGTAAACGATATGCTCGTACAGGGCGCTGAGCCGCTGTTCTTCCTCGATTATCTGGCTGTCAATAAGCTGGAGCCGAAGATAATCGCCGAGATGGTAAAGGGCGTTGCCGCCGGTTGTCGCTTAGCCGACTGTGCACTTATAGGCGGCGAAACCGCTGAAATGCCGGATACATACAGCAAGGGCGATTTTGACATGGCCGGGTTCGCTGTCGGAATAGTCGAGCGGAAAAAAATCGTCACCGGAAAAGACATTAGAAAAGGTGACGTAATACTTGGCCTGGCCTCAAGCGGGCTGCACAGTAACGGCTATTCGCTCGTTCGCAATATCTGCTTCAAGAAAGCCGCTCTGAAAATGACCGACACCTTAGATGAGCTCGATGGTGCCGTGCTGGGTGATGTCCTGCTGGAGCCGACACGAATATACGTTCGGCCAATAGTAAAACTGCTGTCGAAGTATAAAGTCAAAAAGGTCGTCCACGGTATGGCACACATTACCGGCGGGGGACTGGTGGGAAATATTCCGAGAGTGCTGCCGAAAGATTGCAACGCGGTTATCAAAAAATCGAGCTGGCAGGTGCCAAAGATATTTACATTTCTGCAGGCGAAAGGACCCGTCGAGGAGGCCGAGATGTTTAAGGTCTTCAATATGGGGATAGGCTTCGTGCTGATAGTGGCGGAGGACTTCGCCAATTCGATAGCTAAAAAGCTCTCGCGTTTCGGCGAGAAGGTCTATAAAATAGGCCGGATAACAACAGGAACAGGCAAGGTTGTCCTTAAATAGATTATGGATGGCAAAGGGTAATGACCGAACGACTTAAACGCGTCGAAGAGCGTTCCAGATGAAGAACACATATCACAAAGGAGGTAAAACATGAGCGGCATTTTTGGAGTAGTCTCAAGGAACAACTGCGCAGAAACTCTTTTCTACAGCACAGACTATCTTTCGCATCTGGGGACCGAATACGGAGGCTTGGCGGTGCTTGGAGAAGATTTCACCCGCCAGATTCATGACGTTAGCCAGAGCCAGTTTAAGTCAAAATTTTATGACGATTATAAGCACATGAAAGGAAACAAGGGAATCGGGGTCATCAGCGCTTCCGATGAACAGCCCATTTATCTAAACTCAAAATTCGGGCCATTTTGTATAGTAACAAACGGAATCATAGAAAACACGGAGGAGTTAGCCGCAAGATTATTAAAGCAAGGAATCTCATTTAGCGAGGTAAGCAAAAACGCGGTTAATGCCACAGAGCTGATTGCAAAACTAATAAGCCAGGGAAACGACCTGTCTGACGGCATTGAGAAAATGTTTGATGCGATAGAGGGCTCCTGCTCACTTCTGCTGCTCAACAGAGCCGGAATATATGCTGCAAGAGACAGATTTGGATACACCCCGCTTATTATTGGAAGGCGGGATGATGCCTGGGCTGTAACCAGCGAGACCTGCGCCTTTCCCAATAATGACTTCGAGATAACAAAATACCTCGAACCGGGAGAGATAATCCTGATAAACGAAGATGGCATAGTGCAAAGAAGGCCAGGCAAAACAGATGTGAACCAAATTTGCGCATTCCTCTGGATATACACCGGCTTTCCCGCGTCAAACTATGAAGGAATAAACGTCGAAATAGTCAGAGAAAAATGTGGTCGCTGCCTTGCAAAGCGCGACAAGGACATTAATGTCGACATGGTCTCAGGAGTGCCCGATTCCGGCGCTGCGCACGGATTGGGCTACGCGATGGAATCCGGTACGCCGTTCAGGCGGCCCCTCGTTAAATACACGCCGGGATATGGCAGAAGTTATACGCCGCCTTCACAGCGGACACGCGACCTCATTGCAAAGATGAAGCTCATCCCCATTAAAGAGGTAATTCAGGGCAATAGCATTGTTGTATGTGAGGATTCTATCGTGCGGGGAACGCAGCTTAAGAACTTCACCATAAAGAAGCTCTGGGACTGTGGCGCCAAAGGTATCCACGTAAGACCCGCCTGCCCGCCCCTGATGTTCCCGTGCAGGTTCAATCTTTCCACGCGCTCCATCCATGAGCTTGCCGCCCGCAAAGCCATTCGCAGTCTCGAAGGCCATGACCTCAAGGATGTGTCAGAATATATAGACACAAACAACCCAAAATACAAAAGGATGGTGGAATGGATTGCCAAGGATTTAGACGTTACGACACTCAGATATCAGACTGTGGATGATATGGTTGAGGCTATCGGGCTGCCCAAAGACAAACTCTGTTTGTATTGTTGGACGGG
>DATLBB010000018.1:0-5617 GCA_035527155.1 Sedimentisphaerales bacterium
ACATAGTTATCTATTAGTGGTGAAGGACAAGGCGGCCTTTACAGCAAGATATGGTACGCCACCTGGTCAGGTACTCGGACCTTACGATGGCTGGTTGAACGACGACGGTGAGCAGGTTGAGCTTAGTATGCCTGGTGATACAGACGCCTCCGGCACATATTATATTCGCATTGACAGGGTCAACTACAGCGATGGTTCACATCCAGAGGATTGTCCCGGCGGAGTGGACCTGTGGCCGACCGAGGCGGATGGTCATGGCGAATCTCTTTCTCGTAAAGACCCGAATGATTATGGCAATGACGTAATTAATTGGAACTATAGTATACCTTCGCCTGGCAAACCCAATTAGGCACCGCCAACCCATAACATCCTGAGGCTTATGATGAAACGCTTCCATATTGTGCTTGTTGGAATAACACTACTGCTTGCGGTTCTCAATTCCGCCACCAGGGCCAAAGAGAAGGTCATTGTCGACAGCGATATGGTCGTCTTGTATGACGATGGTGTGGCGATGATGATGCTCGCCAACCATCCGGATATAGAGGTGCTCGGTGTGACGATAGTCCCTGGAAACACTTGGGTCTCAGAGGGAACGGCATATACTCTTCGTCAACTCGAAGTTATGAATCGCTTGGACATTCCGGTAGCCTTGGGGATACGTTATCCGCTTCGAGCAGGGCGTTATGAGACTATAGAAGTCGAACGAAAGATGTTTGGGTTTGGCTCAATCTATATCGGCTGTTTTGGAAGGGTTGAACCGGCGTCGTATCTTGACGTGTATCGCACCGAATTTGGAGGCAATCCGACAAAAAAGCCTGTTGATAAGCACGCAGTGTACTTTCTGATTGATACCATCAATGCCAATCCGGGAGAAGTTACCATTATCCCAATAGGTCCGTGTACGAACCTGGCAATCGCCATACGAATGGCTCCGGAGATTATTCCCCTCATAAAGAGGGTCGTGTACATGGGTGGAGCGTTTGACACTCCGGGAAACACCACCCCGGCGGCCGAGTTCAATTGGTGGTTTGATCCGGAAGCGGCCAAAATGTGTGTTCGAACTCCTTTTGCCGACCAACTCATTGTCGGATTAGATGTCTGTGAGAAATATCACTTTAACAAGGAGCTTTTTGAGCGCATTACCGCAGTAAACACACCAATTGCAAAGATGTTTAAGCAGAAGTACGGGCCGGAGTTTAAGAAGGACCCCAACTATACTCGATTGGTTTGGGATACTATCGCCGCTGCGGTTGTCATTGACCCCACATTAATTGTTGAGGAAGAAACTCGGTGGGTCGATGTCAATTCAGATTATGGCCTGGACTACGGTCGAAGTCTCGGTTATAGCAAACGAGGACCCGCAGGTACTCAAAAGGCCCGCATTCTCTTTACCATTGACGAGGAACGCTTCTGGAATCTAATGGTAGATATGCTCACAAAATAACCTGACCATGCTAAATGCAGGATAGGTGTTTGGGTAGGAAGATGTAGTAGGACGATAGGAGACCTTAGACCATTTTTGGATGATATTATTTATTCTTTGTAATCGTCAATATTCTTACTGCATGCCTAGTGATTGTTATTGCCTTACCAGAAGACCACTTGGAGATGACATCGTTACGGTAGGGATCAACCAGAACACCATTTTCCTTATCATTTAACTCAGGAATAAACCGTATGTCCTTTTGGCCCTCATTAAACAGCAAATAGAAATCAACGCCGTTTTTAACTACATGCCGTACTCGCAGGTCTTTTGTTTTTGGATTAATCCGAAAATCCGGTTTTACCAGGCGATCGACTTTTTCTATGAAACTAATATCATTAACACCCTCGTGCCAACGAATAATGCGACCTGCCTTCTCCAGAATATTAATTGCCCTTCGAGCCTTTTCTGGAGTGTCCTCTTCCAAAATCAATCCTTTATAATACATGTTTTGTATGCGAATTCCCGCCCGATTTACATCAGCATCTTCCCAAAGATGACGTGCTTCCAAATAATTAAAATCATGCTGTTGCTCATAACATACCTTCGCCGCACGCCAGGGCAGGTAATCGTTTCTTCCGAGAATCGCTAATTCACATATATGTTTACTATCGGCGTTTAACCAACATAGCCGCTGACACGCCAAAGCAAAAGGCTTGAAATAGGTCCACCACGGGCTGTTCGGTCCTACATCAGGCGGCCGTTCATCCACACGAGGACCACGTATCGAGTAATAAAAGGCATGGGGATACAAAAGGTTACATCCCCGCACAATCAGCCAATGGGTCAGCCATTTCATTTCTTCAAAAGTAAAGTTATGACCAAATGCACCGCAGTATTCATTTGAGTTTCGCCGTCTTCCCAAATGAATCATCGCCGAAGAAGCACACTTGGCCTGTGTTGATTGTTCTCCCTCCAGAGCTGATTTCTTACCGGGTTCGATATACCGCCAAACAATATCCTGGCCCGGTATATGGAAATGCCGAAGGTGTCCAATATCATCAGGCCCCATTGGATGTCCCGTTAAAGCGATTCCATGATTTTTGCACCAGTCTGATATTTGCCGGTAAAATGTCTCTTCCAAACGCCCCTGGAGCGCTCGATTGTAATCCCGTTTGTATCTCTGGGCATTTGGTTCATCACGGTACCAAAGAGTCGGCAAATATTCTGTGAAATCATAACCCAGATGCCGATTAACATGTTCCAAAATCCCCTGGGTACCCGGCACCGCCCCTCGCTCACTTCGCTTTGCCAGTAAGGATGGCTCATCCGTAAAAATGGCCCGTACTGTTTTGCCAAAGAAATGCTTAAATTCATCATAATAACGCTGATAAACGAGCCTGATGAAACAGGCCACTGCCTCAGGATTTAGAATATCTGCTGCGGGCGGTGTGTTTTCAGGAACTTCTTTGTGGTCCGGTCTCCGGGGCGGATCTTTCTCCCGAAAATGTAATCCCCTGATGTAGGAATATCCCGCTCGAATTGCCCTGTCGAAAATCACTACACGGTGACCGTCCTTCTTTCGTTTAACTTCAGCAACCAAATTCATTCCTTCGGCTGGTGCCGGTTTACCACGATCGTCAATCTGCAGGCCGTATTTCATAGCACCCGGAGTTGCTTCATCCAGGTCCACACAAAACAGTCCCCGTGTTCGATATGCCTGATTCTCAGCCACTACTTGCCCACTTGACGAACCGCTTGGATACATCCCCTCGTCATAAAGTACTACCCACATCCTTCTTTTCTCTGCCTGTTCGATAGTATAACGCATGAAGTAAATCATCTGCTCACTCATCCATCCGATACTGCGCGGCAGTCCCGCCCGTGGATGAATGACAAATGCATGTACTTCGTGGGCCTGAAAATCCGCCAACTGGCGGTCTATTTCTTTTTCCGACAGATTGTCATTCCAAAACCAGAATGGACATAATGAAAATTCCCTTGACGGATTCAACCAGCCGCTGGGTAATTGAGCTGCCTTTGTATTGGCATTAGCCATACCTTGCAAACCACCAAATAACAACAATCCAAAAGTTTGCTCACCTGTAGTTCTTAAAAAATCACGGCGATTCATTTGCATAAATTCCCACAAAGCTCGATGATATTAATCCCTACTTAACCACTGTAATTGTTCTATGTCTCAAGATACTATCCGGTTTTAAGAGCATAACGGCGGAACTATTCGTCTAATAGAAGGATTTCCACCTTTCGGAATTCAACGGGATGGCTCTCGGCCTGAAGGGAAATATAGCCTTCATGCAGCATCTTGTCCCCGTTGTTGATTAATTTTCGGGCGTCCCCGTCGTTTTCGTCAAGCTGCGGTTTCTCGTATTCCAGCACGGTCTGGCCGTTAACGATGTGCCTGATAGTGGAGTTACCGTGGACCTCAACTTCCGTCGTTACCCATTGGTCTCCGTGATATGTTTTTGAACTGGATGGAATACAGTGGCGGGTGACAAGTTGACCGTCCATCACGATATGCGTGCCCGGCGTACATAGATTGCCGGTTGAACGCTCATCCCTGCCGTTGCCCCCAAGAAGCTGAACTTCTATGGATACCGGGAAACTCTGGTCCTTGCTCATGCTTTCGGGCGGCTGACAGTGCATCATAATCCCACTGTTCCGAAAGGCCCATCCCGGACCTCCGGGAGTCTGCTCTCCCACGAACCGATACTCCACGCGGAAGATGTAATGTGAGAATTTGTCCTTGTAAAAGATGTGGCCGAATTTTCCATCGAACTTCTCGTACTTATCGTAACACACCTTCAGGGTTCCATCCTCCACCCGGAAGGTGTTCCCATAATTGTCATTCAGTTCATGCCCTGTGATCTTGACCTTCCACCCATCAAGATTCCTGCCGTTGAAGAGGCTAATCCACCGTCCCTTATCCGACTTGTTGCCCTCTTCCACTGCACAACCACAAAGTGTGCTCATCAAAGCGGCGCAAAGGACCCACAGGACCTTTTGCCTCTGCTTCATGGTTGAGGGGAGATACCTTTCGAGAATTTGTTTTTTCGTCATCATCAATTGCTCCTTCTTAGGGTATTCGAACCTCTTTGCATCTTCTACCAGCTTATCCCTTCTCTTGCAAGCAGGAAGGAACTATTTGGCCGGCCATACTCTGATAAGCTTGACGCCATTCCGCTTTACAGGTGCAGAATAAATCCTGTCAAATTCACCTTCATTTTTCTGACGCCACAAATCCCGCACGCGGCACTTGCCGGCAAAGCTTATGTCCTGCCACTTAACGGTTACCGTCTGCTCAATCTCGCCCTGATTGAACAGGCCCACTGCTGCCGAGCCATCTTCCAGAGGCTTTTTCCACACTTCCAATTCCTTTTCATCATCTTGGAGCACTCGATACCCTTGCCTGCCCAGCGAATCCTGGTTGATCTCGATAACTTCGGCGTTACACAGAATATTCAGCGTAAAATCATCCAGCCGAGACATGTCCCCGGTAAAGAACAACGGCGATGCCATCAGGCACCACAACGACATATAGGAATACTGCTCATTGGGCGTTAACGGACATGGAATCGGATCGTCCCAGATTCGGCGGGCATTGCCAACCGTCCCCAGCAGAAGATAATCCGGATCATTCCACGCTCCCGGCTTTGCATATTCATGGAACGAGGCATTTCGTACTGCCACCTCGTGATATCGTGTTAATTCAAATCCAAGATCGCCGGATGTTCGCCAGCAGTTCCCACCAACTTCAGCTCCCCATTTCCAGACATCGCCCATGCCATATTGGCAAAGGTTGAGCACAATATCCCGATCCAGCGATTTCAGAATCTCTCCCATCAGACGATACGGTTTTTGCATTTCCTCCAGGCTGTTGTCCTTGGCTTTTCGGCCATAGGAGCACCAATCGTACTTTAGGAAATCAAAGCCCCACGATGCAAACTGCAGGGCGTCCAGCTTTTCATGCTGCCAACTGCCGGCAAAGCCCGCACAGGTAAAAGGACCGGGTGAAGTATAGATGCCAGCCTTGAGTCCCTTAGCATGAATATAATCCGTTAATGCCCTCATATCCGGAAAATGCTTATTCGAGATGATATTACCGTCCTCATCACGCAGCGGCCCGACCCGCAGCGGGTCCCGATGATTCGGCGCGTTCATCCAGCAGTCATC
>DATLBB010000019.1:0-9463 GCA_035527155.1 Sedimentisphaerales bacterium
CCCATTTTATGCAAAACAAAGCCAATTTTCCGGATGCTCAAATGAACGTAAGTTCTATTGTAACAAAGGAATATGAAAATAATTCCAATTGCAAACTGTGTGAAAACAAAGCCAATTCAAAGCCAAACAAAGCCAATTTGCCGGATGACCAAATGAACGTAAATAAAGTATTAACAAAGGATTATGAAAATATATCCAATTGGACACTTGATGAAAACAAAGCCAATACAAACCCAATACAAACCCAAACAAACCCAATTTCAAAGCCAAAACAGCCGACAGCTTTTTCTCATTGTCTTCTCCTTAAAACTGCCTATAATCTCAATCCTTGGTACTTATCTTTTTTGCAAAGAGGCCTTAGAGTAAGCAAATGAAACAAGAGAAATTTGAATTCGTTCGATTAATAGGAAATGAAAGACGTGTGGGCTCAACACTGGCCGACGTATCGCGGCACTGGCAGGGAACAAGCGAGCGTTTTCTGATGGTAAGTCCGCATGATGACGATGTGGCTTTAGGGGCGGGTCTGCTTATTCAATTGGCTAAACGCGAACGCGTGCCGGTTCACATTCTTATCGTTACCGACGGCAGCATGGGCTACTGCAGCGCCAAAGAGAAAGAGACTATTACCGAAATCAGACGCAATGAAAGCTTTGAATGCTACCAGAGCTTAGGTGTGCCGAAGAAAAATATTGTCTGGCTCGGCTTTCCGGACTGCCGGATAAATAATTGCCGCGGAAGAAGCCCCGCCGATGCAAGCAATCCACTAACAATCAGCGGTTTTACAGGGCTTCAAAATACCTTCACTTACTGGCTGCGAGATATAAAGCCGACACAATGCTTCCTGCCTACACATAACGATTTGCATCCCGACCACCGTATTATTTATGAGGAATTCCTTATCAGTTTATTTCACTCATCGGGTAACATTTGGCCGGAATTAGGTAAGCCCTTACGCAGTGTGCCTTATATCCATACTTTTGCAGTCTATTGCGATTTCCCCATACCACCGACGCTGCGAATGCGAACGCCGATGTCGTATCTGGAAAATAAACTCAAGGCAATCGCCGCCTTTCGTTCGCAAAAGCAAATATCTTCGCTGATAGAAAATGTCCGCCATTGCGGGCCCGAAGAATATATACGAGCCATAGATTTCAAATTATATCATCCGGCAAATTATCGCAATCTGTTCGAGGAAAAGAAGGCAATTCAAGTATTTTAATACGCAAATCAGAGTTTACTCTTCGTCGAAGAATCACACTTGCAAACAATCCTCCGTGCGATTTGCCAATATTCGATTATCAAAGAGCAACCCTTACGGCATCCGGAATGCCTGGGCCCCGATACCGGGCTTTTTCCCCTGAGGCAGTTTTGCACCCCAAAAGTCATGAGGACCACAATCCTCTACAAAGGTGCCCCCATCAATACAGGGAGAACCATTTTTCAACTTATAGCCATCCAGAGAATCAAGTCCGGCGCCACCGCTGCCGGGATTAACGAGCAAGGGATCATCTACGATTGCAAAGGGATCATAAGGCGGATTTTCATGATTGCCATAAAAAACGTTATGTTGAAAAATATTGCCTGTACTTGGCCCGAATTCATACCGCACCTTCCCGTCGACATAGAAGATGTTGTTGTAGAAATGCGTGTTCCTGGCCCATCCACCCCAACTCGTGCAAAGCACGGCAAATATGTCCCGCTCTTTGGGAACATAAAAGACGTTGTTATAGATTTTTGTGTTCTCCACCGGGCCGCCGATGTGAAAGATACGGGCGCCGTCATTCTGGCTGATATTATAGCGAATTACAGTACCCTTACAGCCGACGTTCCGCCGTGAAGTTGCAGGAGTACAGATAAGCATAAAGCCGCCGTCGTTATCATGACTATAGTTGTATTGAAAAAGAGAGTTGCGGCAATTATAGTCGGAGTCAAAACCCTGTCCGTCTTTTGTGCCTTTCATACCGCTTACTTCGTTGAACTGGATAACGGTATTGTCGCAACTCCAGGGCCAGATACCGGCGGCGTAATCCTCGGCCCGCTGCCGGCCGCCACGCACTATATTGTGTTCGACAAGACAGCCGTCGCAACCCCATGGCTTTATGCAGTCACCGCCAATATCTTCCAAAAGATTGCCGCGTATGACTACATTCAGGCTGGGGAAGAAATTTCTCGAACGGTTCGTAAACGACGACCTTCCACAAATACCGTTGCGGTCCGTGCGTACAAGATGACAGTTTTCAATCAGAAGGTCGTCGAAACGCGAGGGGGTGTTGCCTTTACATTCGAAGAATATTCCGCAGCCTTCTCTTGATTTCCTGTTGCTTCCGTTAATATCGTGAACGTATAGATTCTTAAGATGGATATGCCTCAAAGTCCCACAATTATTGGCTGATACTCTAACACCCGTGCGCCAGTCCGCGCGGGTGGGACCGCGATTAGTCACTTCGAGATTACTGAGCTGGAAGTACTCAACATTTTCCAGCAGGACAGTATCCTGAATTCCATTGCCATCAAAACGCGGCTTTGGGCCCCGGCCATACATATCAACAATAATGGGGCTACCTTCTGCGCCTGAGCCTTTGGGCTTGAACAGACCAATGTAGTTTGTGCCGGCCCGGAATAATATCTTATCACCCGGAACAAAAACATGGGCGTTTACTGCAGCAAGGGTCTTCCAGGGCCTGTCCGAACTTGTGCCATTATTTAGGTCATCTCCTTTTTCACAATCGACGTAGTGGGTATTGCCGGCGGCAAAACGCAAAGTGGCCCGGACCGGGAAGTGGTCTGAAGGGAATCTGCCAGCGACATTATCGTACAATATGCTCGCATCGAGCACTTTCACATCCGGCATTGTGAAAACATAATCAATCTTATCACCTTTGCGGTTCCCGTTAAAGCCGTTGAACGTTCCGACGTCTTTGGCATCCGGGTGCAATATGCGAAACGTATCGACCATTGGAACAGGATTCTCGCATTTATCCTTCTTTGATTTACTGAGGGCCACTTTAGCTTTTAAATACAGTATGACAGGATTATTTTCACCGGTGTTGAAATCACCTGTTACTATAAAAGGGTCGTCATGCTTTCTACCGAGGAGACGTTGGGTAAGCAAAACCGCACTTTTTTCCCGAGACGGCTGGGATACATGGTCCAGATGAAGATTAAAGACATAAAAAGCCCTGCCTGATTTCTTTTCGATAAACCTTGCCCAGGAGCAGATACGCACACAGGCATTACCCCAGTGACTTGAGCCGGGAACCTGGGGGGTATCGGAAAACCAGAAGGTCCCCGATTCATCCACGTCGAAGAGGTCAAAACGGTAAAGAATGGCAGAGTACTCGCCGTCATTTGCGCCGTCCTCACGCGCAACGCCTATCAGCCCGTACTTGCCGATTGCTTTGCGGATTTGGTCTATCTGAAAACCCAAGGCCTCCTGCAAACCCACAACATCCGGGTGATGATTGCGTAAAACGTCAAAAACCATTTCGCTGCGGTTTTTCCAGTTATTTGCGCCATCGTTAGCGGTGCCATAACGGATATTGAAGCTCATCACCCGGACCTGCAGGGGCTTTGCTTGCGGCCGGTTTAAATCAGCAGATGCAATCGCCTGAGGCAAACATAAGGTAAGTAGTACCCACAAACCTAAAAAAATGGCTCTTGAAAATGTTACTTTTCGTGCTGTTGAAATTTTCTTGTAGTACACAGCTTAGCCCCAAACAGATGAATTCGGTTTTAATATTATTTAGTTTTAATTCAGGCTTTTTCGCTTCTCGGCTTCTGAGAGCGGTTCGTTCAGCGAGCCGGAGCGGAAGCCCGGCATATCGGCTGCCATTTCGTTCCCCACTACCAGGCAAGGAACCCAAGGGTAATCCGTTGTCAGATGCTAATCTTTGCACACCCTCATATAAAGCACATTGCTGCGTGGAACCCAATACTCGTACCGCTGCTTCTCACCTGCCTTCCCATAGGTCGTCTGGCCGCGCTCTGTTAATTTCACCTTGATGTCGGCCAAACTAACGATAATCCAGTCATCGGTGATTTTAATGAGTTTACCACGCACCGAGTCTTTAGAGCCATTGATGCTGCTACTGGTGTGCGTGGGGGTGACGAATCTATCCAGTCCTTCCAAGAATTCGGCCCGCAGCACAACCTCGCATTCAGCGCCCACCTCATACTTATACTCAATGTCCTCTGATTCGTTACAACCAGAAGCCGCAAACAACACGGCAGCGATAACCAGCACAACCAAACAGATTCTCACATTCGCCATAATGTTCTCCTTTAATCTATCAATCGCCTAATGTGTGAAGTTGGTTCTATTCATTGGCCTCCTTAGAGGCTTTTTCGCTTCTGTTCTTCTGAGAGCGGTTCGTTCAGCGAGCCGGAGCGGAAGCCCTGCAGGTCGATGGTTATGAACTTGAAGCCGAGGGATTTGAGCTTCTCGATTATCTTCGAGCGGTTCGGTTCTTTCGTAACCTTATCAATATCCTGCGGATCAACCTCGATTCGAGCAACGGTGTCGTGATGGCGAACGCGAAATTCAATCAATCCCAACTTCCTTAGAAATTCCTCCGCCTCATCAACCTGCTTTAGCCTTTGCCCGGTCACCTCCAGTCCATAGGCGATTCTCGAAGCCAGACAGGGAGACGACGGCAGGTCCGCTGTGGGTAAATTCATCTGTCTGCTTAGCTGTCTAATATCATCCTTGGTCAGCTCAGCCTCGGCCAGCGGCGAGCGGATACCAAAGACCTTCATTGCGCGGTTGCCCGGCCGGAAATCGTCAAGGTCGTCGTAGTTGGTTCCGAATACAACGTGGTCAAAACCCTTCTCTTTTGCGATGTCCAACAGTATCTTACAAATATGCGACTTACAGTGGAAGCAGCGGTCGGCCTTGTTGGCCGTAAATTTGGGGTCATCAAGCTCGTCTGTCTCGATGACCTGAAGCTCGACGGCAATACTCTTTGCCTGGTCAGACGCCCTCTTGAGTTGGTTACTCGGCTCCGCAACACCGGCACTAATACACGCTAAAACATTCTCGGCCCCTAATGTATCGACAGCGGCCTTCAAAAGAAAGGTACTATCCACCCCGCCGGAGTACGCAACAACCACTTTACCCAGCTCCTTGAGTATTTCCTGAAGCGAATTGTATTTATACTCTATATTCATTTACACTAAGAGTTCGTTCTTTTCAGGTTGTGCCATCTCAAATTTCAAAGTAAGCACACTAATAAGAATCAACAGCACAGCTATAAAGGTTAGTATCCATGAAGCAACGCCGATGTCTATTTTGAACAGCACGAATGAAGAGAGAACAAAGATCAAGCAACACCCGGTAATGATTAATCTATGAGGCCACTTCGACCAAATAAGCATAATTCCACAATGCGGACACGGTGAGGTTTTCCGTGAACAGAAACCCTTTGTAAATTTCCATTTTTGTATCCAGGAAATAGGCTTTTTACAAGCAGGACAAGAATTATGTATCATAATGAATCTCCTTTCGCTTACTGCGATCTCAAACGGAAATCCAGCTAACATATGACAAATTATTGGATTATTGCCGTACCTAAAGCCGATGGAGGGATTCGGACCCTCAACCTCAGCTTTACGAAAGCTGCGCTCTACCGTTGAGCTACATCGGCGTTTACGCCGGGTATAATACTGATCATTGGCTGGTTTGTAAACCCCGTTAAAAAGTTCGGGGGAGGTGAAATTGGGTTTGATTGGGTTTGTATTGGGTTTGTTTTCCCCAAGTTTCCAATTGGATTTATTTTCATAATCCGCTGTATAGAAAGAGGTTACGTTCATTTGAGCATCCGGAAAATTGGCTTTGTTTGTTAAAAAAGAGCTGATTTGTAGAGAGTTCTCTACAGTTGTAGAGGGCCAATTAGTCGTTAGTCGATAGTATTTAGTATATAGCCGGTTGAGGCCGGGACGACCGGCATTATTTATTGACCACAGATTACAGATTGAAATTTTCATGACTTTGCCTTGCTTGCCAAATGCTGGTTTATGTGTGTATCTGCTGATACAAAGACGTGCGGTTCTCCGCTATATCTGGCGCCTGCTGGCGTCTTCAAGTTTACCTTCTGGCAAACATACATGTATTTTAACATATTATCAAACAATAGTCAACAAAAAAATGAAAAAAATCACTTTTTTTTGCTTTACCTCGTGAGATAGTAACCACGGATTTCGCGGATTTATCAAGTGAGATGCCGTATGCGCCAATATTGAGGAGTGAACGTGGATTCTTGAGTCGTATCTCGTATTGCGTAACGAAAGCAGCGTAGATACGCCCGCGCAAGTTCTAACGGCCGAATTCTGTCTGATGCCCAAATTCCTTATTTTTTTTGAGCGAACGAAATATCTTGTGTCTAAACATAACTTCTTTAGACATAAAGTGTTATCAACCTCAATTGGCAACTGAGACTCTGGAAATCTCCACAATCTTAATGGAAAAGAAAAAAAATCAAATAAAAAGTTTGACAAATTCAATATCGTGCCTATAATTGACTATTTGTGTGCTTAATATAGGAATGTTAAATGCTAATATTTGTAAAGGGATAATATCATGGAAAAGCCAAAAACGAATTGGTTAACTGTTCCCGAAGCCGCAGACTACCTACGTTGTGGAGAGCGGATTCTAAGGGAGTTTGTGACAAACAAAGAGGTCCCCCACGTCGTTTTTGCTGGAAAGGCTCTGTTCTATCGAGCCCGTCTGGACGAATGGCTCCTGGAGCAAGAACAACCGTGTAGGTCGAGGATTGGGGATTCACAGGAAGATGTTGAACTATCGGAGGATGCACGCAGAATTAAGCCCGATTGTGCGCGTGATGAAGTTGACTCACTGATAAAAGAACTAATCCAATACAAAAACAGTAACGAGCGTTTTGTAAACGGACTCGGCAGAAATCTGAGAAAGGACCTGATTGAGTTCGATTATGAGCTTCTTTCTCCAAAAGTCTTCTCCCAGTTATCAAGATGGGCACATCCAGCGAAACCTTCACCCAGAAATGACTGGGCACAGGAGAGAGCACAAAAAATATCTAAACTAATGTTCGGAAAGGTTATAGACCGAGTTTCTCATCCAAGTTACCGAAGTTAAAGAAAGATTATCCACAATTAAAATGAAAGGAGCAAGAATTATGGCTAGCGAAATGACATATTTGACGGACGAAATATTGAGGCAGGCGGTTGAGAGACAACTCAAAGATGAGTTTGATAGTCATGATTTGTTCGCCACTCTCATGCGAGAACAGCCAAATGATTATGCACACGAACTTGATGCATGTACCGATCACAGGGACTGTTTTGAGAAGCTACATCCGCGAATTGCTAGGATGCTTACAGGTGAACGTTTCCACGACTGCGTAAGGCAGACGCACAGGAAGAGACGGTCAATGAACTGTCGCGGTCAAGAAACCGAGTGTGAGATATGGGAGAAGGTAGAAAGGCCAATCAAGAAGCACAATTAACAAGGAGAAACGAAAATGACAATATCACATGAACAAATAATCGAAGCATGCAGACCGATTCTTGAAGCAGTAGAATTCCATGTAACCGAAGTCAGACGAGAACGCAGATTCATTACAGCCTACCAGATATGGCTTGGGCTACAACGAGAAGTTCATCCTATATGTGATGAACTAATTGATGCATGCAAGGGTAATTTTGTTGGCAAAGATGCCGGTTCTAATATAGGGCCTGCACAGAAAATTGCTCAAGCACTTGGAAATTCTGCTGAGATCGAAACTCAATATCTGGATACAAAATATGTCAGCTTTGATGGCATAAAACCATCTGGATCAGACTGCGGACTCTTCCGGTTAAGAAGCTGATACTTTATTAAGTAGGCCAAAGGATAACAGCCGATAGAGGGATTTGAATCCTCAACCTCAGGTTTACGAAAGCTGTGCTGTACGTTTGAGCTACATCGGCAAACTATGATTGAATATAGCGGACAGGACAGCTCTGAATCGGCAACGTCGTAGAGCCCTAATAAGTAAGAAGTAGGACCGGCCTAAGACGTTTGAAAGGGATTACTTTTGGACTTTGGGCAAAGGGGTGTTATACTGACAGTCGGAGAGGTCAGGAGTTTTAACGGTGCCATATATACATAGTTCTGTGAGCAATGATGAACAAGGAAGAAGCAAAGTCAGTTCTCAATAATGAACTTGATCGGTTTAGGACGATGTCCCATGAAGACCTCGTTCGTACAGTAGGAGATGAAGTTTACACGACGGAACAGATGGGGAGATCTGGAGAGAAATATCTAATTCAAATCAAGACCAAGTGGAAAAAGCGAAAGAAGAGCATTGTCCGCATTTCCGCAAATATCAGAAATGCAGATGAATCCCCACAGGAGTCAAGCACGTGGAATATTCCAATCCTGAATATAGCTATCTGTTGCGCCTCCATGTCGAGGATATTTACGACGTTCACTCGCGGACCAGATGATTGAATCACAGAACCAGCGGTTCCAAGGGACGGCGTGAACACCGCCCCTGAACCGCAACGTTATGTGCTGAAGAAAGAGGATGGAAATTAGTTTAGCCAATATTGAAGATGCCACAGAGATATTAAGGTTGCAGAAGCAGGCATATCAAAGCGAGGCGGCAATTTACCAGGACTACAGTATTGCTCCATTGACGCAGACCATAGAAGAGATAAAAGGAGAATTCGATAATAAGCTGTTTCTCAAGGCCGTTTCCGGAGAGGAGATAATCGGGTCGGTGAGGGCATACTCCGACGGTTGTTGTTGTTTTGTCGGCCGGTTAATAGTTGGCCCAAAATGGAAAGGAAAAGGTGTTGGAACCAAGCTAATGAAGACTATCGAAACATATTTTACCGACGTGCAAAGGTATGAGTTGTTTACAGGAATAAAGAGTGAGGGCAATATTCGCCTTTACAAAAGACTAGGGTACAAACCATTTAAGGAACAAGTATTAAACGAATCCATTTCATTAATTTATATGGAAAAAATAGCAAGTGAATAAGGTGGGGCGAGTCTCATCCTACCAAATTTTTTTCAATCGAACCATTCGTCTTGGGGGTCGAAGGCGGGGATTGAGACATTGACGATTCTCATCCTGCCTACCGCGCGATGGCGGCAGCCGGGCTTTATGAAGATAGCGGTAAAAGGCTTCACCGGCACCATTTCGCCGTCGAGTTCCATATTTCCATCGCCCTCAAGGACAAGATAGATCTCTGTGAGTTTTTTATGGAAATGGACCTTTGCATCCTGTTCGATGTCAACTATGTGCATCGTGGCCAGCGTATTATCCGGGCTGACAAAGGCCCGCCGTGAGAAGCCGCAGGGACACTTGACGGCATCGATATCGTCGAACCGTGCTATCATATAGTTTGCCATACTATGCTCCACAAACAGCCCCAAATCCGCACGGAGTGAGGCCAAAACAAAAACTCTTGAAATCCTGATAGTCGTGGTGTATATTCTGCC
>DATLBB010000020.1:0-3381 GCA_035527155.1 Sedimentisphaerales bacterium
AGGCAATTACCTATATGCCCCGATATGTTCCATCGAAACACTCGGTCATGTGCACCAGACAGCAAAAAGGGAGGCATTTTTGAGTGTAAACCGAAGTACTACAGGGTCTTTCAAGCCTTTTAAGCTGCCGCGCTTCCAATCGATAATAACATCAAGACTGTCACTTCGAACAGGCCTCGACCTGGCGATACTATTGCCTGCAAGGTCAAATACCTCCACTAAGATTTCACCGAATTCTGACTTGGCGTTGACGTGCAAATCACTGCCAAGAAGCATGAGGGGTTTTGTGAGAATCCGGCCGCCATCAAAGGATGCTTGAAGGGATACGAAACGGTCCCTCTTTATGGTTGCAAAGCCGATACCTCCGCTCTTAGGCCCTGTATCTTTTCCCTTGTATGGTGTGTGTCGATACGTCCGGCCGCCATAATAGAATCTAAGCTCATCGCCTACAAGGATCGGCGAATTATTTGCCAGGGAGTGATTGAAACGGTCCCAACTGCCAATGGGGCCAACGGGAATAAATGGCATTCTATCGGCAACGCGAGTAAAGTTTAGACTGTCATGGCTGACAGCCAATTGCACATCCAGATAACAAGCTTCCGGGCGGGCGTGAAAGACCTGCACCAAGCCAATGTACAGACTTTCATAGGGGAAGACCTTCATCGAGTAAATCTCGGTGCCCGGCTGGTCATCGATATCGGCGGTCAGGACAACAGGGGCAGTGGCGGGCTCAGTAAAATCCCAATTCAGGAAATCGGTTGACTCAAGGCGAGCAACAGCCCGGCCGGAGTGATACTGTTTGTACCAATCGTAATTCGACCAGGCCGACTCTACCTCCGGTAAGGTCTTCTTGGTTCGCCCGTAAAGCACATACTTTTTGCGAGCCGCATCGAACATCCAGTGAGTATCACCATCACAAATCGCCTCCGTCGCAAACGCATTGATGAGTTTCCAATGGATACCATCGGGACTGCCGGCAACCCCCAAACCACGCCGGTCGGTCGGGTGGAAAGGATCTCGACGAGGTCCCTCATAAGGACGAATAATACTCAGGAAGCCCATCTTATAACGTCGCGATGGGTCGGGGTCTTTTTCATCCTTGTGTACTCCAAACAGTTCCCAGAAAGTTGGATAGGCTTCAGGCCCCTTGAATTTTTCCCTTTTAAGAAATAGTAAGTTGGTTTTTTGGCCGTCGTTCTTTACTAAATCCAGTCGTGGTTTGACCCACTTAATTCCATCACGACTTTCAGCATATCCAACTCCCATACCCGCTTTATACCACACCTTATACTTGCCATCGTCCTGTATGACCGAGCCATAGAGGACCCCGAGTTTTGGCTCCCAGGATTCGGAGGCCCAAAGGACAGGATTGCCATCATATTTTTGTGCGGGATGAATCCTGCGCTTGATATTGGTCCTCGATTTAACCAGGTAATCGTCAAGAAATAGCTGCTTTTGATGGCTGAGAGTAATTATGGGTTCCCCAACAAGGGCAAAACCAATAACAGCAGTTATTACGGATACTAATGACATAGTAAGTACTCCTACCTGAATGTGACATCTCCGTATTAAATTATTGACAGTCCCGAGTCGTGTCAACTAAAATCCACTTAGACAAATACTTGAAAGGACACTTTTATGCGCAGATTCAGTATATTTTCTTTGCTTGCTGGTTTCATTTTTCTGGCTGTTTGTTTAGCCGGGCCTTCTGTGAAGAATAATGACTTAACTGTCGGCTCAGAGCTTGTTCTCGTTAAAGATGGCCGACCAACTTCGACAATCGTCACCTCCACTTCTCCCACCGAAAACGCACGGAAAGCAGCAAACGAGTTACAAAAGTATATCGAAAAAATCAGCGGGGCTAAATTACCTATTGCGAGCGATTCCGCCCCGCTTTCAGGTTGTATGGTTCTGGTAGGCAGTAGCAAGCTAACTGACGAGATCCCCAACCTTGAGATTCCATCAGGCCGAACAAAGAACCTTCGCGAGGAAGGCTTTGTTATTCGCACGTACGGCAGCCGCCTCGTTTTGGCGGGCAATGACGCAGAACCTTATCTGGGGACACGCTATGCCGTAATTGAGTTCTTGCACAGGCTCGGAGTTCGCTGGTTCATGCCCGGAGAAATGGGCCAGATAATACCAAAGATGTCAACGGTGACCGTTGGCCCCGTGAATATCACCCAACGTCCCGACTTCCCTGTACGGGACTTTTGGGAGCATGCCCGCGGAAATATGGCCTCCGAGTGTGCTGAGTGGAAAATCCACAACAAGATGAATCCACACAGCGTTGAGTTTTTCGGTGTTCCCAGTGACGGTTCCGTCTCAAGATTCCTGCCTAAAGAACAGTTCGAAGATCATCCTGAATGGTTTGCCCTCAATAAAAACGGTACCCGCAGCAAGAAGCATCCATGTATGACCAGCGAGCCCATGATCAAACATTTCGCCGAGCGTATCAAGGCCAATTCCCGAAAGGTCAAGGCCGTCACGGCTTTTGCACCTGTTGACGGCAATCCCCGCTGTTGGTGCAAGAATTGTGCGAAGATAGGCAATTGCTTCGATGGCTTTGGGGCCAACAACAGAAATCCCGAGCCGGAATATTCCATTAGTAATGAGTGGTTTTACTTTGTAAACAGGATACTCACTGAGGTTAACAGTGAGTTCCCCGACCACATCATCGCGACGAACGGCTATGCAAACCGTGACATTCCGCCGGAAATGCCGCCGGAGATTCAATTTAATCCCTCACAGAACCTCACAATAATGTTCGCTAATATTTGTGCCTGCACAATCCACGCCTACGATGACCCAAAGTGCTGGCAAATGCAACGTCAGGGCCAAATGATCAGGCAATGGTGCAAGCTCTCAGATAAAGTGTGGATTTACAATTACAACTACACGATGCTCGTACACAAAGGCACAATAACCCCAATGGTCCACCGTATCCGAAGAAACATTCCATTACTCAAGGATTGGGGTGTAATAGGATTTTTTGACCAGGATGAAGCGGACTGGGCATTAACGGGGATTCCGACACGCCTTGTTCGCGCACGACTTGAATGGGATGTCGAAACCGACGTCGATGCTGTTATGAATGATTTTTTCGACAAGTGGTTTGGCAGAGCGGCCGCACCAATGAAAGCTTACTATAACGCATTAGAGAATGCTTTTGAGAAAGCCCCCCAGCACGGACATGAGGACGTAATTCTTCGCGCAATATATATCGAACCGCTCATGTCAAAACTCGATTCTCTTATCCGTGCTGCCGAAAGGGCTGCGAAGTCCGAAAAGGAGAAAGCACACCTGCAGATAGAGCGGGTTGTTTACGACCATCTTTGCGAATTTGTTGCGATGGAAAAGGCCAAGCGCATGTGCAACTTTGCA
>DATLBB010000021.1:0-5753 GCA_035527155.1 Sedimentisphaerales bacterium
AAATTCATAATTTAGGTAGGAGATAGAAAATGATGATGAACAGGAAAAAGAGGCAGATTGCTCGACATTTCGTAAACGCATATTTGATTGTCGTATTGCTGGTCTCAGGATGTGCTGACAGGTATGGTCGGTACCTGAAGCCAACAAATAATCGTGACGAAATTTCGCGAACTCATTGGGAATTTTCCGATCTGGCTAACAGTACAGATATGCCGATGCAGTATGTAAGCGAAGGTAAAATCGGCGTTTCCAGAGTCGGAGCGGCGCTGGAAGCAGCCGACGCCGGTGATTTACAGGCCCGTGCAGAATTGGATAAACAGTTGGCTGATTTCAATGCCCGCCGCAAGGAAGCGGAAGCGCAAGCCAACAAAAACCTCTCTGAAGCCGATGCTCTTCGTAAAAAGTACGACAAAGAATACAGTAAGGCCTTAGCACAAATCTCAGCAAGAGAAGCGGAACTTGGTGCTCTCATCGAACGGAAAGAAACAATCGTAGCGTCATTAATCACAGAAAGCGACAGCAAACGTAACGATATAATCGCTAACGCACGCGAAAAATTCGAAAGCGAAACGGCCCATATTGAACAGCTCAAAGTGATTCGCGACGTGATTGAAGTCGAAAACAAAACTGAAATTCTTGAAATGACAGAAGCCTCGAAAGCGACGCGTGAACGTGCCTCTGCCACCGTATTGGAACTTGAGGCCCAAGCCCGTGCGGTCCAACTGGAAACGCCGGCCCGCGTAGATGAACTTAATGAGCAAATCAAATCTGTTACGATTCAGACAAAATCGGAAGCCGACAGGCTCAATGCCACCCACAAAGCAATCCTTAAGGATATGGAGGCCCACGTAAAAGAGCTTCGTACGAAAGCCGATACCATTAAGGCGAACCTTGCGAACGAGGAGTATCAATTAAAACTGACAGAAGCCGCGTCTGTCAAGGCCGAAGCGCAGGCGAAAACACAAGAGAAATCCGCCAATGCGCCTACCCGCCTTGACAAGGCGATGGCAGAAATTGACCGTCTCCGCGCGGAGATTCACCATCATCAGGCCAGCTCATCAGCCAACTACGACTCGCAGCGTGCTGAAATTGAGGCCAAACTCAACGATGAGCTCAATGAAGTGATGAAACTGCGAGTCAGCTCGGACAGGGCCGAACAAGTGGCACGTTCGGAATTTGTCAAGGCCGAAGCCGCCGCTCGTGCCGAGGCGGTACGTCAAACAGCGCTCCATGCCGAAGCTGTAGCCGAAGCACAAAAACTTCAGATTATCACCGAAGCCGAAGCCGAAGCGGCAAGAATCAAACAGGAAGTCTTAGAAGAGATTGCGTCTAAGAAGAAGGCCAATAAAGTTGAAATCGACGAGAACACCACTTACGTATCACAGCCGACAGAAGAACTGCACGAGGTCCCGGAAGTTCCGCAGGTCCAGGCCGTGGCGGCAAGGATAGAACCGGAGCACATCGCAGACTATCGCAAAAGCCTTGCGGAGGTCATGAGAACGAGGGCCCAGGCTAACGCCTACGAAATGGTCACAGAAGCGACATTCGCAGAAGTCAAAACAAACCTCCTGGCCGTAAAAACTCAGGAAGATGCCATCGCATCAGAAAAGTTGGCCATCGCCGATGCTCTTGAAGCCCAGGCCCGTTCGCGGTTCAGCGAAATTGAAACCAAGACCGAACGAGAGATGGATGTGATAGAATCAAAATACCGCCAGAACCTTGTGCAGGCGGAATCCTTCCGTAAGGAAAAAGAAGCAGATGTCCTGGATCATCAGAGTCAAGCGAACGCTTTAGAGCAGATTGTCAACGCTCGCGCAGAACAACTTCTTGCAGAAGCAGAAGCCGTTACTAAGTGCGGCCAAAATGATGTTAAAGAGTTAAACGTTCTGCTTTGGGCCGTACAGCAGCGCGGCGACGCCCAGTATTCAAAACTGACGGCGGAAGCCAAAAGTATCTCTGATTCTCAGGAAGCTCTTGCACTGCAGATTGATGTACAGATTGAATCTGCACAAAGATATCTTGACGCAGAACTGGCCAAAATTGAAAATTCAACCCAGTCGGCCCAAAGAATCGCACAGGCCGATTTTCAGCAGGCATTGGCGCAGGCGGAAGTTCTGGGACAAAAGACAGAAGCAGAAATCAGCCGAACTAACGCACAATTTACAATGGAACACGCGATATCGAAGGCACAGATAGAACGAGACAGAGAGCTGGCATTAAGCCAGACCTTCCGGAGCGAAGCTGCCTGTGACCGTATGATAGCAGACGCAAATACAAACAAGATGTGCGAATATGCAAACATTGATGCCAAACATGCGACCGCGCAAGCTGATATGAATATTATTATGGCTGCCAACTATGCAAAACGTAAGACCGCAGAGTCCTATCTTGATGCTGTAAAGGCCAGGTTCAACGCACGGATACAGCAAGTCAAGGCGGAACGTGTAATCGGCATGGCCGATGAGCAAAATGCGATGGCCTTAAAACGAACCGATTTAACCAGTGCACTGATTGAAGCGAAGGCCGCCCGTGAAGATACTAATCGGAAACTGGCTGAACTGCGGAAAAGACAGACCGAGCTTCAGACTGCTTCTTTGGTAAACTGGTCTGCCAAACTTGCCATGTTTAAAAATGACAGTACGGAGTTCAAAGGGATTGAGTTGAAATAATGGATATTCCTTCCGGGCAGCTCATCGAAGCTGAATAATTTCAGGAAGAACCACAACAACGAAGCAGGACGGACGAACAGAAGCCGTCCTGCTTTTTTTGGTTTCTTCCGAAGATAATTAAAGGTGTCCGCCTGCCCCTTAGGGGGAACCTTTTTTAGGTCTTTGCCGTATTTTGGAGCCTCGGCCGCTCTGGCAATTATTTATCCTTCTTTTCTTTTTTCAATCTTCGTTTTTCCTTTTGGCTAAGCGTGGCCTTTTTCTGTTGCTCTCTTTTGCCTTTATCTCTTTTTCCCTTATCGCCCATTTCAGTTTGTCCTTTCTTCGCAGAGCGACTAATCCGGCCTTCGGCTGTATTAGTCTTTAATAAGTTTTTAAGAAAAGCTGTTTGCCTGCTTTTGCGTATTTATTCTTTCAGCAGTGGCGGCTGTCAGAAGCGACTTCTGCCGCCTCTATCACGTCCGCCTCCGCCACCACGTCCTCTGCCGCCGCCCCGGCCACCACCAAAACTTCCCCGCCCTTGGCTACCACCACGGTCGGTTTTTGGTTTTGCCTCGTTGACATTCATTGGGCGTCCCTTCAAGTCTTTGGCGTTGAGCTCTTCGATGGCTTTTTCTGCTTCCTCTTTAGAGGGCATTTCAATGAATCCGAACCCCTTTGATTTGCCGCTGAACTTATCCATTATCATGCGGACTTCTGTGACCTGGCCGAAGGGCTCAAAAAGCTCTCTTAATTCGTCTTCGGTGACGTCAAACAATAAATTCCCTACATAAATGTTCATTGTTTTTATTCCCTTTCTTTTGAGAAAACATCTACCGGTTCTGCCGGCTTTCAATCAACAGCCACCACGGTGTGGATATTTTCTATTTTTCATTCTGCTTTAAGTATTTACTTTGGACTGTGATGTTATCCGGTCTGCTCACAATATGCAAGAAATTAGAGGGAAAATCACGATCTTACTATTTAGAGAATAGTATTTAGTGCGAGATACGCTTGTTGCTTTTCTGCTCAACCTTTTTTATTGAATGATTCGGCGTTTGCAACTGCCTTAGGCGGATAAGTTTTGTTGCACGCGCTACCCGGCTATCACCGTAATAAGTTTGATATAGCTTCTTCGTCGAATGCGGGAACAGGGATATGGAAGCCTATTCGATAGATCGCGATTGCTAATATGACCGCTAATAACAGCAATAGCCACAGAATCTTATTTGTGTCCGGAAGCACTTTCATGTTATTACCTTTGTATTTCTCATATAGCATAGCAATGATTATACAGACTGCATAAACCGTTTCAAAGGCCATCGATTCTTCTGGCCACTGTTAATATTAGGGCTATCTCTCAAGATGGCCTCAAATCAGCATTTTTGCTACTGCCAGGGCGGCCAAATCTGGATTTACAGAGGCGCCCGCTAATGAGCAAAATATGTTAACTTTGGGGCGAGGTCAAGGGCGAGTTTTCGGATTTCGGGGAACATTAGCTATAAGGTTTGAATTTTTGAGACTGATTTGATATTCTACTGAAAACAGATAGAAATAAGGACAGGCTTTTTTGTTGACTGAAGAAAGGATTCGAAAGTTATTGGAAAATTTATCTTCACATCAGTATCACAAAGCCATATTCGGCGCCCTGAAGGAATCCGACGGGCAGGTTTATCAGTTGCTTAAAAGAGAGTACGGGCGGAGGCAGAATACTTTGCAGCTTGGGGCAGCGGAGAACCAGTGTTCGCGGGCGGTTTTGGCGGCGCTTGGGTCGGTGCTTCAGAACAAGACGGCCGAGGGATTTGTGGGTGCAAGATTACACGGGGGCTGTGAGGTTGTTGACGACGTGGAGAGCGTGGCCATCAGCAGGGCCAAAGAAGCCTTCGGCGCACAATATGCAAATGTTCAGCCCCATTCCGGCACACAGGCCAACCAGATTGTCCTTACGGCGATATTGGAAAGCGGCGACAGGATATTGAGCCTGGCTCTGGAACAGGGAGGGCATTTTTCACACGGATCGAGGGTTTCCTTTACGAGTAAATTCTTTGAAGTGGAAAATTATTATGTTGATAAGAAAAGCCTTCTTCTGGATTACGATGCTATCAGGGAGCAAGCAGTCAAGTTCAAACCAAAGCTGATTATATGCGGGGCCAGCGCATATTCGCGAACGATAGATTTTGCAAAGTTCAGAGAGATTGCGGAGAGCGTCGGGGCGTATCTTTTAGCGGACATCTCACACATATCCGGATTGGTAATTGCCGGCGCCCATCCTTCCTCTATAGATTTTGCGTATTTTACAACAACGAGTACATATAAGCCGGGTGGTCCGAGGGGCGGCCTGATAGTGATGGGCAAAGACTATGACCGGAAAATAAAGGTGGGGACAAAGGACATACCTTTATGGGAACATATTGATAAGACCACATTTCCGGGAGTTCAGGGGACACCTTATTTTAATAATATTGCTGCCAAGGCCGTTTTTTTCAAAGAGACACTTTCCGATGAATACCGGGCCAGGCAATTCAAAATCGTAGAAAATGCAAAAAGACTCGCAAGTAACCTGGTGGATTTGGGGCATGATGTGGCGGCCGGCGGGACGGACAATCATATGGTCCTTGTAAACGTGGCGAATCTGCGGCAGGGCTTAACCGGCCTTACAGCACAAAAGTGTCTGGAAGAGTGCGGCATAATTGTCGATATGAGCAGGCTGCCTTACGATAAGAAGAGTGCTTCGGTTACGAGCGGTATCAGAATAGGGACGCCGATTGTTACAAAAAACGGGATGGGGCCTAAAGAGATGGACGGCATATCGGCGTTAATAGACACGGTATTGAGGCAGGTAGAACCGATAAGCGACAGTGAATACAAAATAGAAGGGGCTTTGAGAGAAAAGACGCAAGCCAAAGTGAAGGATTTATGCAGCAGGTTTGGTATGCGTTAACCGCCGTTTGTGCTTACCTGTATCATATTCTTTTTTTCAGCATTTCATTAGTCGTATTAAAGCACCTTATCATTTTACCGGCTCAAGCTATAGGCCCAAAGCAGCCAGCGCATCTTTTAGCTTTTCAATGCTTCTGTCTATTGCCTTTTTCGACTGCTCCTCGTGCT
>DATLBB010000022.1:0-15595 GCA_035527155.1 Sedimentisphaerales bacterium
CAAACGCGCACATCCGTGCATTTATAGAGGGACAGTTGTTTTTCAGCCCCCAGCTAAAAGGACGGAAATCCCTTAGGTGAATAACAAATGCAACCTACTCAATACGCAATACGATATACGATATACGACATACGATATACAGGCTACGCAAACCGCTTATCCAGCCCAGCTTGCCAACAACGAACTACGAACTATGAACAACGAACTAATATAAACAAAGCCAATTTCCTGGAAAGTCAAATGAGCGTAACTAAAGTAATAACAAAGGATTATGAAAATGAACCACTTCGCAGACGCCGGGAAAACAAACCCAATACAAAGCCAAACAAACCCAAACAAAGCCAATTAAAGCCAATAAAATGCCAAAACAAACCCAAAACAAAGCCAAACAAACCCAATCAAACCCAACTTGTCCTGCGTAGCCTCTGGCGAAGCCGGATCAAACCCAATCCCAAATGTTGGGTCAACTGTAAACTTCGCACATTTTCAGCCGATGCTTTTAGCCATTTCGAGATTGTCGTAAGATGTCCCAGTATGCGCCACGCGCACCTTTCTGAATTGCCTGTATTAGTGGCAGGTTCTCATTGTAGTTATAATTGGCTGTATCACCGTCCTCGGCAGCTTCACGGTCAGTCTCGACGGCAGGCTCAAAGAACCTTTGGTCACCGTCAATCAAATCCCTTACCAGCTCCGCCGGATGCTCGCCCAAAGCCTTGGATATGTAGAAAGTTGGCTTCAACAAATCAATTGCCCCGCTATATTTTCGATAGATGTTAAAATCCGTTCTCTCCCGCAGCTCCTGGGCGACTATTTTTCCCATAGAAGTATTTGGGTAAACTCTTATGCCTAATGCGGCACCTGCACAATCGGGATTAATTTTTTTAATAAAATCAATCGTTTCTAGCACTGTTTGCGGCGTTTCACCTGGCCCGCCCAACAAAAGGTCTATCATAACAGCGATGTTGTGCAGACGGCAAAGCCTGACCGCAGAAGCAAGGTCGTCTTTATTGTGCTGCTGCTGATAGGTCTTCAACATCAAAGAATTAGCTGAGTCACCTGTAAAGTCGATGCCGGCACAGCCGGCCTGGGCCATTTTCTGAGCTAATTCTTCATCAAAAGGAATCGGTGACATATAGGCGTACCAGTGAATCCTGTTTCCGAGTGAGTGCCGGATGAGCTCTTGGCAAATTGCATAAGCATGACTTCGAGGAACATTGAACTCGGAGTCACAAAAATGCAATACATCTATTCCCTGCGATAGTAAAGAAAGAACTTCCTCGCCAATTTCAGAAGGCTCTCGCAGTCTGAGTTTAGTTCCTTTTGCCAGTGGGTCGGCACAATATATGCAGCGGCGATTGCAGCCGCGTTTGGTTTCCAATCCACATTGTCCGCCGTTTTTAAAATAGCTGCGGTTATCAATGAAATCGCGGGCTGTTATCAGGGAAATTGGGTCTGGCCACGATGGTGAATTATTGTAAATCTTTCCATCCTTTTGCCAAATAAGACCGGGAACCTCCGTGAATTTTCCTGCCTTTTGTAACTGGCGAATAAGTGAAATTATTGCTATTTCTCCGTCACCGCGGATGCCAAAATCAGCGTCTGTGTATTTAAGAATGGACTTAGCAAAAACCGAAAAGCCAACACCACCGATTACAATCGGCGCGTCGGTCATGCTTCGGATAGTTCTAATTGTATCTTTTAGTCCCGGAACGAACCATGCGGCACTGGGCCAGAAACAATCATCTACATTTCGGAAGGAAACACCCACAAGTTGTGTGGTATGGGTGGAAAAATACCGCTGCATTGTTTTGAGAGGCTCGTCGGCGAGGCATAAATCGAGGACATCTGTTGTTATCCCTGCTCGTGTGGCACAACCGGCGATGTAGTCTAAACCTACCGGACCGATCGGTGGAAGCATGGTATTTGTGTTTATCAGCGTCAGCACGGCCCTGGATTAAAGGGCTCTGCCGCGTTTGGACGTCGGCAGAGCCCATTGAATTCATAAAAGCTGCTAAAAATTGTACTTCAGACTCAGGCTGACCCAGGTTTCGTCCTTATCGTCATTGACCGAATCATCCATTGTGACCTGGTGATAAACTCCCGGAGTGAGGGTCACATTGTTACCAAGGTCAAAGTCCGTTGCGATACCAAAGACTATGTTCGACCAATCATGGTCCACGCCTATGCCGCGTGGGTCGACTCCATCATTGTAGACGAGCTCTGTGTGGAATCTTAGAACCTGTTCATCAGTATCAGGCAGAATGCCCGGCATCTTCAGGCCATAGTCAAGCATAAAGATGTGCGCCCAGCCAGAGGCTTTACCATTCAGGGTACCGCTGTTGGAGGGCCAGAGCTTGACAAGCACATAGGTTGGAACTAAGCCTTCAACCGGTATGACATTCGGCCAGGAAAAAACCCATTGTAGTTCCTGCAGGTCTGTACTGCCCCTGGTGTGACTAGTCATATCCGGGTAATTATAGTACACATAACCCATTCTCCAGTTGGTCGCATAGACTTCATCTTCAAAGAGTTTGTTGCCGTAATAGAAGGTGTAGTCCCAACGTTCGCCGTTTTCATACCCGGACGAATTTGCCCTGTGAGCCATGACGTTGAGCCCAAAGCCGGTGCCAAATAGGTCCAGGTCGATGGACGGCTGAATTGCACTCTTGTCTCCGTACGGATCGAAGCCTCGCCAGATATACTTGCTCTGGAAGGCGAACTCAACCGCTCCGTGCAGCTCTCCTACCTGGGCCTGAGCAGCACCGGTAACAATCAACAAGACCACCACAGTCAATAAAATTCCTTCTTTCTTCATGCCTGTCTCCTTAAAAAAACCTTACTTAACTCTTTACAATGTTCTATAGTAACTTTACACCATGCATAAAACTAACATCATGCAGACAAAAGCACTCTGAGCAGCTTATCAACATCCAAGCTCATCAAGTTTATCGGCATACAGGAGCGAATCAAGTAATAAATTTTTTGTTTTTTTGCCCTTTTTTGCTGCAAGAACAGTGTTTGCATTACAAGTTTGACCTCAGAACAGATTTACCATTTGCCGCTTTTCCTCATTTCTGCCTTTGGCAGATTTTCAAGGTCTTTGAGATATTTTTGCAGATCTTTTTTCGGGAGTTCATAATCAATAAGCTTTCCGGATAGATATGCATCATAGCCCGTAAGGTCCATAAGTCCATGCCCACTGTAGTTAAAAAGTATAACCTTTTCTTTGCCTTCTTCCTTTGCTTTCTTGGCTTCCTCAATTACGGCGGCAATAGCCTGACTGGTTTCCGGAGCAGTGATAAATCCTTCAGTGCTGGCCCACGTTATCGCGGCATTATAGGACTCCTTTTGATGGTATGCCCTTGGTTCCAACAAACCTTCCACGATTGCCTGGCAAACCAGCGGTGCCATGCCATGGTAGCGCAGCCCTCCGGCGTGAATTGGAGGCGGAATAAAGGCATGGCCAAGTGTGTACATCGCCAAAAGCGGTGTCGTACAGGCTGTGTCTCCAAAATCATAAGCAAAAGGTGCACGGGTCATAGTTGGGCAGGCCGTCGGTTCAACCGGAATGATTTTAATATCGGCACCATTGATTTTATCGGCAACAAATGGGAAAGACAAACCTGCAAAATTACTGCCGCCGCCGGCGCAACCAATGACTATATCCGGTTTTTCACCGATTTTTTCCAACTGCTTCTTTGCTTCGAGGCCTATTATTGTCTGATGGAGCAGTACATGATTCAGAACGCTTCCAAGAGAATAACGTGTCTTACCGGTCGTATCAGTTACCGCTTCCTCAATGGCTTCGCTGATGGCAATTCCCAGACTGCCCGGAGTATCGGGCATTTCCTCTAACACTTTTCTTCCGGCATTTGTTTCGGAACTTGGACTTGCAATACAGTTTGCTCCCCAGACCTGCATCATTATTTTCCTGAACGGCTTTTGGTCAAAACTTATTCGGACCATAAAAACTTTGCATTCAAGCCCTAACAATTTGCAGGCAAAGGCAAGGGCGCTGCCCCACTGACCGGCCCCGGTTTCAGTAGTCAATTTTTTGATGCCGAACTGTTTGTTATACCAAGCCTGGGAAACGGCTGTATTTGGTTTGTGGCTTCCCGGCGGGCTGGTACTTTCATCCTTGTAGTATATGCGTGCAGGCGTATCAAGGTATTGTTCCAGATATACTGCCCTTCGCAGCGGTGCCGGTCGCCAGCGATAAAGTATGTTTAGGATTTCCTCCGGGATATCTATCCATCTTTCAGCACTTACCTCTTGCTCAATCAAATTCATCGGAAACACCGGAGCAAGCATGTCCGGGGAAATAGGTTTTCCGTCGGGACCAAGCGGCGGAAGCATTGGGGTTGGCAGGTCTGCAGCCAGGTTATACCACTGTCGGGGAATATCACTCTCATCTAACAGAATCTTAACTTTTTCCACTTCACTTCTCCTGAATATAAGTCTAATTCTTCAGTTTTTCTTATAACGAAACAAATCTACAGATGTCAGTAGCGGGTATGCTATTGCATGGGTACGTGAAAGTCAAACAGTATATAGCAATAATTCTGCTATTTTTTGCCGAAAATTCGCTGCGTCCTTAAGAAAACCCGCGTATATATCTAAATGCCATAGCATATTGACAGAGTTGAACTTACAGCAAAAAATTATGATAGAGTTACCTTCTCGAGTCCCTGAGACTGTTTTAAGCTGTTGTGAGAGAATTTGTAGCTGACATTGGCCCCCGCTGCTTCGATTTGCCAGGCAAAACGGCGGGGGCTGGCGCATGCTTGCTCTTTGGAGTTGCAGCATTAGGTGCCGTTAAAGAGAGAGGAGAAATTCTGCGAGACTATTTATCTCCTCGTCGGTCAGAGTTGATGTTTTTCCATGCTTATCACCGGGGTTGTGCCTGGTCAGCACTTCTTTGATGGTCTCAGAACGACCGTCGTACAGATAGGGCGCGGTCCGCCACGCCTCAATCAGTGTGGGAGTATCAAAAGACTGGTTTTCGTCCAGGCCCTTTCCGGTGCCGATATTGTATTTTCCAAGGTCGGTATATAGTGGAGGAGGGTGGCACGAAGCGCATCCTGCCTTGTTGAAAACCTTGCGTCCTTGTTTTGCCTGTTCTCTCATTTTTCCTTTGACCAGATAGGGACTCTGAACAGGTTTGAGTGACTTGAGGTATTCATCTATCGCGACCGCATCCTCTTCGGGACGCACGGCAAATTGGATGTGCCTTATCCCGGCACGAACAGCGGCCTCGGCATCAGGACGAACGCCCATTGCCATGGCAGGTGGCGTTTTGTGGGCGAGCAGCAGGTTCCTGGTATTCTTTGGATTGCCTATGCCGTCATTTAGAAGGTCCCAGTTGAGGGCATCGACCCGTCCACCGCCGGGATGGCAGCTGGCACAGCTCTGCCAATTCTGAAAGCACAACGAAGCGTCATTAAATAACATTTCGCCTTTGCGTACCTTCGTCAGAGATTTCTTTTGTCCCAGCACAATGGATCGGGCTTGGGGCAGTCTTTCTGAGTCGATGTCCACAACGCCGAGGCTGTCCGTGAAGTATTCAGCCGCGTACGCTTTGGTGCCGATTACGGCCAGACCGCGAGGCCCATTGCCGGTGAGCTTGAGCCGACGTCGCAGACCTACCAGAAACGACAGGTCGTTCGGCACGTCGGAAGGCGACAGCGAAACGTCAGATACCTTTACACCCTTTGCCACGCTCGCCAATTTATTGTGAAGTTTCGTTCTATCGATGACGCTCACCTCATGAGTGCTGGCATGGGTAACGCAGACGTACTTGCCGTCGTCGGTGCACGCCACGTCCCATGGGTTGGCTGCTCCCAAATCGACGTCGTCGAGGAGGACCGTATTCAGTAATTGCTTCTTTGGTATATCTATGATGCTCAGGGCATTTGTATTCATCCATCCCCGCTCCAGTTGTGTCGTGGGGAGCTGATAGCGGGCGAGGATGTGGGTGACGTATGCGTATTTGCCGTCGGGCGAGACGCAGATTCCGCGGAGACCTGTGCTTCCATTGGGGAGCTGGATGGTTTTTTCGCGTTTTTTTGCCACTGTGTCGATGACGGAGACCTCTGCTGCGACGTAGTCGCGGTCGGCGGCTCCTCCGGGGACAAGGTGTGCGACGAAGAGCGACTTGCCATCCGGGGTGAGGGCGGCGGCTACGGGCTCTCTGGAGACAGCAATTACGGTCAGGGCGGCGACGCTCTTTTTGGACGTGAGGTCGTAGATGGCGACGGCGTTGAAGAAGCGGTAGCAGACGTAGAGTGTTTTGCCGTCGGGGCTGACGACCGGTGCGGTTGGTGTGTGCTTAGCGGGGAATGTGTGGTCGATTTTGCCGGTCTTTAGGTTGACGACGTGGACGCCTCCGTTCGGCACCCCGGCGGTGACGTAGAGTGTTTGGCCGTCCGGCGCCAGGGCCAGCCCGCTGGGCTGACCGGGCAGCGAGATGACTTTCGTAACCTTGCCCGCGGTAATATTGAACACGGCCACTTGTTTCGCCGTGGCCTCGGCGACGTACAGCATCTTGCCCTCATTGTCCGCCACCAGCGCCAGCGGCGAGAGATATTCATCGCCGGCTTTAGCGGCAAGCGTGACACTGCTGAAGCCAACAAGTGCCACAAACATGTATATCCACACTCTTTTCTTGTTGATGGGTCGTTGTCGTTTGGTCATTATGAGCTTCCTTTATAATTATCGGCCCGGCACGATTGCGGCGTCAGGCCTATACCACAGCGACCGCCAGTACGCCTGGTCGGTTGCGTAAACATCTATCTCGACATCTTCCGGCGGGTCTTTCGGTAGAATGCCATACCTTCTCATTTCCCGGACATACGACGGCAGTGGGCGAAAGCCCTGCATATCGAACCTCTTGGTTTTGTCCAAATGTTCCTTGCCTGCGATACAAAGGGCCAGGATTTTCCGGTAGTCGGGGTCGTTGGTGTCAGCGAAGACAGTCGCGGCCTCGCTGCTCTTGTCCCTTTGCTTGCAGAGGCCATACCCGCCCGTTTCGCTCGACAGCGGCGCCAGCAGCATCAGGGATTTCTCCGGGCGTGTCAGGTTAAATACTCTGTGCCTCAAAGTCCCCCCTGAGAGCGCTCGCGGCAGTGGTAGGAAATTCTTATTGTGGCAGCGCGCGCAACGGCGCTGGATAGCTTCAGCAGCAGCCCTCGTACTGGGCCATTTACGGTCGGAGATGTCCTGCTGGTTTTCTAAGGAGCCGCCAATCATTCCGCTGGACAGGGCCGCATAGGTACCGGGATAGGGTGCCCCACATTCAATCCAGTAGCGAATCATATCGCGTTCGTGTGGTGTTAGCTCGACGGAGTTGTGGCTGCCGTTAATTTTATTCATCAGTGCACTGGCACTGCTGCCGATGGTTCTTGGCGGAAGATTGCTCTTGGGCTGGTTGCGATTGTCCCCGAGCTGACGTCGCATGGTCAGCTCGAAGTAACTGTGAGAGAACATCGGGCCGTGGTCGCCGCTCAGGATGACGCCGCCGGAACGGGGGCCGCCGGCCTCACTTGATTCGTAGTCGTGGCACTTGAGGCAATGCTTGTCGAGGATCGGCTGGATGTCCCGTGGAAAGTCGAACACTTCCGGGATACCGGGGATGGGCTCGACTTTGTTCGGGGGACGTCTAAGGGCTTGAAGTGTGCTCCGGCCAGGGTTGGCCGGTGTGCGGGTGCGCTGCTCATGGCATCCGACGCAGCTGGTTGTCTCGCCCGGGGAGACCATCAGGAAACTCTGCATCCGTTTGACCGAGTTGTTGTTCTCATCCATCGCCACAAAAAACAGGCTTCGCATCGCCGGCACTTCCATATAAGCCGAGCCGTCCGGCTCGACCGGTACCGTTCCAAGAATCCTCTCTAACATAAATGTTCCACCCTGACTTATGGGCTGCATACCGCCTGTATAATGGATCGGCGCAGGAAGAGTTTCGAGCACAAGTAGTTTATTGATATCGCCGCGTTTAATGCCTTCCATCCGCCGGCCATTATAAACATCCATCAAAACCAGTTGGCCTGTCGCTTTCGTCAGGTCCACCCGAGGCGGGATTACTCGTTCAGGCGGCCTTGCTCGCAGGGGACGTGGTTCGTGACATTGCACGCCAGCCTGAATAAGCTCCGTTGGCAAATGATAAATTTCGGTTTTTTGTCCTTTGCTGTTCATTACAAGCAGCCTGGTGCCCTGGACTACAAGGAAACAGTCTTCCGAAAATGGATATGGGTCTCGGTAATTCTTTTCTCGACTAACGGGTCGAGCAGATGCCAATTCATCCGGCCCTGCTTTAGGCGTAACAATCGTGATTTGCCCTTCGTGCTCCCGGCGACCATGTCCAGGGGAAAACACAGCTACCACCTTTTCTGTATTGGGGATTGGCTTGGCATCTAACATAACGGTGCCGGGATGGAAATTGCCGTAGTAAACCATCTGCCCTGTTCCATCGGGATTAGTCGTCCAGAGATGGTGATAGTGGACCTGGCTGCGGTCGACATACTCCCAGCGCTGGTATAGCACCCGTCCGTCCGGCAGCGGCCACGGAGTATTCTCCTGCTCGCTGTTGCTGGATATCGGGCGGATGTTATTTCCATCGGCATCGCATCGGTACAGTATGGCCACGTGCGTAAGCCAGCAGCCGACCCAGCGTTTACACCGGCTGGAGCAGAACACGATTGAGTCATCGGGTAAGTAAGTCGGTTCGATGTCATCATACGTTCCGTTGGTAAGCTGCTTCAATCCGCTGCCGTCGGCATTGATTTCATAAAGATGGAAGTTTTCCGTACCGCCCTTGCGGTAGGAAAACAGGATTTTACTGCCGTCATAGTGTACCTGCGGGTCGCGAACAGTGCCCTGGGGGTCATCCAACAGTACGGTAACCTGGCCGGTTCTGAGATTCAGTTTGCACAACCTGCCCATGGCCCGGTACGCCTTTCGCTCTGCGCTGTCCGCGTAGTATCCGAAATTGGCATACCAGTGAGGGTCGTAGTTCAGTTGACGGCAGGCAAAAATGATTTCGTCCACGCCCGCCATCGGCCCGGTGAGGAAGCCGTCGAGTAGTTTTTGTCCCGTTGTTTCTCTGGCGCCGATGGCAATAGGTGGAGCGAGAATCGCTATAAGTGTTCCGCACAGGATGATAAAGAAAATACATGTTGTCTGTCGTCTTGTCACCATCTTTGTCAGTTACTCCCACATAGTAAGCTGCAACCGAAGGTTTATACGTCTGATATCCTCAAAAATGATTTGGCAAATGTTCTTCTTCTGCTGCAAGGGCCAAAGTCTGCTTCGGTTCCAACACTACACGAAAGCCCACATTATACACTTTTTGCCAGGCGGGATAACTCAAACGATAAGCCGAACGGCAGCGTTTGGGCCGGTCGTACCATGAGCCGCCGCGGACAACCTTCCTGCCTGTGTTATCGATATCATTGCGACCGTCATCCGGCCTGTACGGATAAGGCCGGTATCTTGAGCGTGTCCACTCCCAAACATTGCCGTGCATATCTTGCAGGCCCCAGGTATTTGGTTTGTAGCTGCCCACGTTTGCCGTCACAAGTTTCTTATCATTGAATCGCGCATCTCTGGGCACTAAATCCGGAGGGTATTGGTCGCGCACGCCATATACCAGTTCCCGTATTGTGAAATCAGCCATATTGCCGAACTCTGAGAAGTCCGTATCCAGGTCACCGTAGTGTAGAGGAGTATCGGTGCCTGCCCGGCAGGCCCACTCCCATTGAGCTTCTGTGGGCAAAGAGACCTTTTGCCCGGTTTTATCAGATAGCCAACGGCAAAACGCCACTGCTTCTTTCCAGGAGATTCGAACTACGGGCTGTTTGGGATGATTCAGGTCCCAGCCGAGGTCCCACTCCTCAAACATCCAGCTTCCTTTATGCTCGTACTTACTATCATGGAAGGGGTCGAACCTTGCATATTGCTCATTGGTTATCTCGAATTGACCAATCCAGAACGGTTTTTCGATTTTCACCGCGGTAACCGGACGCTCATCGTCGTGACCATTTTGGTCTCCCATCACGAACTGGCCGGCCGGGACAAAAACCATTTCAAGTTTGACGCCGCTGCCAAGGTCTATTGTGCGATGGGCTGGTCCGAGCGATGCTTGGCCTTGGCGACATTTGGCCTCAGCAGTGTCGAACGGCCAGCCGCGAACGTGGGGAATCTCGACTATTGACTTTCGTATCGGCCTGGGCTTAATCGGCACGATTTTTCTATTTAGTATTGCTGGATAGGCCTCGGGGTCTTCAACGCTTGCACCGTACAATTTGCGCAGGTCCAGTCTGCGCTTGTGATCGTTTCGAGTTTTTTCAAGACCTACAACCTCTCTCCAGGTTCCGTGGCAGGGAGCATTCAAATCGATCCAGATTGTTATACGCTCCCAGGCCTCGGCATCAAGCTCGACGCCATAATGTCCTTTCATCAGCATCTGGACAAGCTCTGTTGTCTCTGCGTGGAATTCGCCCGGTGCCAGCAGACGCAAATCACTCTCGAGACCGCCGACCCGTACGAAGCTGCGCAGAGTGATATATGATGGTTCGAACACGCCACCATATTTCTTGACGAGCTCTTCCCGCGGCACTCCATAGATTACATTGGCTTTTGGCTTTCCATTTTTGTAAGCGATGAACTTGCCCTGGTCACCCCGCAGGTCGGCAATCTCTTGACCGTCCTCGCGTTTGCTGCCGTTATGGCACGAGATGCAGTATTTATCCAAAACAGGCTGGACCTCGCGTCTGAAACTAAAACCTCTTGCAGGCCCGTACCAGGGTTCTATTTCAAACGGCTGGCGGCGTGAGGCAATAGTCCTGAGATTCGGAGGTCCGGCGTTCTGCTTCTCGTGACAGCCGACACAGGAGACGATTTCACCCGGCATTGCTGTCATCCAGCTTCTCATCAACTGCAGGGCTTTGCCTTTGGCGTCAATCGGTTGGATCGATATTGGTGTGTTGGCCGGGACGCGGAACATTGCGGAGCCGTCCTTCTCCACAGGTACTGTTCCGAGAATGCGTTTTGGTTCCCATGGACCATCGGCGCCGACCCGATGGTTGATTCCCGCGATTCTATGATAGGCAAAGTGGTACGTGAACAGTCGCAGCTTCTTGACAGCTCCACGCGGAACCCCTTTCAAACCCGGCCCTTCATAGATGTTCTCAAGATATACCAGTGCGTCCTTGCGTTTAAGGTCAATCCTCTCGGCAATCACAGGCGGCCTTTTCATTTTGCGCAGAGGAATAGGTTCAAGCAGGGCGTAATTTTCAACTTCCTTAAGCAAAAGGACATTATCGAAAACATCCACCAGATAGATGCCCCAAAGGTCGTAAGGTCTTGGTTTGCACGAGACGATGAAGTATTTATCGCTCAGAGGCCAGGGATGAAGAAATTTGGGCCAACACTCCATGGCCAGCTTGTCCTGGATAAGAGGTTTAACCTTCTTACCGTATCCGGGAATTCGCTGGACCACGCCGTCCGTTGCCATACGGCCAAGCGCAGGGTCGAAAATCACCAGCTCGCCGACACGTCCGACATGGTGACCCGTGGCGATACCCACAACCTTGGATGGATGGCCGGGTATAGGACGCGCGAAGAAAATGGCATTCGGCCAGTAGCCACCGCTCCCATAGTGTTCCCTCTGGCAGGTACCGTCAGGATTCATAGTGAACAGGAACCTCGCCCAGACATGTGGGATATCCGTATATTCCCAGCGCAGGTAAAGAATCCGGCCGTCGTTCATAACCGTCGGACAGAAATTGTGGTCCTGCTCGAAACACACCTGACGGATATTCCGACCGTTGGTGTCCATCAGATACATCATCCCGACATTGACCGATGCATTGCATGGAACGCCCTGGAACGGAGCGGTGGATATATAGGCGATTTTCCCGTTGGGCAGATAACAGGAGTCGAAGTTGTGCACATCGTGCTGTTCGGCGTCGGAGACCTGACGCAGTTGCGTGCCATCGATGTTGATCTCAAAGACCTGCCAGAACTTGCGGTTGTCCGGCATAGAAAACATAAGTTTTTCGCCGTCAAAATGCAAGTCCATCTCAGAAACAAGTCTTCCTCCGGGAGGTCTATAGACAGTCTTGAGTTTTGAGTCTCGGCTCTTATGTTTTGAGAGAACGCAGATTTCATTGTCCCAGCCGTCGGTATTAGGCATTGTATGAAGCTGCCAGGAACTTTGTTGGGGCATACCCACGAACTTGCCTATCCCCCTGTCCGGCTCTTTCGCCCGGCGGGGGTCCCCAAGCGGCTTGCGTTTGATTAGTAATAGTCTATCGAAGTTCAGGAGTGGATTGGCAAGCAATGCCTCACGCTGAAAGATAACTATTTCTTCAACCTTCTTCAGGGCTGTTTTGTCCTTTTGTTTTAGAGCCTCCTTTATTTTTGGCAGACGGTTTTTGTAGTGTTCCAAGGCCTTAAGATAATCCTCACCTTTGGTGTACTTGGTGGGAAATGTTTTCATAAGATCTCGGATAGTACGACGCAGGGCAGTTAGGTTCACCATCTCCAGGTCCGCCGCAGCCTTGCTGAATCTGTCGCCGGCTTGAGTTTCAATCTTGGGCGTCGTTTCAGAGCCGACAGGCCTGGTCCCCGACTCTTTTGCAAGCAATAAGGAGTTTGCTCCCGCTGTCACACCACAGAGAACGGCGAGAAATACCCCTATCAACCTAATTTGCCTTGTCACCATCTTGGCTTTTACCCTCTCACAAATACTTGTCCGAAAGGACTCCCAAGGAGAACAATACTCCACGACGGCTGGTCCTGTGATTATCTGGCCACGCCCTACTGCTGCTCGAAAACTGTTGTAAGATTATGAAAACACGAAACAGCGGTAGTATAGCAAGATTTAGAGAAATTTGCCAGTGGAATTTCGTGAGTTTACATCGTACTGAACAGACAAATACGCAAAATCCACAAATCCGAGCTTGTTATTTTTAGTGAAATTTGGTATATCTCAACAATTGCTAATGTCGACTGAGATGCATTCGGTTCTTTCAAATTCCGATTTGCAAATTTCTGCAGTGTTCAACTTTGGAGGTGGAAGGTGGTAAATAAGCAAAAATCCGGGTTCCCCACCACCATTTGCCTTGTCTTGTTGGCTAACGCGATTTTTCTTGCCACTTCTGGTTTATGCCGGGAACAAAAATCAGCAATTTCTTTGGTTACGGACAGCCAGATGGGCCGTGCCTCACGGCATGGAGCAGGCAAACTACGATTGGCCCTGCAGAAAAAAGGTATACCCGTCGAACAGACCACATCTCTCGAAAAAGCGCAGGGCAATACCCTTATTGTTGTCGGTCTTTCAGGAGGGTCGGGAACTGCAGCAAAATTGCACAATCTCCTCGATATTCCCAAGCCGACGGAAGGAGAATCGTTATTAATCAGGCATACAAAGTGGTCAGGCAAAAAAACTCTGCTTGTTAGCGGTGCGGATGACCGGGGCTTGATGTACGCGCTGCTGGACGTGACGGACCGCATCGGCTGGGCCGATGACGCCGGCAATCCGCTAAGTGAGGTTCGGGACACCATAGAAAAGCCCGCGGTCACTGAGCGTGCCCTTTCTATTTACACCATGCACAAAGCCAACTTTGAGAGCTATTTTTATGATGAGGATTACTGGGCCAGGTACCTTGATATGTTGGCCAAGAATCGTTTCAATACTTTTGCGCTGCTTTTTGGCTACGAGAATTGGGGATATTTTTCACCCCCATATCCTTACTTTTTCGATGTTGAAGGATTTGGTAATGTCAAGGTGGTAGGAATCACCAGAGAGAAACAGCAGCGTAATCTTGAAGCGCTGAACAGAATTATCAAGATGACACACGACCGGGGTATGAATTTTACCTTAGGTATTTGGGACCACATTTATCGCGGTGGTGTGCAGGGTCCCAGAGATCGAGCCAATAAACCAACCGAAGGAATAGTCTGGGGACTGACTGCGGATAACCTTACGGCCTATACAAAAGAGGCGCTGGCGAAACTCCTCAGAGAAGTGCATGATATCGACGCAATTCAGTTCAGGATGCACGGCGAGTCGGGGCTCAAGAGAACTGAGATGGGCGGATTCTGGGAGAACATCTATAAGGTGATGAAGGAACACGGGCCGGACATTCGCTTTGATGCGCGGGCGAAGAATTTTCCTGATTCACTTATCGACAAAGCTGTGGAGATGGGCGTCAACATGAGGATATGCACTAAGTACTGGATGGAGCAGATGGGGCTGCCATTTCATCCTACGCATATTCATCCGGGCAACCAGCACGACAGACGGCATGGATATGCGGATTTACTGAGGTATCCGCAGAGGTATAAGATGCACTGGCGGCTCTGGAACTGCGGAACGATGCGGGTATTGCTGTGGGGCGATCCTGATTATGTCCGGCGTTTTATCAAGAGTACTTACTTGTACGACGGCGAGGGTTTCGAGGTGGTTGAACCAATGGCAACGAAAATGCAGGACCATCCTCTTGATATGAAGCCATTTGAATTGCTCAGGCCGCAGTACAGGTATTATGACTGGGAGTTTGAGCGGTACTGGCATTTCTTTCAGTTGTTTGGACGGTTGGGTTACAACCTGGACACACCATCGGAGATTTGGCAGAGGCAATTCCAGAAACGCTTCGGCAAAGAAGCGGCGCCATATATCGAACAAGCCATCCATCGCGCAGGTGCGATTCTGCCACGGATTGTCGCGTACAATTATCCCTACAATATGTTTCCTACAACCAGGGGTTGGGTGGAAAAACAACGAATGAAGGACCTGCCCGAATATGCTAAGGCCTTACCCAGTGACACCCAGCAGTTCTTGAGTATTGATAAAGCGGCGCAGTATCAATTGGAAGGGAAGGAATCAGCGAAAATTTGGCCACAAGAGTCGAGCCGGTGGTTTGCACAGGTCTCGGAAGATGTCATGCATTTAGTCGAAGAAGCCCAAAGGCGAATAGGTCGTAATAGAAACAAGGAATTCGATTCGACAATCGTGGATTTGAAAATACTCGCCTACCTTGCCTTGTACCATTCGCATCGAACCAACGCAGGTTTCAGTTACGCATTATTCAAACATAGCAGAGATCTGAACGCCCTTAATGATGCAATCGGTCACGAAGCCGAGGCAATTAAGGCATGGGAGAAAATAGTGGAAGCAGCCGGGGACGTATACAATGATAATCTTATGATGGGCCGAGATAGTGCTGGCTTGTCCGGCCACTGGAGAGACGAACTGGTCAGATTGAGAAAAGGCCTGGAGAAGCTGAAGGAACAAAGAAAAAGTTTTCGTCCAACTGCTGCTGAGACTGCCCCCGTCATCGCACACGTACCGATTCGCGGGATTGCACCTGGCAGTAAGCTAACCATTCGGGCGACAGTTAGGGCAAAGGAATCCATCACGAAAGCAAGAGTTGCCTATGGGAATTCCAACCGCGACAACGAATACGTGAGCATGGAGCGGACTAAGCCGTTTTTATATCGCGCGGTGATTCCCGCCAAGGATATAAAAGAGGGACTGAGCTACTTCATTGAGGTGGTTGATGAAACCGGACGGCGAGCAAGAACCGAGTTAATT
>DATLBB010000023.1:0-2647 GCA_035527155.1 Sedimentisphaerales bacterium
GGGTGAGATGTTTATCAAGCCAGAAGATTACTGTCAAAAAAAAGGAGAAAAACTGCAAGCGCAGGCCCTGCCCGCTTTCAAAACGCCGTTTTGCGAGGTGCTCAAAGGCCCTCACACCGTCATCAGATTGTAACGCACTTATGGCGGCGGATGCGGTGGGTTTAGCTTGGTCGTGAAGCTCCAGACTACACCAATCGTTTTGCCCGACTGATTAATCTCATCAATACGCCAGTAGTAAGTAATAAGTGCAACCATTGTGCCGGGATCGAATGTTGTCGCAGTCTGGTTGCCTCGGAAAGCAGGCGGACTGCTCGTGCCAAAGTACACATCGTGCGATATAGCATTAGAGCCGCCCGTCCAGCTCAAATCAGCGGTTTGAGACACGCCTATTTCGCCATTCGATGGATCCGGATTACCGGCCCGGCCGGGCAGTGGCAATGGTTGCTCCACGGTCCCAAGCCAGTCTTCTACTAAAATGGCGAGGTCTTCCAGGTCAATATCACCATCACCATCAAGGTCAGCCCCATTACTGTCAAGGCCAGCCTCGCCCCCACTCTGGCCCTCCGCGGAGGCGGCGCCCGGCCAGTGTGAGGCGAACCGGGCATAGTCGGCAAAATCCACATCGCCGTCGGGCTCAAAATCTCCTGAAAGAAATGTTCTTGCCGAATACTGTTGCGATGGGACAGTTGCGTTGTGGTTGGGATTTGCGTCACGGGCAGTTACAACATACGTATACATCGTACCAGGTTCCAGACCGGTATCTTCAAAAGTTGCGCCCTCCTGCCAGCCGCTGTTATGACCGCCGCCTGACGTACAAGTGAAGTAATACTCAACACCACTTTGGTCGTAAGCAGCCGCTGCCGTCATTGAAATCGATGAGCTGCCTGTCGGGTACGGCCCAGTTTCCCAGTCCATAGGGTCCGGCGTCGGAATATCTGTGTCGTACGGCGACAGATATGAACCGGAGACAACCTGCCGACCCTTACACGACCCCTCCATCTCCCACGCAACAGCAATGTTGTCGCCACCTGTCCCTTCCTTATGCAGAGCCTTGATGTAATATGCCTGGCCTGCTGTCAGCATGACCGGACTGGATTGTTGCTGGGAGTATTCGTCCCACTGCCGCGAATTTGTCCACTTGTCTACCGGTACCTCAGCAATCTTGACCTGATTGGCGGGATTGGCGTCACTGCTCAGCCACAACTCGCTGTTATCATCACTTGCAATCCAAAACGTATAGCTGCCAGTATCAGACGGCGTCAGAAAACCATGGACACGCGTACCGTAGTTGTTTGCCCAGTCAATGGGGCCTTCAAAGTCAATTATCTCTTCCCGTATATTCGGCGAATCCGGATAGAGCGCGTGGTTGGTCAGGTTAGAAACATAGTTTCCGCTTATACCCGTCCAGACTTCCCGGGTAATCGTGCCCAGGCTCTGGCCGGTGGTGAAATTCCAAACCTTACCAGGGATTATGTCGGCGGCGGAAGCCGCCTCAGCACTATCGCCGGACATAGGAGGTGGAGGTGGCGGTGGAGGCGGAACAAAAAGCACCTGGTCGATTCGCCAGAAGTACTCTGTGTTCTTCTTCACCGTCGGAACATAGGAAGTTTCACTCTGACGTCCCTTGTACTCCGGCGAATTGACAGTCGCGTTGGTTACTGCGTCCAGGCTCGTACCGAAATACACATCCTGATAAATCGCGGTCGCTCCCTGTTTCCACTGCAACGTCGCAGAGTGAGGCGAGTCCATCTCGGTGTCAAACGGTCCGGGATTTTCCGCTCTGCCGCCGTCTATTATTGCAAGGACCGCATCTCTATCCAGCGCATAGTTATAGAGCCGAACATCGTCGATTATACCGTCAAAATGATTATCGTCCCACCGCCCTATCTTGAAAGTCTTTTTGTCAGCCGTGTTCAATGCCCTTGGCTCGTCCACAACAAGCTGACCGTCGGCATATACCTTAGCCCTCGTGCCGTCGTAAACAAGAGCAAAATGTACCCACCTGTTCTTCGAATTGTAAGTGAAATCTATGTCTCCCGTTGCCGGGTCACTACCCCAAAATTGCACTCGCCACAAGTTATCGCTGCTCTCCGTTCTCAACGAAAAATCCTGTCCGTTTGAATGTCGTCCCATCTCATAAATACCACCGTCGTTGAAGCTGCGCGTAAATACCCACGAGGTGATGCTCTTTGCGGCATTATTGGCAAGTTCGAGGTCGCACGCAGTCTTGTCCGTATCGACACGGTCATTCGGATGGCTGAAGTCAAGAGCTCCACCAAACCAACCGGCCGCCGCCGCGGTATCAAACGAAAAGACGTACGTAAGGTCTCCTTCCAGCGTACCGTGATTACCGTTGCCGCTCGAATCGCTGGCTATTGTGCCGGCGGTCTCATCCAGCTTCCAGTGCCCGACCATCAACCTCGGTTTGATTTCCAGAACCGCGTGATGCGAATGGTCCATACCGGCGGTTGCATCCGTGAAAACAATATCTCCGCAGTATCTGCCCACCGGCCTATCGTAAACCTCGGCCTTCGATAAGGCATCGACCGCCACCGACCCTCCCGGGCTGATTGTCCCACCGACAGGAACATCCTGCCAGTCAGCCGTTGTCGCCGCCGTCCAGTCACGCGAACCAACACTGTTGTTC
>DATLBB010000024.1:0-7192 GCA_035527155.1 Sedimentisphaerales bacterium
CTCCCCCTCATCAAACCGGACGTGCAGTTTTCCCGCATCCGGCTTTCCTGTAAGTTTCGTCATAGACGAAATAAGCCTAACTCCAGCAAGTATTGATAATGCGTTATTCCCTTGGGTTTGTGGTATTTACGCTGACTGCGACGATTCAAATGCGTTAATAAGCGGCTGCCAATATAGTAGTTCAGCGAACGGAACGCTTGACGAGGATAACCAAAGCGGTAGTATTGATCCCAACCCTTCAAGTATAGATTTAGGTCTTTGACCAAATCCGGGGTAGGCATAAAACATCGCTTCGGCCCTGTTTTATGATGGATCACTTCACGAACTTTCTTCAAAGATTTCTTAGACGGACCGAGGTTCAGATACTTCCAATTACGACCCCTGAGATCCTTGTCAAAACGGAAAGTGAAACCTAAAAAATCCAGGTTTTCGGACTGCTTCAAATGAACAACTGAGGTTTTAGCACGGTTTATTTCTAAACCAAGCCAATCCTCAAGAGTCGCCGTTATCCATTGCTCTATACGTCCACCTTGCCAGTAAGCGAAAACTACAAAGTCATCGGCATACCGAACCAATCGAGCTTTTGCCCAATGATACGGACCACCTTGACGATGAAACATCGTATCAAACCAGTGTAGATAGAGATTTGCCAGCAAAGGGGAGATAACCCCTCCTTGCGGAGTTCCCCGTGTGGTTTTGCGTGGAGGTTGCCGTTTTCCTTGTTCATCCTCTTCTATGACCGGGGCTTTTAGCCAGAGCTTTATCAAGCGTAGTACGTTTCGGTCCACTATCCGCATTCGCACACACGCCATTAGCTTGTCATGCGGAATGTTGTCAAAGTAGCCTTTCAAATCTGCATCATAAACCGATACCTTCCCTTCTTGAATGTGTTGACGGATTTGGTCAAGGGCACCATGAGCACTGCGTTTCGGCCTGAATCCGTGAGAGCAGTCTAAAAAGTCTGCTTCAAAAATGGGTTCGATGACCAGCAATACTGCCATTTGAACGACCCGATCCTTCAATGTGGGAATACCCAAGGGACGCTTCTTGCCGTCAGCTTTAGGAATATACACCCGTTTGACGGGGCTTGGACAGTAACATTTCTGCTTCAACTCATCCTGAATGTTCACAAGGAATTCATCAACGCCTTGCTCTTGATCGAGAATCATTTCAGCACGTACACCATCAATCCCTGCGGCTTTTCGACGTTTACCTACCTGCTTCCATGCCGCCTTTAACACATCCATGCGGTAGACACGATCATAGAGTGCATAAAAGCGGAATGAAGGCTCATGCTTCGCCTTCTGGTATAGCTTCAGTCTCAATTGACGCACTTTATCCGGAAAGAGTTCTGGCTGGAATTTATCCTGATCCCAGAGTTCTCTATCTGGATCTCCGTAGTGTACCCAATTTGAGTCAAGCGGATGCATCATACTTTAACCTTAGCATACTTACAGTCGTCCCCCTTCGCTCGGCAGGCATTACCCTGCTTCTTCACTACTATGAGGACGTCCGACTCCCGAACACTGTCGTGTTTGGTGTTCGGGTCTCTCAGGTTCCTCGACTTCTCTTTCCTCACGCGCCATCTCCAGTCACCCCGGGGAGCCCATCGGCTGCATACGAACGTCTCTTGACCGATAGCGGCAGGCTTCAGCAGCTCCGGAAGCATAGCCACTCCCACGTTGTGTAACGAGGCCGAATCGAGTTCACTTGCGTTACGGCTCGCGAGTTCGTCTAATCGGGCTTCACCTTGGGGATTACTCCTTTCTGTGCCGACTCGACTACATGTTGGACATTCAGTTAACACGTCAACTACCTTTCAAGCTAATAGAGAAGTCAGGCTTATCCTGACGCACCGAAGAACACGAAGAACCACGAAGAATAATCAATAATCATTTACTTTGGCCCGACATGCGCGTTTGAGTCAAAAATCTACAAAAACGTATGCCACATATTCGTCATAAGTGCTTGTTGAGAAAAGAATAAAAATTTTTCGACTTTTTTCATTTTTGTTCGGCGCTACCATCGGTTTTGGTCGAAACGATGTTGTCTCGTTCCCAGCGTCATCCCGGTAAATTCCGTAAAAAATAGTCAATTTATGGCTTAGCTATAATCAATATAAATCCGGTTCAACTGCAAAAAAGTTGGTGGGCTGATAAGAAATAAACCTTGCAACTCTTTTGGATTTAACGCTTTAAGGCAACAGCATGAATGGGTATAATACCACCGCCATCGGGGAGGATAGGGCAACGCTGGGAAGCGACCCGAGCGCCCTGATGGTGGCATACAGCATAGGGCGGTATCTTCAACGGTGCCGCCCACTTATGTTATTATGCTGGTGCCCATAAAGCGATAAATCCTTTTATAATTATGTGATAATCAACCAACTTTTTTGCAGTTGAACCTTTTTTCATTTATTTCTGATGATTATTTGACTGGTCGAGGCATCTTCGCGTTTACACTCTCCTGCCAATCTTTCAATTCTTTCAGTAATTCCGTTGTTTATTCTGGCTATGTTACTGAGAGGTCATGGAGGAATATCTTGCGGAGCTAAAATAAAGTTTTTACGGAGTTATATAATCCGTGATCAACTCAGTAAGCCCCTCGATAATGGCCCGTTCGGCACAGCCCTGCTTATCCCTGGCTCTCAGTACCTGGAAGGTCTGTTCCCCGTAGGCAGCATCGTTGGGAACATAACCAGGCCCCCGGCCCTGACCCGTGCTGGTCAGCGTCACAAACATGGTTTGGGTCAGCGGGGATTCCTTTCTCAGCTGCAGTCCGATGTAAGAGAATATTTCCCCGTCACAGGCAGCGATGACCGCAGTCCCCAGACCCAGTACCGCCAGGTGGTGATCCACATCCGGTCCGTCTTCGTATTCACCCGGCATACCTTCGCGGTAACGAGGATCGGACGAGTCATAATTGACCCTTATTCGCCCGGGGCAGCTCACTGTCTTTTGTGCCCCTTTAATGTACACATCACCGGTGGTCTTCCTGATCATGGTCATCGCCTGGATCACCTCTTCGCCAAGGATCTGGCCTTCGCTCTCGATCAGCCTGAAGACGTTTTCCAGCGCATCCGGGGCAACCAGGTTTGACTGCACGGGAGCTTCAATGGAATCGCGTTTCGTCTCATTTTCCATGATCCTGGAACGACGTTTGCTTCTAATTGCACTAATTTGGGGTCTTATGTACATAGGATTCTGGTCTCCCGATGCACCCTGGCTGAAAGCCACGACAATATCATCTCCGAAAAACTTTTCAACATAACGGCAGGTCGCCCCCGGGAAATCTGCGCTGAAGACGCCCTGTGAAAATGCATTGATCGGATGCATAGCATAGGCCATATAGACCGCAATGGGTTCGCCGGAGGGTCTTTCAAACTTAATGATATCCACGGTCTTGTCAGACCAGCCGTCCAGGTTTGGTGCCTGGACCCATTTCCGGGTATCCATGTCTATCGCATCACGGTTCACGTTCAGATAACATGCTCCCTTTACATATCCCATCTTTGCTGGCTGCAGTGCAGCCTTGGCCTTGCGAACGGCATCCATGACGATGTCTGCCGACCTGTTTCGGCTGATTAACCGCGGAACGGTCCATCCTAACGCTATGAGAGTGCGTGGTGGTAATGATGATGTTCTCAACCGGGCAATCCAGCTCATCCGAAAGCTTTTCCAGCAGATCAGCACAGCTTGCACTGTCGATACGTCCCTCGATGGTGATCAGTGCCGCGCGTGTGTCAGTATTGTCCAGAACAATGGCACGGATGTAGGCCCGCTCATGATCGTACTTTCCGGTTGCCGGAGCCACCGGCTGGTCCGCAGGGGTTATGTCGATCTTCGCCGCTCCTACTTTTAAGGGGTATGCTTCACCGGATTGTGCCCCGCCAATGACCTGGCCCAGGAGCAGGACCATAACGGTCAGGAAACCTGTTTTTTTCATTTGAGGCAATAAAATTCTTTTGAACTTTATTTCTTTCTGATTATTCAGATATTTATTAAACATTTCGTATCGCCCCTTTTTCTGATAATAATTGAATGAACTGACATTTCCCATTTAATCGCTTAAAAAACACATTTTTCTACGTACTAAATCAGAAATATTACCAAAATCACATCGAACTATCAAGAATGAAAGTGTCATTGGGGTCAGGCTTATCTTTTTGCGTTTATAAAAAGAAAAGGGATCAGGCTTTTGAAATTGGAGCGGGGCGCAAATCCGGCCGGGAAGTGCGACGGATTTATTATTTTCCCGTGTTCATTCGAGTTCACCCCGTGAGATAGGTAAAGCCGTTATCTCATGGGGTAAATTCGTGGTTAATCCGCGTAATCAGCGTAATCCTCGGTTATGGTTTTTCGGCTTTTGCCGTTTCGTTTCTGGCCACTTCGTCCGGCGTAAAATTTATTGTTAATTCCGGCCGATACGAACCATTTATGCTCTCTTAGCTTATAATAGTCGTCCTGACCGACGATGGCACATTTCCCCGGTTTACAGGTATGATCGGACCTTAAATCGCAGGGATCAGAAAGTTGCATTGTTAGATAAATTTAGGCGGGATTTGCACACTTAGGGCTTTTTTCCTTGATTCGGATATCCAAAAATGCTACAATACTAATGGAAGGAACGGAGGCACTAAAAGAGAACGGAAATTCACAATTTACATTCGGGCAGGACTTTTGCGCCGAAAGAAAAAATATGGGTGGAGATTGACGATGAGAATTGAAAGAATTCCGGCAAAGACTAATATACGAACGATCTGGCTGTTTGGTTTTGCGATTATTTTAATCGGATTTGGCAGTTCAAATGTGTTTGCTCTTGACCTTATGGGGCCCCCTGCCGCCGAGTTGAAAAAAGACATGTTCAGGGGAGGGCTTGAATATTCCTTCAGTTCGATGGATTTGGACCTGATTGAAGGCAAAGCCTTGGTATATCGTAATGGCGCGCTTCTTGTATCAGGCCCGGCGGCATCGATTAAAATCAAAGATTTTAAAGTCAACGCACTCTATGCCACTGTTGGATATGGCATTTTTGAGAATTGCGAGGCATTTTTACGTTTGGGTGCGGCGAAAGCAACGTTCGGCGACTCGCTATGGGACCAGGGGGAAGAATTCGATAGCGATATAGACTTTGCCATCGGGTGCGGCGTCAAAGCAACATTCTATGAAGGATTCGATTGGAAGATCGGTGCAATATTCCAGATCAATCGGTCCGAGCTGGACGGAGAAATCGATTCATCGTCATGGACTATTCCTCAGCCTAACTTCGTTGAGATTAGCACCACAGAAATGCAAATCGCCATGGGAGCAACGTATATGTATTCGAGCCGGTTATCAATTTATGGCGGCCCATTTGCGCATTTCATTAGCGGCAATTTTGACTACGATTTCAATAATATAGTCGACCAGGGTCTCGATATAGGCACATTCTCATGGGAGATCAATGAGGGTCCCACTTTCGGCGGTTACATCGGCGCCCAAATAAATATTGCCAAAAACTTCACCGGGAATATTGAATATCAGCATATTTCGAACGCGAACGTCTTTGGTGCAAATATAATGATGAAATACTAATCACCGACAGAACAACTACTGACTTTTGCCGCCAGTTTTGATGCCGGGACATCAAAACCAAAACCTGCTTTCCATACCAGACCCTCCGTACATACATAAAATAGTTTTTTAATGGACCTTCTTCCTGACATGTCACTCTTGCCGCAACCTGATATTCAACAAATAAAGCAGAAAGCTCAGGAGAGCATAATTTCTTCCATATTTGGCTTTTCAGCGTTAAAAAAAGCACTTATTCGAGCCTCCAAAGGCACAAAAACATGTAAAAAAACATGATTTGGAGCAAAAGCTGTATAAATTGTGAAGGAGCGTCAAACGTGCAAAATAAAAAATCTCAATCCCCGAAGGCTTGACAATATGAAAATATGAATGTATAGTGAAGTTTTTACCGATTCTATACATATGTCACATACAGCACCGGTTTAATGTGATATCTGTTGGAGGCGTGACAAGAACGATAGTTACAGGTTTATGAGCAATAGCAGACAAAAAGTTGGCTACCGTCAATGGCCAATCGTGGCTGGGGCTGTAATCATTGTGCTCTTGATTGGGGGGTGGGGCAGTATCTCCGCCCAAACGGATACCGAACACGAGGCCGAGCAAACTCTCCGCGACCTTAAGATCGATATAGCACCGGATCCGAATGTCGCCGTGCCGGAAATGTACAAAGTTCCACCGAAAATCCTCAAGCAAACTGTAGGCGGTACTGATGAATTTAAGCTTTTCTATTTTTGCAAATATCACACACCCGATAACATGAAAAAGATTATTCATGAGCAGTTCGCAACGAAACTTTTCGACCAGAAAGGCAAATCGACTCAAGTATCAGACTATACCGTCAGCAGCAATCCTTTGACAAATCAGTTGATCGTCAGATGCCCGCTCAAAGAGGACGCCGATGCGGTACTTCAAACCCTTGAGTATGTGGATGTCCCCCCGATTCAGGTCAAAATCGAATGCCTGGTCTCGGAGATTTATGCGGATATGACTTTCGACCGGGAAACTACTTTGGCAATCGACAACTTATTCGGAGAGAGTGTTGCGATGAATCCCGCCGGGACGGCTTTCGGAGCTGATGTCCGGCAATTAGTACAGGACGACGAATATCTACCAGCCTTTCCCGGCGCCTCACTCAGGGAGGTGGCACGATCTCGAATGGGCCTTAACATAGGCTACTTAAACACTGGCGATGTAGGCCATGGCTTCACCCTGTTAATCGACCTGCTCGAATCGAGGGGCTATTTGAAAATCCTCATGAATCCAACTCTTGAAGTAGTCAACGGCGGAACTGCGACGATCTCATCACAGCAAAAGGTTCCGCTGGACAGAATAACCATGCGATCCACCATTTCGGACTACCTGGAGACAAAGACCGAATACGAAAATGTCATAGACTCGCTCAAAATTACGGCCCACGTCTTCGGTGACGGCTACATCGGCCTGGAAACTGACGTAACACTCGGCTCTAAGAACACTCCCGAAGGTGTCAAGCAGGTGCCGATCATCACAAAAAAGGAAATCCAGAACAAGCAAAACCGCATCCGGCAGGGAGAAAGCCTCGTAATTGGCGGAATCAGGAAGAACGAGGAATTCGCCGTAGTCCGAGGCGTCCCGATTCTGAA
>DATLBB010000025.1:0-10575 GCA_035527155.1 Sedimentisphaerales bacterium
CCTTTGTATTTAGCCCGGGTCTTTGGCTCGGGGTGTCCACTCTACTCTTGTCATTTCGACCGAAGTCCGCCGTAGGCGGACGGAGTGGAGAAATCTGGCCAATGAAAAAATTTAACCTTCCCTATTGTCATCCCCGCGAAAGCACCGAATAAAGTTTGTTGTCATTCTGAGCGCAACGAAGTGAAGCGAAGAATCTCATCATTTTTTCTTTTTTATTTGTTTGACAAAATGACTTGGTTATGATAGATTAATATTTACATACTTTGGGAGCATTTCTTTGCTGTTTTGTGAGAGTATGGGCCGTGTATTTTGGCGAAAATCGGCTCAAAAATGGGACATTGGGGGGCTGGAGGCAGAAAAAATGGTTAGAGCGAGGAGTTCAAACCTGTTGGGAAGAATCACTATATTAGTAATGGTCGGCTTATGCGTAAATACTGCTATGGCTTTGGATGGCTCCGGGACTGAAGGAAACCCTTGGCGGATACAGTCATTAGAGGATTTTAATGAGTTTGCGGCTGATGCTAATTACTGGGACGACTATACCCGCCTGGAGACGGATGTTAATCTGGCCGGGCTGACCTACATCACCGCCGTTATTGCCCCGGATATTGATAATTCCGATAATGATTTTGACGGCACGGCCTTTATCGGTGTCTTTGACGGGAACGACAAAAGAATAATCAACCTGACCATCGATGACGGCGGCGCCGGTAACGATTATCTGGGTGTGTTCGGCTGTATCGATGGCGGCGAAATCAAGAACCTGGGAATTGAAGGTGGCTCTGTTGTTGGAAACGGGAGCTTTAACGGCGGCCTTGCGGGGAGGAATAGCGGTGGCGTGTCAAACTGCTATTCTACAGGGGAAGTAAGAGGTAGTGGTTATTCGTGCGTTGGCGGCTTGGTGGGGGAAAATTACTACGGCAATGTCTCGAACTGCTATTCTACCGGTGACGTAAGCGGTGATTACTTAGATGTCGGCGGCTTAGTTGGGGTGAATAGGTATGGCTATGTTTCGGACTGCTATTCTACCGGCGATGTAAGCGGTAATCACGTTGTCAGCGCCCTGGTGGGAGGAAATATTGGCAGTGTCTCGAACTGCTACTCCACAGGCGATGTCAACGGTGTTGACAGTGTAGGCGGCCTGTTGGGGAATAATTCCGGCAGTGTTTCTTATTGCTATTCTACCGGCGATGTCAATGGTTCTTCGTATGTCGGTAGCCTGATAGGGGTAAATCATTCTGATTTTTATGGCAGTGGTGTCTCTAATTGCTATTCGACTGGCGATGTGAGCGGAATCCACTACTTTGTCGGCGGCCTAGTGGGGTATAATTCTTCGGGCAGTTTCTCGAATTGCTATTCTACCGGCGATGTCAGTGGTGATTTCGATGTCGGTGGACTGGTGGGCTATAATCGGGGTGGCTCCGTTTCGAACTGCTATTCTATCGGCGATGTTAACGGAACAGGGGACTATGTTGGCGGATTGGTGGGTGGAAATTATAGCGGCAGTTTTTCGAACTGCTTCTGGGATACCAATACTCAGATCCACGGTGTAACCGAAAGTATTGGTTTAAACGATGGCGACGTTAACAATGTTGAAGGTCTTCCAACCACACAAATGCAAACAAAAAGCACCTTTACCGATGCCAACTGGGACTTTATTGAAATATGGAACATAGGAGAAAACCAGACCTACCCCTACCTGAGAGTCTACCTTGCTGGAGATATCAACAAAGACCGAATAGTAAACTTCCTTGATATAGCTATCACGGCAAACCAATGGCTCCAAGAGCAATAGCGGGGATAGTGGGGGATTTAGAATTAATGGCCCCAAACACTTCATTTTTGGTCATTTTTTTGCCTGCCCCGTGAGATAGTGAAGCGTTATCTCACTGGGGCGGATTTCGATCTAATTGAAAGAAAAGGTGGTCAACGAATTGAACATCCGATTGCAGCCCTGAGCGTGAGAGGATTGAATGTCTAGCTGACTCACAACAGCTTACTTTGGCACACTCTCTATTTTGTTTCCAAGAAGAAGTGCTTTTAGTATAAAGAATAAAAAATGCACCGCATTTTTGGACAAAGATCTAACTTTTTAAGAAATTCTTTTTTTTGGGAACGATAGGCGCACCGAAACCGACTTACTATTAAGCAATGAACAAACAAGAGAAGCAGATATATACTGAACTGCTGATTATTCGCTGTCAACAGGGGAAAAAAGAAGCATTCGAGTTGATAGTTGAGCTATGGCAGAAGCCCCTGTTGGTGTTTGCGATGCGATATCTTGACCAAGAGACAGAAGCATGGGATGCAGTACAGGAAACTTGGGTTTCAGTAATCAAAGGACTCAATAAATTACAAAGTCCAAGTCTGTTTGTATCATGGCTGTTTCGTATTATGACAAATAAATGTATCGACCGAGTACGGAAAAAACAGGCCGAGAAAAACCTGCTGAGAAATGCAAGCATCAAATTGGAATCATCTGAAATTTCGAATGAGAGTAAATCATTAAGTCAAGCCATTCAGAGACTATCAGATGAGCATAAGATACTTATTATACTTCGATTTGGACAGGAATTACAGATTGGGCAAATTGCCGCAATATTAAACATAGCTGAAGGGACAGTAAAATCGAGACTGCATCGGGCACTGGCACGATTGCGTGAAATTTTAGGAGACATAATATGACCGAAGAACTGGAACAAAAACTAAATGAACTTTTGGGATTGAAAAAACAACTTGAAGAAATAACGGAGGGAAAACAGAAAACGGTTGCCTCGTCGGTGGTTAAGAAATATAAGAAAAAAAATATATTGAATTGGATCTTTTTTTGGCTTACCTTCGTGCTCGGCATGGCATTTATTAGCTTCGGGCTGATAGTTATTCAACTCACTGACGGCGTATTATATATTGATTCCCCTACTTGTATAATTGTGGGACTTCTTATTTTGATGTTTGCGAGAATGCTTTTTCGCATCAGGCAAAACAAACTTGAAATTTTGCAGGAAATGAAGCAGTTTGAGCTGCGAATAACGGAAATGCTGAAAAAGTGATTTCGCAGATTCTTAGGCGATGTCGAAGAAACTATGAAGGATAGATACTCACTAAGTCCTAACTTTTTTGTATTATTCTCAGGCTACGGGGTAGCAGAGGCGGGTTCCCGCTTGCGGCAGTAATAAATGAGGAAAATCAATACAACCGAACTACAACCAAAATCCGTATAATCTGCGCAATCTGCGATTAAAAATCTGTGAAATCTGTGGTTAATAAAAACACTTTTCTGCCCATTTTTGGTCATTTTTTGTTGTTTTTTGTGCATTTTGTGCCTTTTCTTGACTAAAACAACAACTTTTTCGTGTATTTGTGCGTTCGTGGTCCCAACTACTACGAACAACGAACTGAATTTTTTCAACCAAAACCGGGCATAGTTAAAACCAAAAATCGGAAAAAATAAAAAATTTTTATCTGCTTTAATATCATCGAGTTACGAGAATCCGCCATCAAAAATCGGGGTGTTTTTTCGCATCAAACGCGCACATTCGTGCATTTATAGAGGCGCTTCTTTTTTTTACGCCCTCATTTCGGGACCGTCCTCCCGAAGCTTTTGTTTTGAAAATTCAGGATTTTGTAATTTGGATTTGTTTAGGATTTAGATATTAGGATTTAGGATTTCAAACTATCAGATAACTCCTTACCCAACATGAAGATACCGTCAACACAATTATGTATTTTTGTAGTACCGCCAGGCCTGCCCTGCGTAGCATTCTGCGAAGCAGGCACCTCTACAATTGTAGAGAATCCTCTACAAATCAGCTCTTTTATGCAAAACAAAGCCAATTTCCCGGATGACCAAATGAACGTAAGTGCTATTACAACAAAGGATTATAAAAATAAGACACTTAGCGGAAGTGGGAAAAACGAACCCAAAACGAACCCAATTCAAACCCAAACAAACCCAATTACCGAAAAGCCAAAAATGAACGTAAGTACTAATATAACAAAGGGATATGACAATAAATCGCACTTTTGGGCTATTGCAAAACAAACCCAATACAAACCCAACTTGTCCTGCGTAGCCTCTGGCGAAGCAGGAACAAAGCCAATCTCAAAACAGAATATTGATGATTATTCATTTATATTGTATACCGGCTTACTTTATAAGAAAAAGTTAAACATGGAAAAAAAGTGAATGAAAACCGCGAATACTAAAAAATTCGACATTTCAGCGACCTTCGCGTGCATTGGCACGCTTTCCTGTTGGGTACTGGGTCCGATTTTTATAAAGTACCTGACCGGCTATGTAGATTCGTGGACACAGAACCTGCTGCGGTATTCAGTGGCTTCTCTCTTCTGGCTGCCCTTTCTTCTATTTGACATCAAGAGAAAACGGTTTGAAACAAAAATCTGGCGGAAAGCTCTGCTGCCGGCTGTGCCAAATATTGTTATGCAGTGTTTATGGGCTGGAGGTTTTTACTATGTAGGCCCGGCCTTTATGGTCCTGCTTACGAAATCGTCCATTATCTGGATAGCCGGTTTTTCGTTAATTTTCTTTCGCGACGAAAGGCCGCTGGTTAAGAGCAAACGCTTCTGGCTTGGGCTGGCGCTTTCCACAATCGGGGTTGTTGGCGTAATGTATTACAAGGAAGACTTCGTCGCGACTAAAACCTTAACCGGTGTTATTATTGCCCTTGCGTGTGCCTTTACATGGGCGATATATACAATTTGCGTGAGAATCGCTTTTAAGAATGTTGATTCTCACCACGGTTTCGCGGTGATAAGCATCTACACGGTTGCCGGGCTTTGCGCGTGTGCCCTGCTATTCGGCAACGTGGAAGAGTGCGTTACAATGGGCGCGTGGCAGTGGGCGTGTGTTGTGATTTCGGGTGTAACGGCCATCGCGTTGGGCCATGTGCTGTACTATGCAGCGATGAGGCGTATCGGAGCGACTATCCCGGCACTTGTAATTTTAGCTCAGCCGTTTATAGTGCTTGCTATTTCCAATATCGTGTTTGGAGAATCGTTGAACGCGTTTCAATTACTCTTCGGCGTGGTCCTGCTAACAGGCTCGGCCCTTGCGCTTTGGGCCCAACAGCACCTGAGGCAAAGCGAACCTAAATAAGGCCGAACGCCACTATTTGGATTGTCGTACAAACAATCCTTAGTCAAGCTCATGTTGTAGCAATTTCCGGGCTTAAGACGTCGAAGCTTGGACCATACTGGCGCAAGTACAACAAAGAATACGAGCGTTTGAAGACCGACAACGGCAGCAAGAGAACAGTTATTACATATCCATAAGCAATCGAGAATGGTGGCAGTATCATAAGACAGCAGGCAATTCCGCATGTAATGCAGAGAAAGAGGCAAGAAAAAAGACAAGCTACCGTGGCCCCAATAGTACCAATAGCAATTGCTATGACAATCTGGAACAGAATGTAGAGTGTGAACCTGCCTTTGTTACCGGTGAGCAGTTTCCAGAACTCGCGCCAGGCGGCCATACAGGTTCCCTGCCGCAAGGACATAATCGGCACGACGAAGTCCCATGTGAATTTCTTTATCAGCGCAATGACGATTACGGCCGGTATCATAACAAGAATCGAAAGCAAGATTATGAGAACGATTCCGAGGGCAGCCGGCCGTGAGCGGCTCACAAAGCAGAGGACAGCAACAAACGCTATCGTGCCAGCGATTAGTGCAAAGAAAGCCAAAGATATAAGGCCGACCACGACACGGAAGAGGAAAAGGCTGTTGCTCTGCTTTTTGAATTTTCGCCAGGGGACTTTGATTTCGGCTTTGTTCAGTGCAACGCAGTGCAGGAACATAAAGTGGCCACGGCTGCTGAGCCAGATCAAAAGAACCAAAAGGCCGATTATCACCAGCGCTCCGATTATGAACGCGGGGAGAATCCAGTATAAGTTGTCAACCACGACTTCTTTTGCATGGTGAAAAGCCTCCTGGATTTGAGGTTCATGCCGCTGCTGTACGCCGGGAAAATTGAAATTTGGTCCACCTCCTCCGCCTCCGCTTCCGAGGTACGCCAGCCAGGCACCAAAGCCGATGACAAACCATTTGCCAAAGTCGAAGGGCCTGAAAAGGATTGTTTTTACCCTTTCGATGGCGGGGCTGATGGGGTCGATTACACTTATTTGGGATTCCTGCGGGGTCATAAGATAAGTCCTCCAAGATAAACAAACCAGTTAACAACAATCAATATCGAAATTGTGATAGTTAAACTTAAGTTTATTTTTTTTAGTTTTCTGTACACCCTTTTAGGATGAATAACCAGTGCATAGATTCTATATGGAATCTGGAAACAAGTAAAGGCAAAAATAAGCGGTCCAAGAATGTGAAACTTCAGGGACTGGTGCCAATTTGCGTGTGCCAGTGAGCAAAAAGAGCGTGTCAAGCCGCATAGGGCACATTTTATGCCAAAAAACTCGTATAACGGGCAGCGATGAGGCCATTTGAATCCGAACAGGTAAAGTTGGCCCTCGCTGATTTGTAAGAGCAATGAACCAGTTAGGATAGCGGCGCAGAGAAAAAGTATTATTATATGAAACACCACCCGGTGATTGTTACTAGCAGTCGGATTCACGCTTCACTCATAAAGGCTCATACCTGTAGCTTTTATCATTGCTGTTTCAGCGATCGTAGTTCCTTTTGAACCGGCCAGTCGGCGAAAGCAAGATAAAAGGCGATAAATATATTCGCTATCGGCACGAGAATTAACAGGCCAAGCGCCCAACTGTAGCCAGCCTTGGAGCATATCCTGCAAAAAATCAACACCTTTATAGCCAGCGTTATTAGGCCGATAAAAATGCCGAACATCATTAGCAGTATGAGAAATCCTCCCGCGTGTGTACTCTGCGAAACATGGACCATACTCAACATATTTTACCCTTTCAGTCAGTTAACAAATTGAGTTAAGCAGCAATATTCATACAAATATCAAGTTCGTAGTATAGCAAATATATGTTTGTTCACAAGCAAAATCTGACCACGAGTTCCATTTTATGGAAATGTCACTATAAGATAAATATCCGCGTAAGGGCGCCAGTCCGAGCGACCGACCGAAGATTGATTGGGCTTTTAGCTTTATGTTTTGCTCACGGGCTGTTTAGCTGAGCGTTTCCTCTTGGTTCTCGGCACATCCGGGGCATTGAGCCTGGGCAGCCATTTCGCAAGCTGATTCTTGATTTCGGCATACGTGGGGTTGTTGGCGAGATTGTTCCACTCCAGCTCGTCTGTATAGTGGTCGTAGAGTTCCTCGGTTCCGTCACTATACCGGATATATCGCCAGCGCCGCGACCGCAGCGAATGATTATTACGGCCGTGCGTCGTCAGGGCGGGACGCTGCCAACTTGCCCTGGTGTTCCTCAAGAGTGGCAACAGACTTTTACCTTCAAGCTCGGGCTTTGGAGCCAGGCCACAGATATCTATCAGTGTCGGATAAATGTCGATGAAACTCACCGGCCGGGTACATCTTCCGTCCGGCCTGGTTATTCCCGGCGCGATTATCATAAGCGGAGCGTGCGTTGCCTCTTCCCACAGCGCGAATTTGCGCCAATGCAGCTTTTCGCCAAGGTGCCACCCGTGGTCGCCCCAGAGTACGATAACAGTGTTACCGGCATAAGGGCTTTTATCCAGTGCGTTGATTACCCTGCCCACGCAGCCATCTACAAAGCTGATGCTCGCCAGGTAAGCCTGCACCGCCTTTCGCCATTGTTTGTGCTCGGTAACCTTTTTATGGTCTCCTTCAGGTCTGGCCATCCGTTTGCCTATCGGCGGGACATCGTCAAGGTCGTTTTCATTGACATTAGGCAAAGTTACTTTGTCTAACGGATACATATCGAAATATTTCTGCGGAACGTACCAGGGCAGATGGGGACGGAAGAAGCCGCAGCCAAGGAAAAACGGTTTTTCGTGTTCTTTTCGCAATTCACTTATAGCCCAATCAGCAACTTTCCAGTCGCCCATTTCCTCATCCGGCACATCTACCGGCCCCCAGTCGAAATGTGCGGTTTTAGGGATGCCGTTTAGCGGCCGGTTCGGAGGCATCGGGTCATCGGGCTTGTTTTTCTTCTGCGATGGAAAATACTCCTGCCAGGACGGTGGGTCGGGGAAGCCGCCGTGGTAGATTTTGCCGCCGCCAACTACCCGGTAGCCGTGGGCCATAAAGTGCTGCGGCAGTGTGGTGGCATTGGCGAGTATCGGCGACTTTCGCCACGGGTGGGGATTGAGGTAAACGCCGGACGTTGACGGCAGAATTCCCGTCATAAGACTGGCCCGTGAAGGATTGCATGCTGGAGCTGAACAGTGGGCATTTGTAAAGAGCACCCCTCTCTGGGCAAGTCGGTCGAGGTTTGGCGTCTTTACATCGGGATGACCTCCCAGACAGCCAACCCAGTCGTTCAGGTCATCTATAGCAATGAAAAGCACATTCAGCCGTTTAGTCTGCTCCTTGGTCTGCTTCGATACCACGGGCTGAGAAGTGCTTGTACATCCCGGCATCGCAAATGTCGCTGCACTCGCTGCTGTTAGTTTTAGAAACTGTCGCCGATTCATAAAACCTGATATTTGATTCATTTGTTATCTTCACAAGAGACATTTGGCAGCTTAACGAGTAGAACACAGCTTGTCAAGTTTGAGATTGTTCATTTATCCTGAGATATTTTTTTTAGGTGTTCTTCGATGTTTGCTAACCTGGCGCAAACCTGTAGTATAGTCAAGGTTCTCGACTTAGAGTAGATTAAGTACGTAAGGAGAGCAGCAATTACAATCAGTACCTTCAATCCTGCATCCGAGTGTTGTACAAGCCAACGTTCGTTTTCAGTAAGAAAGTTTCCGAGGTTGCCTTCCAACAAAATATACTTCAAAATATGCATGGCCACAAAGTATAAAATGGTGACCAGCCAGCTTATTGCTGTAATCCACTTCAGCCGTCTAAGTTGAGCCTTATGTTTTTCGATGATTTTCCCTGCTAAATTCACGCTTGTATCGGTCGCTTCGACAGAATCCTTGTCCATTTGTTTGAGCAGTTCTTGTTTGATATTACTTTCTTTAGTCATCTTTTATTTCTCCATTTCTTTTTTTAGCGCAAGTTTTGCATAATAAATTCGTGATTTGACAGTACCCAAGCTGCAATTAATTACCTGGGCTATCTCGTAATATGACATTTGCTCCAGGAAGCGCAGCATTAAGACCTCTTTGTGTTCGGCCCGCAATTTTTTCAAGCATCTATGGATTTTAACTGCATCTTCGGGAGAAAAAACGTCATCTTTAATATCATTTGCAACTGCAATGTTGTCATCAAGTTCGCGCAACTTCTTTTTTCCTCTGAGTTGCTGGTACACCTTGTTACGTGCAATACGGTATAGCCACGTTGGAAATGTATCAGTTTTCTTAAGAGTGTATATCCGCCTGATAACGGTTAACCAGGTATCCTGAAAAATGTCTTCTGTTATTTCGGGATTTCCTAACAAACGATTTATAAAGTAGCGAAGTGGTGCATTGTATCGCTCAATAAGTTCCGCAAAAGCATCCTTATCGCCAATCTGACAACGAAGTACCAACACTTGTTCTATTAAGCGTTCACTTGCGTTCATCCATTATCCTCAATGTATAAAGATGCGCTGTTAGTCAATAAGTTCAAGAAATTATCAATTTTTTTGGCTTTTGTCTAAAAAGTTATTGTTTCTTGCGCAGAGAAACTGAACCTTAAGTAAATGTTACGGATAAATGTGGTTTTGCAGCATCAAAGCAATAAAAATGCTTGCAGAATCAAGCATATCCGGGTATCTTATTCAATTCGTTTTTGCAGCAAAAGCGTACTAAAAACTCTTTTTAGGAACTCAACAAATGAAAGAAGCTGTAAAAAATCCAGGTCTATCGGAACTTGATGAGCTTTGCGTCCAGACGATTCGGTTTCTGTCCGTAGAAGCTGTGCAGAAGGCCAATTCCGGCCACCCCGGCATGCCGATGGGGATGGCGCCTGCGGCATACGTGCTCTGGACAAGACATATGAAGTATAATCCGGCCAATCCAGGATGGCATAATCGGGACCGTTTCGTTCTTTCTGCAGGCCACGGCAGTGTGCTGCTTTATTCGCTGCTGCATCTGACAGGCTTCGACATAAGTCTGGATGAATTAAAGAATTTCCGGCAGTGGGGCAGTAAGACGCCCGGTCATCCGGAATATGACCCGCAGGCCGGGATTGAAGTTACGACCGGGCCTTTAGGACAGGGCATCTCCAACGCCGTGGGGATGGCAATAGCACAGAAGTATCTGGCAAACTATTTCAATCGGGACGGCTTCCCCATCATCGACTATAAAATCTACGTTATAGCAAGCGACGGCGATTTACAAGAAGGTGTTGCTTCGGAGGCCAGCTCGTTAGCGGGACATCTGGGGCTGGATAATCTGATTGTCGTATATGATGATAACCACATCAGCATTGACGGTGACACTGCACTTGCCTTTACGGAGGACAGGGCCAAACGCTATGAAGCATACGGCTGGAATGTACAGGAGGTCGGCGGCGACGGCAATGATATGGCTGCCTTGGAAAAGGCATTGAATAAT
>DATLBB010000026.1:0-3856 GCA_035527155.1 Sedimentisphaerales bacterium
ACTGTAGAGTCCGCCGAGAATAACGTAGAGGGTGGTTACGCCAATAATCGTTACTGCTAAACAATCGGGTTCGTATTCGGTGAATAGGTTCTGCAGCCAGGGACTTGACGTGTATTGAGCAAGGGACTCAAGGGGAATGTACACGGAGGCAAATTTGCCGATGCCCTGATACGCATATCCGATGAAACTGGCAAGAGTGAGCACCGCCATCAATGCGTAAGCGGTTCGGGCCAACCTGCCGCCAGCATCACTGCCAAAACGGGTCTTCATCCACTCAGCGGCAGTCATTACGTTTGAGCGGCGCACCCACTTGCCCATATAGCTCATAAAAAAGGCACCCATCAAAAAGCCCCACATCCAGTGGTGCCACATAGACTTCATTCCCAGGACAAAGAGGATTGAGATAATCCACATAGTGCCGGTAATGTCGAAATTGGATACCGAACCGGACATTGCAAGGGCCAGCCAGTGAATGCTCTTTCCCCCCAGAAAATATGCTCCCAGACTCCTTGAGGCTCGCCTGCGATACCAGAAGCCCAGCCCAATCACAACGGCGAAGTAAAAGACAATTATCCCATAATCAATTGAGCCCATTCGTCGCCGCTCCACGCCTAAGATGCGTCATTGGGGACCCCATTTACTGCATCAAACATCGCTACGATATTGGCCGGGGGGACATTCGCAAGAATGTTATGCACCTGCTGAAAAACGAAGCCTCCGCCGGGACTGAGTATCCTTACCTGTTCTTTGACGCTCTCAGCAACCTGTTGAGGTGTACCAGTGGGCAGAATGTCCCTTGTATCACAGCCCCCGCCCCAGAAAGTGATGTCCTTACCAAACTCGGCTTTTAGCTCTGTCGCACCCATTCGGCTACAACTAATCTGGACCGGATTGATGGCGTCAGCACCTGCCTCGATTAAGTCAGGAATCAGCTCCCGGACTCCGCCGCAGCAGTGAAGCATGACTTTCACATCGGCGAGCTGTTTTGCTCGGTTCCAAAGCAGTTTGTGACGCGGCTTGAAAAACTCGCGATACATTTGCGGTGAAATCATAGGACCCGTCTGCATCCCGAGGTCATCACCGAAAAGAATAATATCGATATACTCGCCGACAGCTCCAAGAAACCGCTCAAGGTTAGCCAGATGAATTTCGACGAGCTTATCAAGGAAACGGTGAGCTTGTTGCGGCTCGGCGGCCAACAGCATCATGAATACGTCGTTGCGGTAAAGGAACTGGCCGATTTCAAACAGATTGCCTCCGAACAAACCAATGATAGCTCGGTCTGTCGTTTTTAGCAGCTGTTTTGCGCCTTCAGAAAGCTCATGGCTATCAATCGGGCCTGGCGGGCTGGCGACCGCCGTCCACATAGACTCTTCAAGGGCGGTAGAAATTGGCCCCACATCATCACCCTCAGCGAAAGGAAAATAAATCTGCTCAAAATACAGTGTTCCTTCCGGCATGTGTGCGAAGATTCTGCCGCTTTTCGACCGAATCACCCAACGGTCGTTATCACTTTCAAGTCGTGTCCAGGAAGGTACGAGACACGGTGTGCCGTCGGGCAATGTCCACGGTGACCAGGATTTCTCATCCAGGGCAAAACCCCGGCCCAACTCAATCGTGTCTACGTGGAACCTGTCCAAGACATCCTCATCAACAATAGCCAATTGCTGGATGACGTCATAGACGCGAATTGGCCTGGGCGGCAGGCCCAGAAATTCGCGTAACTTCGGATATGCGATTGCCGCGATGCCGGAAGACCGGTGCCCGGAAAAGTCAATAGGAACACGGTCAGGTTCACGATGGTTTAACGCCGCTAAAACTCGTTCTCGTGGAGTCATAAGCTCTTCCCTATCTTCCAGACATAGGAACGCGCAAAGTGAGAAATTCGTATGCCGCCACTTCTACAGGTCCTGTTATTTTGGCGACTTTCTCTTCCGCCAGGTTGCTCAGCCATACCGTCTTAGGTTCCGGCTTTGTCCAGATAAGCCCGGCCTTTGCCGACCGTTCACCTGCATTGAACAGCCTGACAATCCAGGCCTTGCCGTCCTCACTCGGCTTAAAGGCGGTTACGATTACACCGGCAGGTTCGACACTCAAAATAGAACGTCGAACAGGAGTATCTTTATCAATGGGCACTGCAATAAGAGGCTGGCTGCGCTCAATACCAAATTTTGAAGCCTTTCCTGAATCGAATCCACGATGAGGCCTAATCGAATAACGGAACGTCGTCGGACCTTCCTGACCGGCCTTGTAGTTGGTTTCCCAGTAGTTATTCATCACGTAGGAATACAGTGTCGTTGATGGTTCGAGCTTCTTTATCCACCCGACACCCCCGCGGGGGTCGTTGGTAATCGCGCCGACTTCGATGAGCGGCGCGTCGACCGTCGCCCAGGTAACGCCGTAATCGGCGTTGGACACATCGACCCATCGCTGGACGGTGAAATAATTCTTGCAGGCGCCAGGCAGTTGGTCTACTTCCGGCTGAACCACAGCCCAGGGAGTCTCCATTCGCATTAAACCTTTGGGTACATTGAAGGGAAAGGCCAGGTGCACTGCCTCCTGCTTGTAAATCTTCTGCTTGTCGATAACGTTGATGATGTCCACACGATCCCTACCTGCGACGAGACGCACCTCGCGCGACAGCTTATTGCATCCCGGCGCATCGGATTCGATTAGCAGTGATGCGACCAGCGGCCCATGCTCCTTCACGCTGATTTTGACCGGCCCGTTGCGCTGCGGGTCCTTCGGGTCTCTGCCGGCCACGTAGAAATAATCGTTCAAGCCCATACCGTTCTTGCGGTTCACCAGGTCGGCTTTTAGTTTTTTCCACTTCAGGCTCGCAATAGCACCGGTTTTTTTATCAATGGTCAAGGCGATCCGGCTGTTACTTATTTCTGCGTCCCGGATATTGGCATTGCCCGATGCGCGAGTTTGGCCAGCGTGGAAAGTGAATCTTTTTGCGGCAAACGGCGGAATATCGCAGGCAAGGAAGGCCAGTTCGCCTGTTGAAAGCCGTTGTGAGGCTACAGTCTTGCTGTCGGTGTCTTTGACGACATCACCAGCCACCGTCATACCTTTGGGCAGCACAACCAGGTCCGTTCGCGGCCACGAGCAGGTGTTGAACACATCTACGGTTGTCACCTTCTTCGCCGAACTTCGGTATTTCGACAGAGACTGCTTCAGCAGCTTTTGGGACTGAGTATCCGCATCGAGGGCAAAGGCCTGCTTTATCTTCCACTGGGCCTTGGTGAAATCGCTATCTGGTTGGCTTATACTGCAGTGCGCGCCCCAGGTGTGTTCGTCATAGAGTATCACCTCACGCCAGGCCTTGTAGAAGTCCTCGGCCGGGTAGTTGGCGGGATTAAGCATTGCCCATAGTGTCTCAGCCTGCACCAAACGTTCGGCAGCATCACGGTTCAGCGAAGTCTCGTGCGCGGATGAGCCCGCGCCGTCTTCCCAGTACGGCGTAAAATCTCCGCGGGCTTTGGGTATCCGGTCGCCATACCGGCGCTCGAATTCGCGACACATCTCGCTCGCGGTCGACACAATCAGCTTCGGGTAAGCATATTTTTCGTTCCAGTTTTTCACGAACTCGCTCAATCCCGGGTCCGGCGGGCCGTTGTCACCGCCAATTGAGTAGCGGACCTGAAGTATATCGTAAGGATACTTCGAGCTCTCAAGGCGTTTGAGGTAGTTGAAAAGCCTTCCGGCATCAAGACGCCCGGCGTGAAAAAGCGAGTAGCCTTCGCCGGCTACCCAGCAAAGGATACTGTGCTTTCCCGAAGGTGACTGCCAGTAGAAGGGCTTGTCACCCCAGGCCGACAGCGTGTACCCAATACGGTGACCCCGGTTTGGT
>DATLBB010000027.1:0-2949 GCA_035527155.1 Sedimentisphaerales bacterium
AACGACTTGGCCTGGCGCGAGCCCCGCAAGGGTTGGGGACCGCTGGAGATGTAATCAGGGCGGCAATGAATCTTTGCCGGCTTTGGCACAACAAATAGATATGAGTTAGTTGTGGAAAGGTAAGCTGAATATGAAGAAAGAAAAAGACAACCGCAAATCAAGAATTTCTCGACGTGATTTTATGGGCGCTGCGGCTTCGGTGGCGGCGTTTACGATTGTGCCGCGATATGTACTGGGAGGTGCGGGTAATAATCCTCCGAGCGAAAAGCTCAATATCGCCGGTATCGGTGTGGGCGGTCAGGGCGGCGGCGACATCGGAAACGTCAGCAGCGAAAATATTGTCGCGCTGTGCGATGTGGATGATAGACGAGCAGGCGGTACCTTCAACAGGTTTCAGAAGGCAAGGAAATACAAAGATTACCGCAAGATGCTGGATAAGGAACAAAAGAACATCGATGCGGTCGTAGTAGCTACGCCGGACCATAATCACGCGCCGGCTGTGATGCGGGCGATGAAGATGGGCAAGCACGTGTACGTTGAGAAACCAATGGCCCATACTATATTTGAGGCCCGTGAGATGACAAGGGTGGCCCGTGAGATGAAGGTGGTCACGCAGATGGGCCAGCAGGGACACGCCGGCGAGGGTCTGCGTTTGACCTATGAGTTCATCCACGATGGCGCAATCGGTACCGTTCGTGAGGCGCACGTGTGGTCGGACCGCCCAATCTGGCCGCAAGGCATCGGTCGGCCCATGGATACAAAGTCCGTGCCCGAGACTCTGGACTGGGACCTGTGGCTTGGCCCGGCACCGTGGAGGCCTTACCATGATGCTTACGCACCCTTTAATTGGCGCGGCTGGTGGGACTTCGGGTGCGGTGCTATGGGTGATATGGCGGTGCATAACGCTGATCCGGCATTCTTCTGCCTGGACCTTAAGGCGCCCATTGCTGCCGAGGCCGAGACGAGCCCCGTTAACAACGAGACATTTCCCAAGTGGCAGATTATAACATACTATTTCCCCGCTCGCAGAGGCCGGCCGCCGGTGAAGATGATATGGTACGATGGCGGTAAGAAGCCTGCGCGTCCGCCGGAACTGGAAGAAGGCCGCAATCTGGACAGTAACGGTATCCTGTTCGTTGGCGACAAGGGCAAGATTCTTTGCGGCGGCTGGTCCGGCGCTCCGAGGATCATTCCCGAAGCGAAAATGAAAGAATACGAACGGCCTCCGAAAACATTGAAACGCTCCATCGGCCATCACAGGGAATGGATCAAGGCCTGCAAGGACAATAATCCAAAGGGTGCTTTGGCCGGCTTCGAGTACTCCGGCCCGTTTACCGAATCGCTGCTGGTAGGTAACCTGGCGGTGCGGCTCGGAAAGAGGATTGAGTGGGACGCAAGGAAAATGAGGGCAACTAATGCACCCGAGGCCGACAAGTACATCAATAAGTCTTACCGCAAGGGATGGGAATTGTAAGTTCCCATGTGCTTGCAGGTATGTTTGTAGGTATTTGAAGCCGAAACAAAAGCTTGATATGAGAGGAATACTCTTATGAAAAGCCATAAAAAAACCGCTAACGAGCGGAAGAGAGAATGTGCGAAGACAATAAGCGAGGGTACGGGATTGTCACGCCGTGGTTTCATGAGCGGTGCAGCGGCAGTGGCTGCGTTTACGATTGTTCCCCGGCACGTGCTCGGCGGCGCCGGCAGTACCGCCCCGAGCGAGAAGCTCAATATAGCAGGTATAGGCGTGGGCGGTCAGGGCGGCGGCGACCTCGGAGCAGTCAGCAGTGAGAACATTGTCGCGCTGTGCGATGTGGATTGGAGGCATGCGGCGGGCACATTCAAACTCTACCCCAAGGCCAGGCAATACCGCGATTTCCGTAAGATGTTAGATAAAGAGAACAAGAACATCAACGCTGTGGTGGTGGCCACACCGGACCACACGCACGCCGTGGCCACTATGATGGCAATAAAGATGGGCAAGCATGTGTACTGTGAAAAGCCGTTGGCGCACGATATTTTTGAGGTCCGTAAGGTTACCGAGGCGGCCCGAGAGGCTAAAGTCGCGACCCAGTTGGGAAACCAGGGGCAGGCGTCCAAAGAGACGCGGCTGGTGTGTGAGTTTATCTGGGACGGTGCGATTGGTCCGGTTCGCGAAGTCCATTCCTGGTGTAACAGGCCAATCTCGCCTCGCGGAATTGATCGACCTAAAGAGACACAGACAGTCCCTGATACACTGAACTGGGATCTGTGGCTCGGCACGGCACCGGAGCGGCCGTATCATTCTTGTTATCTGCCGTTTAACTGGAGAGGCTGGTGGGATTTTGGAACGGGTGTATTAGGCGATATAGGCTGCCATCAGTTTGCTGCGATTTTCAGGGCCTTGAAATTAGGTTACCCGACGAGTGTCGAGGCCTGCTCGAGCGGAGTCAATTCCGAAACCGCGCCTTTGGCATCTATCGTTCGTTATGAGTTCCCATCTCGGGGTGACATGCCTCCTGTTAAGCTGACCTGGTATGACGGCGGACTAATGCCCGCCCGACCTGCTGAACTCGAAAGTCGGCGCTATGGAAGCGCTGATGATAACCTCTTTGTAGGTGACAAGGGTAAGATGCTGGGTCACAGGCTGATACCTGAAGCAAAGATGAAAGAATACAAAAAGCCGCCGCAAGCTCTACCAAGGTCGCCCGGGCATCATAAAGAATGGATATTGGCCTGCAAAGGCGGCCCGCCGGCCGGTTCCAACTTCGAGGCCTCAGGTCCGATGGCTGAAGTAGTTCTGTTAGGCAATATTGCTGTACGTATGGGCAAGCAGTTATACGAGCAGGGCCTTAAGCTGTATTACGACGGGCCTAATATGAGGATAACCAACATGCCCGAAGCTAATAAATTCATCCGCCGGGAATATCGCAAAGGGTGGACATTGTGATTGCCTTCGCTTAGGAGGAG
>DATLBB010000028.1:0-4414 GCA_035527155.1 Sedimentisphaerales bacterium
CGGGGCATTGCTGACAAAGTATTTGACCTCGTTGTGATTGAGCGCATTACGAGCCACAAGCAGATGATACGGCCGACCTGGCAAACCGTGCTCATCCGCCAGGTAGACCGTGATATGCTTGACCTGCCAGACCATCGGCCCTTTGCTACCATCCTTGACATAGTAATCCTGCCACTTGCGAGCCCGCATCACGGGCGAATAACTCAGGATATTTCTGACCTCCACCCGGGGATTATTCTTGACCTTCAGACGAGGATACCGTTTCTTTGGTCCAAGTCTCTTATCCCGGTTGTGTTGCCGGTAAAGCACATCAGGCCGTCGCGTCCAGGCCATAAAATCCACAGGGACTTCAGCCACAAAGTTTTGGCCCATATGGTCCAATTCCCGCAGAAAATGCCCGCTTCGGCCATAATATTCGTCGAAGGTCAACCAGGCAAACCGCACACCGTTTGCAATCGCACGGCGGTATTGTTCCAGAGCGATCTGCCACTTGGGGCGATACACGACATCCTCTGGAATGCCGGCTTGCTCACAACGTTGACGATCTTCGTGCCAGGTCTCTTCGGGCAGAAACAATTGCCCGTCCAGCAGCGTGTAAAAGTCCGGTGTGGCATAACCAAGGTGAACACTGACCACGCAGTTTTCGATCTTGCCCACCGCGCCACAGTGTTGACGCTGGACACAGGCGGTCTTGTCGCCTTTTTTGGCAAAACTGGTCTCGTCGATGACACCCACGCTGTGCGGATGCGTATGACGCCGGGCGACGTACTGCTGCAGACGATCTCGCACGGCCGCTTGATCCCAGCGGAAAAGGCTCAAAAACTGCTGGAGGTTTCGTGGTGGTTCACCGCTGGCATCAGCTATCGGTTCGATACTCTTTCTGGGCAAGTTGCTCAACTGGCCTTCGACGTAGAGGTCGAGATAGCGGCGGGTCGTGACTCTGCCGAAGCAGTCATCAAACTGGTGCAGGAATCGAGTCAATTCCGGTTTGATTCTCATAATCGTTTTGGCGTCCATGTCGATAACCTCCTGAAAAATGATTGTTTACAGGAGTATCATCGGCTGGCCGTATAGGTTTACTTGAGCTTTTGTAGCGTTGTAGTACTAAGATCTAATGCAAAATGTGACGACACGAATTAAGATCGGAAAATCGAAGTCAGCCAAATAAGATTCTTTGCAAGATAACTGCGTTTGGGATGAATATTCGAGGAGCATAAGTTGTGCAAGGTCCAGTCGAGGTAAATTTCAAAGGTGTTAGAAAAACGAAAGATGTCGAAAACCTCATATATGAAAAGGTGGCTAAGCTTGAACATGTCTGCAGTCATATGATCAGTTGCCGCGTAACGGTTGAGATAGCTAATAAAAATCAGCAAACAGGGAGTCCGTTTTGTGTGAATATCGATATGGCAGTGCCGCCGAGACATGAGTTGGTAGTCAAGCATAAATCTACCGATGGAGATCTGCGCGATCCGCTGTCGACTGTTTTGCGTGAAGCCTTTAATACGGCTGACCGCCGACTCAAAGAGCTTGTACAATGTCAGCAAGGAGAAATAAAAACACACACGAAGCAGTAAGAATGAGCGATCATGGCAGGGTGTCTTGCTGACGGGAAATAGAGTTTTCTCACAACAATGAATGGACGAGATGTCTATTGTCATAGATGATTTGAAACCATTTTTTAAAACCGAAAAGGAACCGGTATTATGACTTCCAGAGAAGATTATATAGAAAAATTAAAGTCACAGTTGGATGAATGGAATTCAGGAATTGATATCTTGAAAGAGGATGCTCAACGAGCAAAAGCAAATACAAAAGAGGCTTATGAAAAACGAATTGAACAGTTGCGCAAGAAGTGCGAGGTAGCTAAAGAAAAAATAAAACAGATACAGGAATCAAATAATATTGGCTGGGAAGAGCTTAAAGAAGGTGTCGAAGAATCATGGAATGGCATCAAACAGCTCTTTAAAGATACCAAGACGGAATTTTGCAAGGGTCTTGAGGAAGGCAAAAAATCTTGAAGAATTGGGAAGATTAGAAAGCAGAGAAATTAACAAATTACAGTTTCCATCGAAAGGAGAAATAAATGTTTTTAAGCGTTAGAAACTTATCTAACTATAAAATTGAGGCAACTGATGGCAGCGTAGGCCAAGTACACAGCTTCTTATTCGACGACCAGGACTGGGCTATAAGGTATCTTGTAGTTGATACAGGTACATGGCTGCCAGGCCGCAAGGTGCTCATCACACCGCCAGTCCTTGGCAAACCTGAAGGACAGATGAAAGTTTTCCCGGTCGAGCTTACAAGAGAGCAAGTCAAAGGCAGCCCTGATATTGATACAGAAAAACCTGTTTCAAGACAGCAGGAAATTGAACTGCATAAATATTACAACTGGGCTCCATATTGGGTAGGCCCCGGTCCTTTTGCCGCACCTTACGCACCTATTGTTCTAGATGTAAACAAGCTAGCCGAAGAGGATAAGTCTGAAAACGTAGAATCAAAAGAAAAAACCGATCATCATCTAAGGAACACAAAAGAGGTAATTGGTTACAAAATTCATGCTGAAGATGGTGAAATAGGCCATGTTGAAGATTTCGTTGTCCATGAAGATGATTTGATTATTCGATATATGGTAATTGATACCAGAAACTGGCTGCCTGGTAGAAAAGTGATAATCCCGCCCGATTGGTGGATTAAGGATATCAGTTGGGCCGATTCTGAGGTTGTTGTTAATGTGAAAAGAGATGCTATAAAGAACAGTCCAGAGTTTAATCCTGCGGAGCCAGTAAACCGGGAATATGAAACTCGGTTGTATGATTACTACGGTCGACCCAAGTACTGGCTATAAGCCTTTATACTTGTAGACATTATTCGAAAAAATAGTAAAGCAATGGTGAAATATGTCTCTTAAGTATTATCAACTTTCCATTGCTAATACCTATTAACAACCTTATGAGATTAAGGACATAACAGAGAGTTCTTAATGATGAATGACAAAACACTATGTAAACTTATCAAAGATGCGATTCTGAAAGATGAGAGAATCTCCGGCCAGCCTATTACGGTCTCAATTCAGAAGGGGATCGTAACATTTAGTTGTCCTATGCAAAAAATAATCTGAAGTTGAAAATCGTAAAATCGCCCTTTCGATTTCAGAATTTTGCTCATTGAAAACTGAATATTAAAACTTTTGGGCTTTTACTTCCTTTTGAATTCGTCGATTATAGCCAACATTTTGAAATCGGTGCAGACATTCTCTGTATCGCTTGTAAAATGGACAGAGCAGATTTAAGCGACTCGACTGTATACATGGTGTAAGCCGCCAAGAATTGGCTTGCTAACAATCTTACCATCTTTTTGGATTGGCCTATGTTCAGGTGAATCCTTATCAAGTGACATGTGTGTTCTGCTGACATTGTAATACTCGAAGATGTATTTGTGCAGAACATTGTACAAATGCTTTTCACTGAGAATAATCATATGGTCGAGACATTCCCGGCGTAGAGTTCCAATGACACGTTCGCAAAAAGGATTTTGCCAAGGACTTCGTGGGGCGGTTGGTGTGTCTTTCAGCCCAAACCGTCTTATAGCTCTCTTGAACTCGGGGCTATAGATACCATCGTTATCACGGATCACATATTTTGTGGTTTCATCGAAAGCAAAAGTTTCTCGAAGTTGCTGAATTGCCCATTGAGAGTGAGGATTTGCAGTAACCGCAAAGTGAAGTATTTTGCGTCTATCATGTGAGATGGCTACAAATACATAAAGTGCTTTAAAGGAAATTGTTCTTACAACAAGAAAGTCAATGCCAACAGTATACTTTGCATGATTCCGCAGGAAAGTCAGCCATCGCTGAATTTTTCCAGGATCGGTTTTTGGCTTTCGCATATATTTGGCAACGGTGTTATCGCAAACGGAATAACCGAGTATTGCAAGTTCTCCCTGAATCCGTTGGGGCGACCAGAGCGGATTTTCCTTTTGCATTCTTCGGATAAGTTTTATAAGTTCCCAATCGATATTAGGCCTGCCGACTCTTCGAGATTTACGTTTCCAGTAAAGCTTGAAGCCTTTTTTGTGCCAGCCAATAACAGTAGGGGGCTTGACAATAATCAGTGCTGATCTCCAATCGTTCCAGATTCTTGATAGCCAGACCCAGAAGATACGGTCGGTGTTTTTGATCTTCGGCCTTTTTATGCTGCGTTGCTGAACAGCCAATTGCTGGCGGAGAGCAAGGTTTTCAAGAACTATGTCTTGTTTGCTCCTGAATATGAGCCTTAGAAACTCAAAGATGAATTTGGCAAGGATTTTCAATATTGATTTCTCCCGAATATTCCTATAGAATTAATCTTTAATCGTTATTCAGGGAGTTTACATAAGTCGTTGAAATAAAACAAGTTCGAATTTTTGAGTAGGACAG
>DATLBB010000029.1:0-8183 GCA_035527155.1 Sedimentisphaerales bacterium
GCGGCAGCATAACAACCGGTCGAATAACTCCGAAGCACACCGGCCCACATAGCTGAGACGTCAACAGCACTTTTATTTCCCGTCCGTTTGTGTTCCGGAAGTATTCGCACTGTGGCACAGGCGTTGCCGTTGAGCAGATTCGACGAAGTCGATACCAGCCAACGGCAAGTCGCCCGAGCATGAAGACAAACCCCACAAGCCATGCTCCAGCGAATGTTCCCTTAACGGGAAAGGCTTTTACCTTTATGTTAGCTTCGCGCGTCATTTCTATGTGGGTCGGTCGCGGTGCATGGGGCTGGATCGGCAAGTTTTGATTGGACGTCATAGAGTCGGTGGAATTTGTTTCCACCAGGCTCGCTACTCTGGCCGGCTCAGGACGCATGCTAAGCACGGCAACGGTTAGTTTTGGTCCGTGCAGCCAGATTAAGGGCAATACGGCAGTGCCTATAAGTGAGTATAGCCAAATCATGTGACGGTAAACAGGTGCCCGGATTCTGCCGGCTTTGATGATTGCCCACGCCAACGGCACCAGTACGACCGCAGCGGCGGAGCCAACCAGCAGGTACTCTAATATCACATCGGCCCATGAAGTCAGTACAGTATTCATTTTTTCTTTCTCCTTTTCCTAATCAGTTTTCGGATTTCGCGGACTTCTTCTTCACTGATACGATTCTGTTCCACGAGACTATTCAGCAGCAACAGGGGCGAGCCTTCGAAAAGACGGTCCAGAAGGTCACCAAGAACACCATGGCGCACAGTTTGTCGACTTATGGTGGCTTGGTAAACATAGGTCCGGTCATCCACGTCGTGCTCAAGATACCCCTTGGCTTCGAGCTTGCGCATCATAGTTAGTATCGTGCTATACGCGGGCTTTCGGCCCCTGGATATCACATCTTTTACATCGTGAACTGTTGCCCGGCCCTTGTCCCAGACGACGTTCATTATCTGTAGCTCCAGGCGCCCCAATCGAATGTCTGAAAGCTGCTTCTTTAACATGTCGAACTCCTTAAACAAGTCTTGTATTATGAGGGTAATATTACCTCGGTAATAGTAAAATGTCAAGAAAAAAATAAAAAATATTCAAAAAATATTTGTTTTTCTCCAAACTGTTTTATATTATGTGAGTATATAATCACATAGTCATTTAGTTGGAGTTTTGCCATGTTAACGAAGAAAAAACAGCTTTTATTCCAAAAACAGGCCGAAATCGCAAAGGCTATAGCCCATCCCCTGCGAATTGCAATCGTCGATTTTCTAAAGGATGGCGAGCAGTGCGTCTGCGATATCGCAGAGCATATCGGCTCCGAACGCTCAAATGTTTCACGGCATCTCTCGGTAATGGTCAGTGCCGGCGTCCTACAGTATCACAAACAAGGCCTCAAGGTCATCTACAAACTAAGGGCGCCCTGTATTCTCGATTTCTTCTCATGTGTGACCGCCTGTTTGAAGCAGCAGGCCAAAGATAACGAAAAACTACTTGCCGCCCTGTAATGCTGGAGTTCTATTGTGAGTTGGAAAACAGAATTGAAAATATTAGCTGCGTTAGTCGGTATCTTTCTCGTCGCTTATGCCCTGCCTTTGGGAAATCCGAAAATTCAGCAGGCCATTTATGAGGCGTTTCGCCTGCTTCAATGGTATGCGCGTAATCACACGTTGGCCTGTGTCGTGCCGGCCCTGTTTATTGCAGGAGCCATCATCACCTTTCTGTCCAAGGCCTCGGTCATGCGCTACCTGGGGCCAAAATCCAATCCCGTCCTGGCATACGCCGTCGCAGCCGTGTCGGGCTGTGTCCTGGCCGTCTGCTCCTGCAGCGTTCTGCCGATGTTCGCCGGCATCTATCAGCTTGGCGCCGGTCTCGGGCCGGCCTCGGCCTTTTTGTACTCGGGACCGGCTATAAACGTACTTGCCATTTTCCTGAGTGCCCGAGTCCTGGGCTTTTCCATCGGTGCAGGCCGGGTCATCGGAGCTGTAACTTTCGCCGTAGTCATCGGCCTGCTGATGGCAGCGGTATTTCGCAAAAGCGAACAAGCAAAGATCGAAGCTGCGATCCAGATGCCCGAACCCGATAAGCCCCCTCGCCACATCTCCAAGACAGCTCTCTATCTTGCCTGCATGGTTTTGTTTCTGGTCTTCAGCGACTGGTTCAACCCCGGCAACGTCATCGTAAAAACAACCGACGGCCGACAGTTCAACGCCGTCGTCATCCATGAAACAAAAGATACTGTTCGTTTCCAGCTCGAGGAAAACCTCGGCTCGGAAAAAACAGGCGATAAGATAATGCTGAGCAAAACAGACATCACCGAGATGCAGGAGCGGAAGACTTGGGTACTTACCATTTACCATATCCGCTGGTACCTGGCCGGTCTGTGCGGACTGGCCGTAGTGATCATGGCCTGGCGATGGTTCGAACGCGATGAAATTAGCGAATGGATGCTCAACACCTGGCAGTTCACAAAGCTGCTTGTCCCTTTGCTGTTCGGCGGGGTTTTCGTTGTGGGATTCGTTAGCGTCCTGCTGCCCGAAAAGCAGGTCGCCAACTGGGTAGGCGACAATAGCCTGCGAAGCAACCTCGTAGCCAGCGTCATCGGAACTTTTTGGTACTTCGCCACGCTGACAGAGATTCCCATCACCCAGGCGTTGATGAAGCTCGGCATGCACAATGGGCCGGTATTGGCACTGCTGCTGGCCGGACCCGCACTGTCACTGCCCAACATCCTCGTAATCCGAAAGGTTATGGGAAACCGCAAGACCCTCGTCTTTGTAATACTCGTAGTCGTAATGTCCACAATCGTCGGACTGTTCTTCGGTGCGTTTTGGGGATAAATAAGTGACTGAGGTTAGAAAAACTGAACCCGCCGTCGGCTATCCGCCGGAAGAAGGTTGTTACCTTCGGGGCAACGATTATTCCCCAGCGGCGGTTGTTGTCATTCTCCGCTGGAGGCGCGAGCAGACACCGCCGGAGATTGAGGAGTTGGTCAGAGTTTCCGTTGAAAGCGGCGCAGCCCTGGCCGGCACGTTGCAAACCGAGAACATCGGCATAGAAAAAATCATCTGCAATGTCGTTTCCAATCCCAATATTCGCTACTTGATTGTCTGTGGTCCGGAATCGCCCGGGCATTTGGTCGGAGAGACCTTGCTGGCGCTGGCTGAAAAAGGGCTGGACGAGCAGAAGCGGATCATCGGGACCGAAGCGCCAACTCCTTATCTTTTCAACCTCCAGCCGGAATTTGTGCAGCGATTTCGTGACCAGGTTACTTTGATAGACCTCATAAACGAAGGTTCCCCCGAAGTTCTGCGCCAGGCGGTTTGGTCTTGTTACCAGGAAAAGCCGACAGTCTTCAAGGAATATAAGCTTTTAGATCCTGGTGCTTATCCGGCAGAGCCGCTCAGCGGCAAAATAACCTGGAGAATCACTGAGCCCTCTTCCTCACCCAAGAGCAAAGAAGAGCGCGCTCAGCGAGAGAAAATTATGAGTCTGATTGAGCGTATCAGGAAATCGAACCAGACGGATGGACACCCCAATCTTGGAAAGAGCGAGGGAGAGGAAAACGTGCATACATAGGAGCAAGACAGATGAAGAAAATACAAATTCTGGGCACCGGCTGTCCGAAGTGCAAGAAGCTCGCGGAAAATGCCGAAGCGGCCGCAAAGGAGCTGGGCATCGAGTATGAGATTGAGAAGGTCACGGAGATCAACGAGATAATGAAATTCGGCGTCATGATGACACCCGCCCTGGCAATAGATGGGCAAGTCAAAGTCACGGGAAAGATCGCAGATGTAGGCGATATCAAAGAGATGCTGTCGTAGCGGAGCTGCATTAGGATTTCTGGTTCGCTGTTTCAGCCGCAATGTAATCCTGAAGGCTTATGGAAAGGAATGACCGATGTGTGGAGAAAGTGAGTGTTGCAGTGGTGGTCCGAGGCTGATATTTGCCTGCTCAGGGGCAGCAGATGTCGGAGAGATTGCTGACCGCGCTGCCAGAGAGCTAACCAAGAATGGGGTGGGCAAGATGTTCTGCCTGGCCGGTGTAGGTGGACGCATCGCCGGAATCATGAAGAAAACCGGGGAGGCTTCGGATATTCTGGCCATCGACGGCTGCGACCTGGACTGCACGAAGAACTGCCTGGAGCAGGCCGGATTCACCCGGTTCGAGCACTTGAGGATAACCGATCTGGGCATGGAGAAGGGCCAGACGCCCGCCACCGAAGAGAACATTGTCAAGGTTGTTGCCAAAAGCAAAGAGGTAGTAATCTCCTGATAAGGCCGGTTGTGATTCCAAAGACGTTACATTTAGTGTTAATCGCCTTCTGGCTTATTTGTGCCGGCTGTCAGCAGAATACAGCAGTCTTGCCAGCTGGTGCGCATAATGCCCGAGCTACCGCCGAATTCAGCCAACAAGACGGGCAATCAAAGCCCTTGGCGGGTGAGAAGAAGAATCCGGATGAGAACCTGGATGAGTCAACTGTCATTGCGTACTACTTTCATCGCACCATCAGATGCGTGGCGTGTATTACTGTCGAAGTTAATGCAGCAGCGGTTATCGAAAACAGCTTTCAGCGGCAGATTGCCGATGGAAGGCTGATGTGGATGCGAGTCAATCTGGATGACGACGGCGGCGAGGAGTATGAAAGACAATTCGAGGTTTCGGGCAGTGCTCTGGTGATAGCAAAAGCAGGAGACGGCAATCAGCTACGTCAAAAGAAGCTCACAAAGGTCTGGGAGCTCTTATCGGATCAGCAGGCTTTATCCGAATATGTAGAAAATGAAATCAACGAATACTTGAATCGGTGAAACGTATCGAAATGCTTGCCCATCCACTTTTGTTTCAGTGCCCCTGCAGTGGCGGCAAGGGTAATCCATTGTTGCTGCTGGCAGCGGTCGCGGGGATATGGTTGCTGGCTGGCTGGATAAGATCAGTATATCGAAAGGAAGGTGTTTCGCGTATGAACAAGATTGGGAAAATAGCAATTGTTGTCGTTCTTATTGTCGCCGTGGTTGTTGTGATTGTCATTAAACAGAACAAGTCAGACCAAGGCATGACAGACGATGTTCACACCAAAGCAATCCCGCGGCTGGTTGATCTTGGCGCCGGTAAGTGTATACCCTGCAAGCTGATGGCGCCAATTCTTGAAGAATTAAAGAGCGAATATGAGGGCACGCTAATAGTAGAGTTTATTGATGTCTGGAAAAACCCGGAGGAGGCTCCAAAGTATGGCATTAAGCTTATACCAACACAAATCTTCTTCGATGCTTCAGGTAAAGAGCGTTTTCGTCATGAGGGATTCATGTCCAGAGAAGACATTCTTGCAAAGTGGAAAGAGCTTGGCGTGGACCTCGCAGGTCCCAGCTCGCAAGTGCCCAAGTTCGAGCGACTCACCCCGGCAAGGATCGATAACCGGCCAAAGGAAAACATCTGCTTCATGTGCGATGGGGACATTAATCCCAGGGCCCTTGTGACGGTCCAGTCGGACAAAGGCCCCGTGAGGTTATGCAGCCCGCACTGCTATTTCATTATGTATTCCTGTCTCACTGAGGACAAGACCGATTTCGAGAAGAAGGTCTCGGTTATGGATTGGGCTACGGGAAAACCCCTACAGGCCACGGAGGCCGCATTCCTCTATGGCCAGGATGAGACCACAGGCAGGCCATGGATCAGGCCTTTTGCCGACCAAGCCGACGCGGCTAAGGAACGGGCTGCCGGTGGAGGCAATATCCTTGCCCTTCAAATCCTCCAGCAAAAGGAACTGTCCCATCGATGCGGATTCTGTGAACGCGCTGTCTATCCGCAGGATGCCGCCGAGGTCATCGTCGAAGGGGGCGTACACACATGGGGTTGCTGTTCGCACTGTGCGCTGGGCGTGGCCGCAAGAACAGGCAAAAACATAGAAGTCCGCGAAAAGGACCGCCTTACAACAAAGAAGATTATCGTCAAAACATTCGACGGAAAAATTGCCTCACTCGAACCGGCAACTGCGGTCGCCTGGTTCGGCCAGCGCAAAAAACCCGACGGCACCTGGGGCTCCGCCGGCTGCTTCCATCAGGGTTTCTTTGTTAACGCGGAAAATCTTAAAAAGTGGGTCCAAAAGAATCCTTACGAAACGGGCAGGATGATAAGCATTCACCAGGCCCTGGCCTCAAAGATGAAACTCTCTCCGGAACAAATCAGCAAGGCCTGTAAAATCGGAGAATGTGTACCAAAATGACCATCATTAAACGGTATTAGAATATAAATATGAAACCGGAAGGATAACGATGAAAATTTCACACTTTTCCTTAGTTGCGTGCTTGTGCCTGCTGTCCCTGGCCGCAGCCATCCACGCAGCCGAAAAAGACAGCCCGGCCATCTCGTCTTCATCATCCCCACCCCCTCCCCGCACAGTCAACGACCTGTATCCGGGCCTGACAAAAGGAGTCCTGAACTTTGCCGTGGCCTCGAAGCTGCCGGAAACCATATTGCTTCGGGCCGGAACGCTGGCCATTCACGAAAAAGAGGTAATGCAGCAAATTGAAAAGGCGCCGGAGAAAATGCGGCAGAAGCTCAAAAAAAATGCTCTCTTCATCCTGGAGCAGATTGCCACCTTTAAGTTATTTTTGGCCGAGGCAAGAAATCAGGCAGCCGCCAACGGCAAAGACATATCTGACAAAAACGAGCAGCAGATAATCCAGGAACACGTCAACCAATTGACAAAAAAAGTGAAAGTCAGCGATGCCGAAATCCGCGATTTCTTCAGCAGCAACACGAAAATGCTTGGGGGTGCTTCTCTGGCGCAAATCAGGCCCCAAATCGAGCAATTCCTGCTCCAGCAGAAAAAACAGGAATTCATCAATGAGTACATCCGGACCATCGGCCAAAGAATACCAATTCAGATTTCCGCCTACTGGCTCAGGACCAACGCAGCACTGGCCAAAGATAATCCCGTGGACAAGGCACGAGCCAGCGGTATCCCCTCACTCGTTGACTTCGGCTCCACAGGCTGTGTTCCCTGCGACATGATGGCACCAATACTTGATGAGCTCGGAAAAAAATATAAAGGCAAAATCAATGTCCTTTTTATCCACGTTGGTGAAGAACCGATTCTCGCCGAACGGTACGGCATCAAATCCATCCCCCTTCAGGTATTCTTCGACAAGGCGGGCAAAGAGGTATTCCGAAATGTAGGTTTCTTTGCAAAGGAGAAAATCCTCGCAAAGTGGAAAGAGCTCGGCGTGGAACTGAAATAAAAATGATCGAGCAACTTTTTACAACGTTGACCCATGCGGTGGAAGGCAAACCGGCGATAGCTCTCGCAGCGGCCTTCGTGTGGGGAATCCTCAGTATTATTCTAAGCCCGTGCCACCTGGCGAGCATTCCTTTAATAATCGGCTTCATTAATGAGCAAGGCCGTATTTCCACAAAACGCGCTTTCGTAACCTCGACATTGTTTGCCGTAGGCATATTGATTACCATCGCTGCCATCGGTGTAATCACCGCCGCCGCCGGAAGAATGTTGGGCGATGTGGGAAAATACGGCAACTATTTCGTTGCGGTCATCTTCTTTCTCGTCGGGCTGCACCTTCTGGGTATAATCCCCATACCCTGGTCCGGGCCGGGCCAAATCGGTTTCAAACGCAAAGGATTGCTCGCCGCCTTTATTATCGGGTTGGTCTTCGGCATCGCCCTGGGGCCCTGTACGTTTGCTTATATGGCTCCTATGTTAGCTGTGACCTTCAAGCTTGCAGCAACGAAGCTGTTTTATGGTGTTTTATTATTGCTCATTTATGGTATAGGACACTGTTCGGTCATCGTCCTGGCCGGCACCTGTACCGAGCTTGTTCAGCGATATATGAACTGGAACGAGAAATCCAAAGGAGCAATCATCGTGAAAAAGACGTGCGGCGTTCTCGTTTTATTGGGAGGCTTGTACCTCATATATACAGCCTCATGATGCAACATGAAATTATAAGATTCTAACGGCCTATCAGAAACCGTGAAAGGAGTTTAACCATGACAACCGACTTTACAAGACGCAGATTTATGGAGGCGGCCGGTGCAACAATCGTCGCCGGAACCGCTACTGCGACCACATCCGCTCAGGCTGCAGCCCGCTCTCGCGACAAAACCGTTCGGATTCTCGCAATCTCATGCAGCCCGCGGAAGGGCAAAACCACAGCCGCCTCACTGCAGGTCTGTCTGCAGGCGGCCG
>DATLBB010000030.1:0-3007 GCA_035527155.1 Sedimentisphaerales bacterium
AAACAGCGCCACGACCGACAGGAACATTAACCTAAAGAATATTCTGTTTAATCGCATTTCCCTTCTCATTTGCTTAGTATTTCTTAATTTACACTCCAGCCTGTCTGCAGGATATGTAAACCGACAGGATTTTACTACTGACCGGCCGAAATAATCAAGCCAATAACTGTTTAATCTTGTAAATGTGCGTTTTGGCGTTTATATTCTTACCCGGTATTTGGTTATAAAAACCGGAAGGAGCATAAAATGAAACCTAAGCTGATAGTTTCCGGGGCCGCCGGCCGGATGGGTAAACGCATTATTTCGTTGGCTATTGAGGCGGAAGAGTTCAACATAATTGCGGCAGTCGAAAGAAAGGACCACCCTGAAATAGGCAAAGACGCTGGCCTTGTCGCAGGCTCAGGCCCAATTGATATCAAACTCGACAGTGCCTACCCGGCCGGTGCCGACATGGTAATCGACTTCTCCCAGCCGGAAGGAACGGATAAGACCCTTGACTATTGCACCGAAAGTGGCGCCGCACTTGTACTCGGAACTACCGGGCTCAGTGATGGGCAGCGCCAGAATTTAAAAGCTGCATCCGAGAAAATCCCTGTCATATATGCAACAAATATGAGCGTCGGGATGAACGTCTTATTTTCACTGGTTGGTAAAGTCGCATCGATGTTGGGTGACGAATACGATATAGAGATAATCGAGCAGCATCATCGTTTCAAAAAGGATGCTCCGAGCGGAAGTGCTCTTACATTGGCTGAGAATATTTGTAAGGCAACAGCAAGGGGATTTCCCGATTCTCTTGTCCACGGCAGGGACGGCAAGGAGGCGCTTCGGCAAAAAGGCACTATCGGCATGCACGCCATTCGGGCCGGAGATATTACCGGTGTTCATTCGGTAATCTTTGGCACACTCGGCGAAAAGCTCACTCTCAATCATACTGCCCACAGCAGAGACACTTTCGCACGAGGAGCTTTAAGGGCCGCCCAATGGCTGGTCGGCAAAAAACCCGCTTTGTATTCAATGGCTGATGTCCTCGACATTAAATAACGCCATAAGATGGTCAAAGAGATGAGCATGAGAAGGTGATGTTTGGTAAATTAGCAATAATCGCTTTCATTGTTACATGTCTTTATGCACCTGTAGTTGGTGCAGTGGAGCAGGAGCAATGGCCCTTGCCGGGCCGACACCAAATACCAAAAGATGCTTCGCTGTTTCTTGAGGTCTCGGCTGAGGTCGATACCAGATGGGAAATCCACATCATAGGCGATAATGTAAAAGTCAAGGGTGGTGAAGTACACTTAATTGCGCCCTTGCCCAGACGCAGTGTGTTCATTTACGTCGAGCTACTCGAGGGACGCGGGGGAGTCTTCGTGTACCAGGACCCCTGCAAAAAGAACGATTACGAAGCGATAATCACCGTGCACGATGTAGGGGCGGGCCGGGGAAAGCATAAGGCCCGCGCATACTTTTCACAAACCCGGCCAAAAGAATCGCCGTTTATAAATCTGATACGGGTACCGGACGTACCAAAACCGCACTATACTCAAGATGGTCAATTCTGGGGGCCGACTGCCTCGAAGGCTGTGCCGAGGTCAGGCGACAATCAGGATGGCCGGTTCTGGGGAGAGAAAGAGGGGCGTATCCGGTCACTAATAAATCAAACGATGAAACCGGCATTTCATTGGCAGGGAGAAATTGATGAGTATGCGGTTTTGACTTTTGACGGAGAAAATCTAACCTTGGTTGATTGCGGTCTTTCTGGTTCGCGGACAGTGACTGCAAGGACAAGCAAAGGTCCGAAGGGTCTCGATGAGTGCTATCTCATATTGTCCGAGTGTTCCGGTCCCGGACGCGTTCGGGTCATTCAGCCGATGAATGTAAAAGGCGTAAAACGAGAGTTTCTTATCGAGCTTGATGACCGGGCTTTTAATGGAGTGTCACGCTATGGTCTGACAGGTTACCTGGTGCCCAGGGCCAGGGTAGATGAGTTCTGTCATCCCGAAAAATCTTTTGAAGAAAGATGGGTGCAGGCAAAAGAGGCCGAAAGTAAGGGCCGGATGAGCGACGCCGCGGTGCATTGGGCCTGGATTGCCACGCATTCAAAGGAAGAGACCACCCGCTTATGGGCTATCGAAAAATTCTGTATGTTACAACCTTACCCCGGACCGGCCCCAAATCCGACAGAGAATGGCACGCTGACCAATTACCAGACAAAGGAGCCGCTGGAGATATTGCTCGGCAGGAATATGATTCTGGCCTGGCCCAAGGAGTACACCGCACGTGCGCCGACGAAATGGCGTTTCCTGGCCGAACTGGACGCGTGTATGGAATGGCTGAAGGACTGGACCGGGAGAGACGAGGTTCGTCTGCGTAAAAAAAGAATGATCAGTCGTTTCCGCTTGGACCAGAGTGGAACCTCTCTCTACTATCATTTTAGACTGCATATCTCTCGAGGATGGATGACCTTCCCGCCCTCACATGGGGGTCAGGATCATGAGGCCTCGCATGGATTTCTTCATTTTCCCGCTATTGTAACCACGGGACACTTTGGCGAAGGGCTGACACAGGTGGCCCGAACCAGTTACTGTTACTTCCTGGGTTTTTCGAAGGATACATATCGGCGGGATGCCCTGTATAACCTTCTAAAGTGGTACATGCATTCCGAAGGCACCGTGCTGGATGCCCCGGGATATGGAGGTCCTGCTGCCTTGTATTTTGTGCTTATGGACCATTTTTGCCGGCGTCCGGACGGAAATCCCGATTGGCACAAGTTCACCAAGCTGTTCAATTTTGCCCGGGAAGCCGAAGGCAGGATCGATGAGAATACGAGTGAGCAGGACCGATGGCGACTACTCGTTGAGGTATGCGAGAAAGCGTTTGGCAAAGAGGCACGCGAAGTGCTACGAGGTCTGGGGCTACCCCCTGAGTAGTTCTGAAAGGCTATTTATACATCATATAATCATTCATTGATTCGCGTTTTATTTGTGATATACTATTAGCCGGTTTCAAA
>DATLBB010000031.1:0-7653 GCA_035527155.1 Sedimentisphaerales bacterium
ACAAACCCAATACAAACCCAAACAAACCCAATTTCAAACCGGATTTCATCACAAGAGCATGATAATCAATCAAGAAATTCGCCTGCTGCTCATGAATAGGATGACTTTCGCGTATTCTCCCGGCCGCAGAATTGGTATTTACGCGGATTCCCGTTTTTCCTGTTGCCAGGCCTCACAGGCCCCACCCCGCAACTTTTGGCCGGACTCTGCAATTGAATTTTCAGATTGGCCTTTACGCTTTTTCTTCAGAAAGCGAGAGAGCCTTCCTCCCAACAGAAATTGCAGACCGAGGATTTCCAGCCCAACCAATATAAGCCATGAACCGGGAGTCAAAGGAGTGATCAGGGCCAGAAAGCCCAGAATAATACAAATAACGCCAATAGATTTTTTTATAATTGTTTTCATTCGGCTTAAAAGGGGGCCTCTACGGCGTCACAGGCTGGCGCAGAAACCGGACACAGACCGGCTTTGCGACGGAGATATTATGCCCCGTCGGCTCCAGCGCACCGGTATCCTGGTTTATCCGGAAGACGACGACACTGTCTTTGCCCTGGTTGGCTACGAGACAGAACCTGCCCGTCGGGTCGATGTTGAAGTTCCGCGGCGTTTTGATATCGGCTGTCTCATGCTCAACGAAAGTCAGTGTCCCCCGGTCTGGGTCGACCCGGTAAACCACAATGCTGTCGTGCCCGCGGTTCGAGCCGTAGAGAAACTTCCCGCTCGGGTGCGCACGTATCTCAGCGCAACCATTGGAGCCGTCAAAACCGTTCGGCAGCGTAGTGATGGTCTTGATTGCCGTCAGAGCGCCCGAAGCCGCCTCGTAGGCAAAGGCGGTTACCGTGCAATCGAGTTCATTGATAACGTAAGCATACTTGCCGTTCGGATGGAAGGCAAAATGTCGCGGTCCGGCGCCGGGCCTGACCTTTGCAAACGGAGGACTATTGGCGACGATGGTCCCCTTTTCAATGTCCAGCTTGTAAATCATGACCTTGTCGATTCCGAGGTCGGCGACGAACGCAAAGCGATTGTCCGGGCTGACGTTGATAGAATGTGCATGTGGCGTTTTCTGGCGCCTTGTGTTCACGCTGGAGCCGGTGTGCTGCACAAAGCCGGTCGGTTCTCCGAGCCTGCCGTCCGATTTGATAGGAACCACCGAGGCGCTGCCGCTGCCGTAGTTGGCGACGAGCAGGTTCTTTCCCGCATGGTCGATACTGACGTGGCATGGACCCGCACCGCCCGAGGGCCGTTGGTTGAGGAACCTGAGCTCCCCCGTGTCCCCGTTGAGCGCATACGCACTGACGCTACCGACTCGGCCGGACTCACTGACGGCATACAGGAACTTCCCATTTGGATGGAGCTCGATAAACGATGGATTCCCGGCCTCGGCCGCAAGGACCGGTTTAGAGAGTTTGCCTGTCTCAAGGTCAAGCGTGCTGCGGTAGATTCCCTTACTGGAATTCTCGCCCCTCGAAGTATAAGTTCCGAAGTAAACTCTCAGCGAATCCGCCGAAGCTGTTGTCAGCGCCATCAAAGAAAACAATGCAGTAATAAAGACCTTAATACCCATATACAAAAACCTCCTTTGGTTACTTTTTATCGGGAAATATACACTACTGAAGCGGAATTATCAAGAAATAAATCAATGTCGTTTAGATTTAGTTGCCGGCTTATAATTCTTCATTTTTTGAAAAATGGCCATAAAAAGCACACCCGAAATTACCATATAAATCCCCAGGTTTTGAGAGACGGTTCCGCCTCTGTAAATCGCCCACCAGGCGTACTCAAACGGATTATCAGCGCGGACAAATTCCAAAAAGAACCGGGCGATGCCGTAAAGAATGAACATCATGGCAAATGTAGAGCCGGGTTTGGCAAAGAGCTTGCCCGTTTTCTGCGACCTTCGCCAAAAAAGATAGAGCAAAAAAGAACAAAGAAGCGCTGCCGCGGACGAATACAACTGCGTAGGGTGAACGTGCAGGCAGCGATACGGACCATATTTGACCATGTCCTTTTGTTCCTGGCTTAATTGTTCGTGCGGTTTTAAGATTGCATCACCGTAGGAGTAGTTGAAAAAATTGGCCGGCAATTCCAATTGCGGCTTGGCGCGATTCCTATTCGGCTGCGCTCGTACCTGGCTCGCGTATGCAAATGAGTTGTAAGGGAACCGAACGCCCCAGAGCTGATCTGTCGGCTTGCCGAAGCAGCAGCCGTTGAGAAAACAGCCGATTCTGCCGAACACGAGCGCCAGCATCAGCCCGACAGCCAAAGCATCAAGGTAGCGGCGAATAGGAAGCTTATGGCGCCTCAGATAAAAGAAAACGACAACGATGGCGAAAATCACGCCTCCTAACAGCTCCAGGCCGCCCTGCCAAATAGCAAACATAGAAGCCGGGTCGCCGCGGAAATTGTCGAAATAGTGAACCACGTAAAATAAACGTGCGCCCACCACCCCGGCTATTAAAGTGTAAAGGGCCGCATTAGTGATAAGACCGGGATCGGGCGTGAAACTGCGGCTCAGACGCCTTATCACAAAAACCGCTGAAAGAAAACCAATGACCATCATCAGGCCGTAGCTTTTTATGGTCAAATGGGTAAACGGCAGCTCAAAAAGTTCTGGATACATCTATTTAGGGCCTTGTTCGAATCATGAATTCTTATCTTCTGTTTTTATATTGTTATTTTCGTTGAGGACAACAACTTTCGGTTCAATTTTTTGAAATACTACCATCAAAACCACGCCTAAAATCGCCAGATAAATCCCCAGGTTTTGAGAGACGGTTCCACCTTTATACATCACCCACCAGCCGTATTCAAACGGATTATCATCTCGCAGGAATTCTAAAAAGAACCGGGCGATGCCGTAAAGGATGAACATCAGCGCAAACGTACAGCCGGGTTTGGCGAAGAGCTTTTTGCTGTTTTTTGATTTGGCGGCACTTTGGGCCCTTCGCCGGAAAAGATAAAGTATGAGGCATAAAACAGCCGCATTAACAGATGAATACAATTGGGTGGGGTGGACAGGCAAGATTCGACATTTACCTTTGTCAACCTCATCTTTTTGCTGCCGGGTCAACAGCTCGTACGGTTTTAAGAGTCTTGTAGGGACTGTGTCACCGTAGGAATAGTTAAAAAACTCGACCGGCAATTCCAATTGGTGCTCAGGCCGATTTCTTTTGAGGTTCGGATATACCTGGCTTCGGTAAGGGTCTGAGCCGTATGGGAAGCGAACGGCCAAGGGTACTTTGCTTGGCCTGCCGAAGCAGTCGCCTTTTAGAAAGCAGCCGATTCTGCCGAACGCAAGTCCTAACATCAGCCCGATAGCTAAGACATCGAAGTAACGCCGGATGGAAAGTTTATGCCACCTCAGGTAAAAGATGAGGACAACGATGGCTAAAACCACACCGCCTAAGAACTCCAGGCCGCCCTCCCAGACAGCAAAGACAGAGGCTGGCCGGTCCCGGAACTGGTCGAAATAATGGACTACGTAAAACAGACGCGCACCGATGACTCCGGCTATCAGTGAGTACAGGCATGCATTAGTAATGAACTCCAAATTGGGTGTGATATCACGGCTAAGACGCCTTATCAGGTAAACCGCAAAGAGAAAACCTATAACCATCATCAGGCCATAGGTCGGTACCGGCAAATCAATGTAAGGTATCTTGAAAAGTTCAGGATACATTTAGTTAGTGTTCCGTCACTCGTGTCTCGTTCGAATCAGGAATTCTTGTCCGCAGTTTTTATCTTGTTGTTTTCGTCAAGGACGATTACTTTGGGCTTAAGTGTCTTGACCTCTTCATTCGTACAATAGGCGAAGCTGAAGATGATAATAATGTCGCCTGCCTTGATGAGCTGAGCGGCTGCACCAAGTACCACGACCTGCCCCGAATTCGCCTCTGCGGCAACGGCGTAAGTTTCCAGCCTGTTGCCGTTGGTTATATCTGAAACCAATACAGACTCATAAGGCAAAATGCCTGCTGCTTCCATCAGCGAAGAGTCTATCAGTATGCTGCCTGCATAGCCAAGCTTCGCATCGGTAACCCTTGCCCGGTGCAGCTTACCTTTTAATATCTTTATCAGCATATTTCGTGTCTCGTGCTTTGTACTCGTGTGTTGATTTACTATTCAATAACGACTAATTAGACGTCATTATAGATTATTGTTTGCCGGTGTCCACGACAATGTTGTCAATTAACCGGGCAGGGCCGATTCTGACGGCGACCGCTGCGAGGACTTTGCCGACAATCTTATCGAGGTTTTGCAGGCTCTCGGCGTCAACAATACTTACGTACTCTATTTCCATTGATGTTGCCTGACTTAATATTTTACGCATCTCGGCGATAATTGTTTCGCTTTCTGTGGTGCCGGCTTTGCTCATCTCCCGGCATTTTTGCAGCGATTTATAAATGCAGGCTGCATCCTTCTTCTGCTCTTCGGTCAGATATTTATTTCTACTGCTGACAGCTAAACCATCACTCTCGCGAATGGTCGGGCAGACAACAATCTCCATGGGCATATTCAAATCGGCGACCATTCGCTTGATAACGACCGCCTGCTGGGCGTCCTTCTGTCCGAAAAACGCAACGTCCGGGGCAACAATGTTAAGGAGCTTGGCACAGACAGTGGTCACTCCGCGAAAATGTCCCGGTCGAGACCGGCCGCATAATGTTTCAGTTAATTTGTCGACGTTTACCCAGGTAACATTCTCCGCTGTATACATTTGCTCCGGCGTAGGATTAAAAACAACATCGACGCCTGCTTTTTCGCATATCTCCAGGTCCGCTTCGAGCGGTCGCGGATACTTTTTATAATCTTCGCCGGGGCCGAATTGCGTTGGATTGACAAATATACTGACCACGACAAAATCACTATTTTTCACCGCCGCTTCGATGAGTGATATATGACCGATGTGAAGCGCGCCCATTGTCGGCACAAAGCCAATTCTTTTGCCATCACCACGTGCCGCTTTTACCACAGCCCTTACCGATTCTATTGTTTTTGCAACTTCCATTATATAGCCTTTACTATGGCTGTCATTGCGAGGCCTGCCTGGCAGGCCGTGGCAATCTCATACATTACGTTTTAGGTTGCTTCGTTGTGCCGGCAAAGACGGAAGAACCAACAACATAGCATTTTATTTGATTTGCCAAATGTTGCAAATCTGTATCTTTTGTGCAGTCGAATTTAGATATTGGGATGCGAATGACGGGGCAGTTTTTCCAATCGGCAAAGAGCTGCTGGTAATCGCAATCGAGGCTTTGCAAAAATTGCAGCTCGATTTTCTGCTCGTAAGGACGGTTGCGCTTATGGATACGCTCAAGGCACCTTTTCGCCGAATCCTGCAGATATATCACCAACACCGGCGAAACAATTTGCCCGGCAAATGGCGGATAAGCCTTCTCATACAGGGCAAGTTGGCGGGCACTGAGCAGCCGTCTGGCGTAGATGAGCTCTTTGTCGAAGATATAGTCACTGACGGCAATCTGCCCGCGTGCTAATGTGTTGCGGTTCATCTGCTCGATTCTTGTGGTCAAAAAATACAACTGCGAATCGAGAGCCAATTCTTTTTTGCCCGCATATACGTCCGGCATAAAGGGATTCGTATCGTAAGCTTCAAGCAGCAGTTTGCAGTCGAGCAGCTTTGATAATTGTTCCGCTAATGTAGTTTTTCCTACGCCGATAATACCCGCCGCGCACACAAGCTGCGGCAGGGCGGGATTAAGTACGAAATCTGTGTTATTCAGATGGCCTGCCAGCTCGTTCATCGGTTCTTTTATTACAGGGTGCACCAGCTCAGGATTGAGTTGGCACAGTCCTTTAAGTACGAATGAGCGTAAGTGCATTTGGGGATGCGGGATGGTCAAATTTGAATTATTTATGATTTTCCGGCCGAACAGCAGAATGTCCAAATCAATAATTCTCGATGCCCATTTTTCTTTTTTTTCTCTGCCGAGCGACACCTCGATATCTGCCAGCTTCTTATGCAGCTCTTCGGCGGTCAGTATGGTTTCTATTTCAGCCACCGCGTTTAAGTATTTCGGCTGATTAGCCTGGCCTAACGGCTCAGTCTCTATTATGTCACTTGCGCGGAGGACCTCCATGCCCTCAGTTTCACCTAACATTTTAAGGGCGCTTTTAAAAGACTTTTCCCTGTCACCTAAGTTGCTTCCAAGTCCAATATATGCCGTTGTTTGTTTAGCCATTGATAAAAATCATAACCGAAAAGTAGATAGTATAAGCGGAACTCTGTCAACGGGAAGCCGATGTCTTCAAAGTTTTCCGAGGCCCGATTAGCAGTACCGAACCTCGCGGTAGTAGCGATACAGTAATCTGCCCATTTTCATTGACTTTAGCTCGTTCGAGCCGGCCACCGGCTGGCTCCGCAACCAACCACTTAGTCGCATTGGTTACCGAAATCGCCCCAGTGTAAGGCTTCGCAGCAACATTTACAACAAGCAGGATATCCCGGCCATCCCGGACGAATCGTCCGACAATAATCCTGTCAGATTGTATGCTCAATGTACCATTCTCATAAACGCCGGCCAGCGTGTTGAAATCATCCCCTGATAGTGAAGGTTTTGCTTTAATAACGCGCCCACCGGCAGCCTTGAACCACTCCAGCTTTTCGGCGGCCGGCTTAGGCAAATCTACCCCTGCCGGCAGGACAAGTGCTGAAAATTGCTGCGGCCCAATCAATAAACCCGAATCGCGGACCTCTGCCCCTGCAAGCAACTCGTGGTCGACTATGGCGAATGAGATTTGTCTGGTCACCATCTGCCTGCCCAGTTCGAGAAACGAGTTCTGGACCTGCTGCATCCGCTTAGACTGCGACTGCGGCGTCAGCTTCTCCGCTACAGGTATATACTCGGCCCAAAGGTCATAAATCGGATAGTACAGCAGCACCTTTGGCGCAGGCCGGGCCTCGCGCAACACTGCATTCAGGCGACCTACAAAATCACAATACGCACGATATTGATCGGCCGGGCGCTCCCCACGATTATAATACAGCGTAAACTCCGTCACCCCCAGGGCGGCCTGCCACGCCGCAGCCGCCTGCATATCCGCTAAGGAAACATTACCTTTGCCCGCCATCCTCTGTGAGAAATCGCTGACCTCCGTCATTACCTTCCGCCGCCCATTGAGAAGCGCAGCCGAGGCCGGTAAACCCACCGTCAACCAACCGCTGTAGATAACCGCATCCGGATCCGAGTTGAGCATGTCAAGTCCCGGGATATCCATCCGCCCCAACACCTTCAACGCGTTTCCCTCCAGCGGAACGTGGTGCAGCGGTGTTTCCTCCCACAACGTATGCCCCGACGATGCAACGCCGTGCGCCTGGGCCCACCCCTGAAGCTGTCCGAAGTAACGTTCAGCGACCAGGTCTGAGATAAGCGCCCAGAAACGCTGTCGTACCTGACGGTCAAGCTTCTCTGTTCCTTCAAAAAGACTCCGACGCACCGTCAGAATATCCTGGCCGTACCGCTTACGATATTGTTCAGGCAAATCGTGTACCCAGGGCACCGATGGCAGCGGCTTAATATCCTCATCCAGCCGGTCAACTACTCGCACATTTTTCCTTACATTCTCAGGCAGTGGCCCAATGTTCACCGCCATCAGGGAAGGCTCGTCTGTAAACAGCGATTGAATCGTCTT
>DATLBB010000032.1:0-10623 GCA_035527155.1 Sedimentisphaerales bacterium
TCAACGGTATCACGGGCAACCTTGAGAAGTGTTTGTTTTTGAGTGTCGTCCATAACAGACAACCACCAATAACCAATTAACTGATTAGCCAACCACCAAAAATCAGTGAATCCATCTTATCACAAGGAATCCACCAATCAATAGTGCCACAAAAGCAAGCGAAAACCAATTAAAATATTTCTCAATTACAGGCCGGATTCTTTCGCCCTTCCAGCCGACCAGGCCCGCTACGATAAAAAACCTCGCAGACCGGCTCACCGTAGATGCGATAAGGAAGCCTAAAAAGCTGATCCTCGCCACACCGGCAGAAATTGTGCAGACCTTATATGGCAGCGGCGTAAAGCCACAGGTAAAAACAATCCAAAAATCATATTCGTCATACCAGTTCTGGAATTTCGCAAAATTTGCTTCTGTTAGATTAATTACTGCCAGATGAGTATAAACCCATTGGTCTATCATAGACCAGGCAAACATCCCTATACAATAGCCTAAAATCCCGCCAAGGACCGATGCTATCGAGCAGGCAAGGGCGAACCTGAACCATTTTTTCGGCGCTCCAAGTGTTAACGGCGCCAGCAAAACATCCGGCGGCACAGGAAAGAAACTAGACTCTGCAAAGCTAAGCAGAAACAGTGCTCTTTCCCCGTGTGGCGTGTCTGCAAAATGAACCACCCAGTTATACAATCGCCTGTGCAATTGCCACCAGGCAACGGATTCGCCGCTCGTTGCTCGTTGCTCGTCGCTCGATTTACGAGCTACCATTTCGTCATTCGACATCCGATATTCCTTGTTTCTCCAATCTCTCGAATAGATTAGGTCCATCGTCTTTCAGCTTCTGAGGCGATTTTAGTCTGGAAGTCTCATTCCGCTTAGAAGGAAATTCTATGATTTTTGGCCCTGTCTTTGGTTTCGGCTCCGGTTCTTGCTCGTCAGCGGGAATGAAAGGTATCAGTCCCTGCCGATACGCCTCTTCCTGTACCTCGCGTGGAGCGATGCGGATATCCATGATAAATCCATTGACTTCCAACATCCAGACCAGCGGGTTGTCCTTGAGCATAGCCGGTATGCACCAGTCCGGATCCAGCGGCATCAGGCCAAGCTCGTCGCGGATGATTCTTGATTTCGCCATCGTCGTTCCCTGTGACACGCCGAATCCCTCTGCTACCTCCGCAGAGGTCATATATGGAGACTGTCCAGGGTCGTGCAGGAAGTTGACCCAGCCAACAGCGTGCACTATCCCGCTTGCCCAACCGGCCGGCCTTCCTTTTTCAGACGGCAATTCTCCCAAACAGATAACCATCGCCATCTCCTCGCAAAGCTTACGATAGTCCTCGTTGAGGTACGTCTCACAGAAGGCATCTGTCAACTTCAAAATTTCCGTGAAAATCCGCTGATATTCGTCGCGAAAATCTTTAGACGCCCTTTTGCTTCGCCCTTTATTCTGCTCCGTTTTTTTTCTCTTTCCCATCTGCAAATTCCTCCATGGTTTGATAAGCATTTGTCATTCAATATTCTGTATTTTGTATTCGACATTACTCGCCGTCATTGCGAGGCCTGCGAAGTCCCGCACCAATTAGGCGTGAGCCTAAGCTCAATTGGTGCGGGATGGCAATCTCAATTTTTTATTTGTCATTCCTGCACAACTTGTGCCCACTGTCGGCTGGATACGCGACAATCTCAACTTCATAATTCGATATTCCTTGTCCGATATTCGATATTCACCATCCATCCTCTGTCATCTGTCCTCTGTCTTCTGTCCTCTGTCCTCTGTCTTCTGTCCTCTATGGCCGATTTTCTTGTGCTCAAAATAGGGACAATCTGCTATAATGTCAACAGACATTAATACAACCTGGGCAACTATGGTTAGCCAAGCCTGCGAAATGCTGCTGAATAGCAGCGGCCAGTTTACTGATATCAAAATCACCCTGACAAAAAATACCTGGTTAATGAAAATCGCAGGATAAGAAATGTACAGAAAAAATAAAAAACCTGTTGACCGACTCCGGTTCATAGGATCGCTTCGCGGAGTTTATGCTGAGCAAAGCGAAGTGCTCGCAATGACATTAGAATTGATTAATGATGAATGATTCCTTCACTTCGTTTAAGGACAGGTATTGATTATTTGGGGGATTGTTTCACTTGGCTTTGGTTTTCCAGGGATTTGTGGAGCCGAGTTTTGCAGAAGCGGCGGCTCTTTGTTTGCCGGATGGCATGGGTGTGACCGGGACGGCCAGAAAGATGTTTGGGTATGGGGTTCTATCCAAGTTGGCTGTGATGAGCAATTCTGTGTTATAGATTCTCACCTCGAAACGGGATTCGAAGAGACGTCTTTGGCCAGCAGGATTTATCGAGAGTGTGAAGACAATTACTGCCTCGGGGATTTTGTTAAAATCGATTTGCGTTTGCTTACCGTTGTACAGGACGATATCTATCCAGGCCTTGTTACCATCCCGGCTGGTGTGCATCGTGATAGGGAAGTCACCGAAGACGGCATGGGCTACCTTGAAATCGCAGGTGATCAGGCCTGATGAAATTCGAATCGGCTGGCCGACTTCAACTTTCGATGGCAGTTTTAAACCGGCAACGGCGCCTTCGAGTTCGAGGCGGATACGGAGATCTGTGGCTCTTATTGTGGCGTTCCTGATGCGGTCGAGCGAGATATGCGTATCGCCGCGGTCGGTGGCGAAGACGACGGCGCCGAGGATATCGGATTTGTCCTGAACGGTGAAGATGCTTGCTGAAGAGTAATCGTGGTTATCGTGAAGGCATCGCAGGCGCATTGCTACTACGCCATTATAGGTGTTCCAAAAGGCGAGCAGGGGCCGACGTTGGTTCCAGAGGTCGCCGATGTTGACGGAGCCGAGCGTATAATTCGGGTGCAGGTATGTTGTGCCGATGATGTCGTGACGGTCGGGCTTGTTTTTGGCGAAGGCCTCGATTTCCAGTCGGGGCGACGGCAGGTCGGTGAAATAGTGGAAGAGGTCCTGGGGACATTTGGCACGCAGCCGATGCGCATCGAGGCTAACGACTGTTTCGCTTTCGGGTACAAAGTGCACTTTACCATCCGTCGCTCGCTGGATGAAGGCGAGGGTACTTTTGCCCAGCAGTGTTCGGTAGTAGCGGCTGTGCGGGCCTGACCACTGGCGGGTGGGGGCGTGGAAATGCCTCGCGAGATGGAGCCAGGCGAGGCGGTTTAGTTTTTGGATGAGCTTTTGCGAGCCGGGGTCTTTGACGTGGCGGAGCATACGCGAGATTTCGTTGATGGCGACGACAGTGTAGGTGGGGCTGTTGTACTCGGAGAACGAGCCGTGGGTGAGGGTGTGGTCGTAGAAGCGCTTCAGGCGGGCCTTTCCGTATTCGGTGAGCTCAGGGACATCGAAAAGCTCGCCGGCGACGTGTGTTACGTAGGTGCCCATCAGGGCGATGTTAGTGTAGCCAGACCCGACATTGCGGCGTTTAATCGAATAGGATGCGTGGATGATAGATTCCTTCACTTTCTCTTGCAGGTCGTCGGGGAGCCGGTGCATGTGGTCGATGGCGACCTGGAGCAGTTGAGCGCCGCAGAAATCGGCCCAGTTCCAATCCGGTGGTGACATCTTATCGAGCGGCTCTTCCAGAAACCACGACCAGATGCCGTATGTTCGGCTGCCAGGGTTTTGGTCCTGAAGAGAGATGAGGCGGCGAAGAATGTCCTGGGCGCGTTTGAGCCGGTCGGGCTGGCCGCTATCGAGCAATGCGACGGCATACTGAAGCGAGTCGCGGGTGCGGTGGACGTAACCGGCTTTCAGTGTTGTGTGGTATCCCGGTGAAGAAAAGCGTCCACGCACCATGTGCTCAGTGGGGTCGTATTGTGGGTCTTTCCGGCGCAGGGCCTTGAGGAAGCCCTCTTTTTCCAGCCGCGACGAGAACAGGTCAGCAGCACGGCAAAGATTCACCGCGAATAAAGCTGCAATTAGTATTAACAGCAGTCGTAGATGATTCATTGACATCGCTCCTTATATCCGGTGTTCGTATGGGGCAGCCACTGAGACATGATAATATCCAAGTTGGCTGCCCGAGTCCACCCCTTTTAGAAAATACAGGGTTTAAGTGGTGCTTTCTTTCTTTCTTTAGTACAATAACACTATCTTGCTACGGCGGAAAATTTCCGCCGAGAGTGAAACTACATAAGAGCATAGGAGCACGAGCCGAGATGGCCGATAAACCACGGTTAACAAAGTTACTTACCAGGGAAAAGTTTGAAAGAATTGAGGGTGTTTTCCGCAAACATTTTCAGCTCGGTCTGGAAACAACGAACATCGATGGCGAAGAAATAAAATCCCTGTGCAGTTCCGAGCACCATCCGGCGTTTTGCCGAATTATTCGCGGCAGCACTATCGGCCGAAGAAGGTGTAGGAAAGAACGCCAGCGCAGTCTCGAGATAGCGATAGAGACCGGCCAATCTTACATTTCGCTTTGCCACGCCGGCATAGTGCTGATTTGTGTGCCGGTTATGGATAAGCATAGGGCGCTCGGCGCGATGTTTTTCGGCAAGTGCCTTTGGGAGCCGGCAACGACAATTCTGGTCAAGGACATCCAGAAACGATTGAAGGACATTCGTGTAGATAAGAAAAAATTGGTTGCTGCGATGCGTAAGCTGCCGGTTATACAGGGACGAAAAATCCACAATGCAGCGGAATTTTTGTTTGATTTGCTTTACGAGGTTGGCGGCCTGGACCCACGCGTAGTCAGATGGCGGCAGCAGCGCTCGGAACAGCAGTCGCAGATAGGCGAGTTCCTCCAGGAGAGAAAAAAGTTTGGCACCGAATGGCGGTATCCTCTCGAAAGCGAACGCGAGCTTATAGGCAAAGTCAAAATCGGCGACAGGACCGGCGCCAAGGAGATTCTAAATTCCATTCTCGGAACGATATTGTTTCATAATCCCGGCGACCTCGGAATCCTTAAGGCAAGATTATTGGAGCTGTTAAGTATTCTGAGCCGGTCGGCCGTCGAAGGCGGAGTCGATATTGACGTTATGCTTGAAAAGAACCTCACCTTTGTAAACAAGGTGATGCAAATTAACAACCAGCAGGATTTGTGTGCGTGGATTAGTACCGCGTTGAACGAATTTATCGAATTGGTTTATTCCTCACAGGACGCCAGGAAGGTAACTCAAATCCGGCCGGCCATAAATTATATCGACGCCAACTACGATAAGCCCATAACCCTTACCGAAATCGCCAGGGTTTCGTACCTGAGCGTTTCAAGGCTGGCCCATATATTCAAAGAGCAGATGGGCATTACCATTATAGATTACCTGACAAGTGTGCGGATAGAGCGGGCCAAACAACTGCTGCTGGCGACAGAACAGAATTGCACGGAGATTTGTTTTGAGGTCGGCTACAACAATCAAAGCTATTTTAGCCGAACTTTTAAGGGGCTTGTCGGCATGACGCCGCGTCAATTCAGGACCAGAAATCAGCAGAGAGAGAAGATATCCACACCTTTATGAAAGAAGAATAGCCGTGCGAGAACACGGGGTACGCCGAGAAAAACTCAATACTCAAAACTAAATTTGGGCCTGGTGTCGACTCTCATCTTGACAATTCAGCAGTGTTTATCGTACTATCTGTTTTTGTTGGCAATATTAAGAAATTATAGCCACGAATCCGTTCTTCGCAGTGCTACGGAGAACGGGTAGCACTGCTACGAAGGATGAATTAACACGAATTCACACAGATTTATAGAGACAAAGATTTGTTAACATTCGTGAAAATTGGTGGCAAAAGGAATATTTCTTTTGGTAAACAAAGAAGGTGTTAGCTTTTGAAACCTAAGCATATCGCTATTTTGGGTTCGACAGGCTCGATTGGTAAAAATGCGCTGCGGGTGATCGATGCGCTTGGGCCTGACTACGAAGTTGTCGCCCTGAGTGCCCACAGCAGCGTAGAGCTTTTAGCTAAACAGGCCAAAAAGTATAAGCCGAAGGTTGTTGCCATCACAAATGCTGATTATGTCGAGCCACTGCGTGAATTGCTCGGGGATTTGGACGTTAAGATTCTGGCTGGGCCGGATGGGTTGACAGAGATTGCACAGCTCGACGAGGTTGATGTTGTCCTTGCCGCAGTTGTCGGTGCAGCGGGTTTGCCTGCGGTTCTTGCCGCTGCCGAAAAGGGCAAAACATTAGCTGTTGCCAACAAGGAGGCGCTTGTTGTTGCAGGTGAACTGCTTACCAGAACAGCGAAAGAAAATGGCGCACGTATTGTGCCGGTCGATAGTGAACACTCAGCAATTTTCCAGGCTATGCAGGCCGGTTCCCGGCAGGAAGTTAGTAAAATCATCCTGACCGCTTCCGGCGGGCCGTTTAGAAAAGCCACCGCTGAGGACATTCAGAACGTAACACTTCAGCAGGCCCTTTGTCATCCTGTTTGGAATATGGGTCCGAAGGTTACCATTGACTCGGCGACTCTGGTCAACAAGGCGTGTGAAGTTATCGCGGCGCATTGGCTTTTTGATATGCCGGTCGAAAAAATTGAAGTCCTGATTCACCCTGAGTCGATAATTCATTCACTCGTCGAATTTGTGGACGGGTCGGTAATAGCGCAGCTTGGGTTGCCTGATATGTGTCTTCCCATCCAATATGCACTAACTTATCCCGAACGTGTTGAAGGAATTGCCGGGCATCTGCGGCTTGATGAGGTTGGCAAACTGACGTTTGAAAAGCCTGATTTAGAAAAATTTCGCGCGCTGGCTTTGGGTTTTGAGGTTGCCGGTACGGGCGGCTCCGCCCCGGCTGTTTTCAACGCTGCAAACGAGGTGGCTGTGCAGGAGTTCCTGGCCGGCAGAATTAAATTTACTAATATAATCGAACTTATAGAGCACTGTGTCGATAAACATGATGTAAAGAGGCGCGTCTCTCTCGAGGAGCTACTTGAAGCAGACGCCTGGGCCAGAAGAGAGGTTATTGAATGTCTAAAACAGAAGGTACGTTGAAGCCGAAGCCCCAACGCGAAGAAAGGGATTACGGGGTCCAGAAAAAGAGCTATCTTTCGTTTTTATGGATCGCTGTCGCTGCGGTGGCTCTTTATCTTATCGTTCGCAACATCAGCGCTTTTGGCAATATACTGCTGGTTGCACTTGGGTTTGGTGCGGTAGTTCTGGTCCACGAATTCGGGCATTTCATAGTTGCCAAGCTTTCGGGTGTGAAGGTCGAGGCATTTTCGATAGGTTTTCCTCCAACTCTTGCAGGTATCCTCAGGACAGAGGAAGGCTGCCGTATTTCCATTTTACCGCGTTTTTTTCCTAAAAAAGATGGTTCTGATGAAAGCCGGTTAAGTTTTACTGTCGGCAAAAAGGGGCGAGCCGGCGAGACCGAGTATCGAATCGGCGCTATTCCGTTCGGAGGCTTTGTCAAGATGTTAGGCCAGGAGGACGTGGGTTCGGTCAAGACAAGTGATGACCCGCGTTCGTATGCTAACAAGCCGATTAGTACCCGCGTGGCCATTATAGCTACGGGGGTCGTCTTTAACGCCATAAGCGCTATGCTGCTTTTTATGATGGTTTTTCTAATTGGCATAGAGCTGCCTCCCGCGGTGGTCGGCTCAGTGGTGCCGGATTCGCCGGCGGCACGCGCGGGTCTAAAGCCCGGCGACGAGATAATTGAGATTGCCGGCAAGAGTGAGAATCTTGACTTCAGCAATATCCAGATTGCGGCAGCTTTGTCGGATGTCAACGAGGCAGTCAACATGAAAGTAAGGCACGAAGACGGCTCTGAAGAAGAGTTTGCGATTGTTGCTGAGCAGTTTGAAGGCAACTCGATGAGACTTTTTGGTGTCTGGCCGGCACAAAGTTTGACTATTGCGGAGGTTTCCGATACCGATATTAAGAAGCTGAATGAAAAAACCGGCCTGCTTCCCGGCGACCGCATCACGTCTGTTAACGGCAGGGATGTCAAGACGCACTGGCACCTGGAGACAATGGTACAAAACTCTCTTGTGCCGACAGCTACAGTCGTTGCTGAACGAACCACAGAAACCGGTGAAGTTGAGTTAGTCGAATCGCAAATTCCACTCAGTTTAGCACCTGCAGTAAGGCAGGTTGAGTCAGAATCCGACCTTAGCCATATATATTCCATAGTGCCGCGTTTGCGGATAGAGGTCGTTGATGCCGAGTCCGGGCTGCAAGAAGGGGACATTGATGCCGAGTCCGGGCTGCAAGAAGGGGACATTGTTCTTGCGATTGGTGATGTTGAGAATCCGACCTATAAAGAGATGCGCGAGGTTACCACTGAATATGAGAAAAGAGAACTTCCGATTAAAGTATTACGCACGGATGCTACTGGTGCCGAAGAGGTCCTTGTGGTTACAGTTGTGCCCAAACGCCGGCCGGGTGGCGAGCGGGTATTGATTGGTATTATCCCTGTACTTGACGCTGGTCATCCGGTTGTTGCCAAGACTATTGCGGTAGAAGATGGCCCGGAGAGGTTAGAGATTCCTCGCGGCGCCGTGATAACGGCTGTTGATGGGACCCGGGTGTCGAGCTTCTATGATATTATCAGGGAAATCGGGCGATATCCCGGCCAGCGCGTCGTGATTGATTATCGCATCAATGACCAGGTAGCAGGCAATGTTGCTTTGAATGTAGATGCTCGTGTAGAATTTGTTACCGTTGAATCAACTTTTGCTGAATTTGTTCCGTTTGATGATTTGAGGAGGCTTTATAAGGCCGGCAATCCCATTGATGCAGTGGGTATGGGATATAAAAAGACGGTCATGTTTATTACCCAGACTTACCTGACGTTAAGGCGTCTTGTCGGCAGAGATGTCAGTCCCAAGAGTCTGATAGGTCCTGTTGGTATCCTTGCGGCCAGTTATACAATAGTTTCTGAGCGGCCATTTGTTTACTACTTTTACTTTCTTGGCCTGATAAGCGCCTGCATAGCGGTGGTCAACTTTTTGCCTCTGCCGCCTCTTGACGGAGGAGTGGTTGTGCTGTTGTTCGTCGAGAAGGTCAAGGGCTCAGCGTTGAGTGAGCGGACACAAGGCGTTATTGCTTATGCCGGCTGGGTACTTATAGGAGGGTTCTTTCTCTACATAACGTTTAACGATATTGTCAGGAGTTTTTTCAGTTAGGCGGTTGTGGATTGGGTATAGTTAACCACAGATACCCGCCTGCGAGGGCACAAGCTTCACAGATTACGAGGAGCGTATCACGCATAAACTCTAAATACTAAGCTCTAAATCTTAGACAAATCCAAATCACCGAAATACAAATCCCACACCTATTAAACATAGGCTCACGCCTAATACGTGCGGGACAAGTGTTCAAACAATAGATTCCTGCCCATTCGGCTACACTCAGGGCAGACTCTGCGCAGGAATGACAAAGGGAGTAATTAAAGTGGTGCGAAATCTTGACTGTCGTCAGACAAGTATCGCACTCTACATTGTTAGTTTTCCTCCGCGTTGGGGTAGGTGTCCGTGTACCATGTATTGAGGGCGGTCTCGACTTCGGCGCGGGTTTTGGCTTTCATAAGAGAGAGCAGGGCCGGTTTGCGTTTGGGGTGACGGCGGACGTAGCCGGCGAAGAACTTTCGGAAGATGCGGACCGCTTTTTTTTCGGGATAATGCTTTAGGATCCGCTCGAAATGTTCGAGTATGACGAGCCTTTGTTCGGCAAGTTCGGGAGGAAGAGGCATGGGACGATTCTCCCATACACAGCGCAGATCTCGAAAGATCCAGGGATTTCCGACGGCGCCGCGTGCGACGACGAAGCCATCGAGTCCGGTCCTTTTCATCAGGTCGACCGTTGCCGGCGGATCGAAAATGTCACCACTTCCGACGATCGTTGCGTCGGGGAAGCGGTTTTTTACTGCGGCCAGTAGGTCCCAGTCGGCTTTGCCACGGAAGCGGTCTGAGACGGTGCGGCCGTGGATGACGAGGGCATCGACACCGTTTTCTATCGAGCGTGTCACAATCTCCCAAAAGTTGTCCAGGGACTGAGGTTTATGATCGGCGCCAATGCGCAGTTTCATCAGGATGGGGCAGACGACGACATCGCGCACCGCTTTTAGGCTATCGATGACGATGTCCGGTTCGTTGAGCATTGCCCCGCCGCGTCCCTTTCGCAAGACTTTTGGGGCCGGACAGGCAAAATTCAGATCGATGACGTCGTATCCGGCGGCCACCAGGTCGCGGGCGGCCCTGGCCATTGTCGCGGGGTCCCTGCCAAGGATCTGCGCGCCGACGGGGTGCTCATCGGGACCGGGGCGAAAGCAGGCCTTGCGCAGGACCCGGGTATTGGCGGCGCTCTTGGCGAGCATCATATCAGCCAGGGTAAATGGGCAGCCGAACCGGCGGGCGAGCGTGCGCATTGCGTAGTCGCTGTATCCGCTCAGGGAGGCCTGGAAGAAGGGCACGTCCAGCGTCAGGCTACCGAGTTTGAGAGCAATAGAATTACGCATATTCGGTTTGTGGCTTAGCTATTTTCATTTTATGTAACTCCTGTAATACGCAAACTGCCCGAAATCCTTGATTGGCCCGGGTATTGTTACCTCCGAATCTTCTTTCGTCAACCGGCGGGGTGAATTTTTTCCTGCGAGGATTTTGAGATTGGGTTTGATTGGGTTTGTTTTGGGTTTGTTTT
>DATLBB010000033.1:0-11869 GCA_035527155.1 Sedimentisphaerales bacterium
CCCCAGTAGTCCGGTCCCTGCCCGACCCCACCCCCTCTATGGATAAGCACTTCCTGAAAACCCCGGTCCTGCGGCCGGAATGGATAATTGTCGCCAAGGTGCCACTTACCGAAGACACCCGTCCGATAGCCGCCCGCCGAAAAAACATCAGCCATCGTAACTTCGTGTTTACCCAATAACGACCGCCCCATAATTGTATGCCATACCCCTGTCCGCGTTGAGTAATGCCCCGTCATCAAAGCCGAACGCGTCGGCGAGCACGTTGGATCAACGTGAAAGTCGGTCAGGCGAACGCTCTGACCATGCAGCCGGTCAAGATTCGGCGTCTTGATAACGGGATTACCGTGACACGCTAAGTCACCATAACCCTGGTCGTCGGTCATAACCAACACCACGTTTGGCCGCTTTCCCTTCGTCCTCATCCTCTGATTCGCGACGGCACAACCCGGCAATATCGATACCGTCCCCGCCGAGGCCGCAGCCAAGCCCACCGTTCTAAGGAATTCTCTTCTCGTTTGCTTGCCCATATATCTTCTCCTTCCACGTTATTCTGCTCCCCTCCTCGACACTCGTAGAATCCGGAATCAAGAATCGGATTGTGCTGGTCCTATTGAAAGTTGTGTGAATTCGCCTAAGTCGAATTGCTCTATTAGCGAATGAACGTCGTCAACCGTTACAGCTTTAATCGCATCAATATCCTCCTCGATGGTGCGATACTCCTCCAAATATATCCAGTTAAAGCCAAGGTCAAGCAGCCGGCCCATCGGCAGCTCATTCTTTATTACCAATGCGCTCAATATCTTATTTTTTGCCTTTCTTAAATCATCTTTGGATATCCCGCCGCTTGAAAGACCGCTGAATATGCCTTTGACAACATCGAGTACCTTAGTGACATTGTCACTGCTGCACCGGATATAGCTGTAATATGCCCCCGTACCATCCATAGCTCCGAATTGCATAACTGCTGCTTCCGCCAATGCCTTATCAACAAGCTCCCAGAAGTATTGCGACCCGACGTCATCGCCCACGATAGTCGCCAAAAGTGATGCCGCGAATCTCCGCTCATCTTGTGCGGACACACCGGCACTCATCAGGCATATATGTTCGCGGGCAAGATTCCGTTTTTCAATGCGTTCCTTCTTTTTGCTGCCCGCGCAATGTCCTATCTCTCTGCCGGCATCCTGCTTTTGCCACTTGCTGCAAGACGTTTCTGCAAGCGAGCAGATTTCGCCCCAATCAAAATTACCCGCGCAGGCCAACACCATATTATTTGGTGCATAACGCCTCGTAAAATAGTCACGCATTTGTTCCGCAGTAAGATTAGTGATACTCTCATCACTGCCCAGAACACTATTGCCGCACGAATGCCCGTCGAAGTGCAGACTTCTGCACCTGTCCATAACATCGAAGCTCGGCAGGTCCTTATACATTGCAATTTCTTCTTTAATGACGTTTTTTTCGATGTCGAAATCATCATCTCGAAGGGAAGGCCTCATCAGCTCCATCCACAGCTTTGTTACCTCGACTAAATATTCAGGCAGGACCCTGGCGTAAAAAAAAGTGTTCTCCTCACCGGTACCGGCGTTAAAGTCTGCTCCTGTTCTGTCGAATGCCTCATTGACTTGAAGCGCGCTTAACCTCTCCGTGCCTTTGAACAGCATATGCTCCAGGAAATGCGAAACGCCGTTTATTTGTTTGGCCTCGTCCCGCGCACCGGTCTTGACGAAGACACCAACCGCCGCCGATTTAGCGGATTTATTTACTTCGCCGATCAAGCATAAGTCATTCGCCAATTTATGCTTCTTGAATTCCATACCTGGCTCTACTTAACTTTCACTTCCTTTGGGCCGATTGTAACCACCGTAAAATCTTTTATCTTATTATTTCGCAAAAATCCCAGAACCGAATCAACGCTCGTCGCCTCGACTTTACTCTTTATTTCATCCAGGCTGCGAACTCTGCCGAACATATAGTAATCGCCCGCAATTCCCCCTGCCCGGCTGCTGGACGATTCACTTTGCATAATGAGTGAGCTTTTCAAACCCACTTTTGCCCGCTGGATTTCTTCTTCACTGATTCCTTCACTGAGCCGGTTGAACTCGCCGATTATCACGTCGAGTGTTTCCTGCCCGTTTTCCGGCGTCGTGCCCGCGTAGCACATGATGCCTGCCGCATCTTTCAGACCGTTGTACCGCGCCCCGATTGCATAGCACAGCCCGCGTTTTTCTCTCACCTCCGTAAACAATCTGGCGCTCATCCCGCCCGATAGAACCGACACCGCCACCATCGCATTGTAATAGTCCTCATCGGTCGGCTTGATCGTCTCGGTCATCAGGCCGATATGCACCTGCGCACCTTCATTATTTAGATGCGTATATTCACCGCCTTTCGCCCCGAAAGTAACCGGCTCAAGCGGCTTCTTCTTCCCTGTTTCAAACAGATTCTCCATCTGCCTGGCAACGGCATCGAAATCATATTTGCCAGCAACAGCAAAAATCGTCTCCGACAGATTGAATTTGTCCTTAATAATCGCTTTTGTACTCTTGGCCGTCAAAGCTGTTAACTCGTCGATATTTCCCAAGGTACTGCGTCCCAAAGGACTCGGATAGAATTTTTCTCGCAGCTTCAGCATGACCTTTTGCCGGGGGTCATCGTCCAGAGCGTACACACCATCAATTGCTAATTGTTTCGCTAATTCAAATTGGTCCTCTTTCAGGTGCGGCTCAAGTATAATATCAGCATACAAATCCAAGGCCTGCGACAGGTTCTCATTTTCCAGCGCTGCTCCAACACCTATATGAGAGCTGCCCACGGAGCTGGCACGGTGCAGCCCCAATCCGTCAAGCGCATCCCCCAGTTTCCTGCTGTTTCTATCACCTGCACCCCTGAAAATCCAGTCGATGATAACGCTCCCGGCCCCGCAGCAGCCATCCGGCAGCCGTGCTGCTCCCCCCGGCAGCGTAAAACCAAACGCCACCGACTCGACCGCCTCCATCGGCTCACCAAGAAGGACCATCCCATTCTTTAGAATATGTGTATCAAGTCTTTCCGTCATCTTATCTTCGTAGTGTGTATTGCGTATATCGTATTACGCCTGTTCTTTTTGCATATTATCATTTTTCCTCTTTGTTGCCCAGTTTAATTCTGCTGAGACAAATATAAATCCGCCATAATGCTCTTTTTGCTTGAACCGGAGCAGAAAGATGTTATAATATTACTATCCGTTGTCAGTGTCGTTTTTCGGAGGAAAAAACTGAATGAAAAAGCAATTAATTCTTGTATTGGCAGTGGTAGTTTTTTTCGTATTTTCCCCCTGGGCTTGTAAGTTGGCCTTTGGAGCATATCTATATGGAATAAGCTATGACTTTTCAAACCCGCAAATCCCCAAAGGTGTTCCTTATTTGTGCCGAATTGACCCAACTGAAGGCAGCTATGTTTCGGTTTCTCAAACGCCAAGCATCCATGGATTATCTTATAACAACAGCGACGGGTACCTTTATGGAATGGGTTCGAATTCTCACGGTCTGTTCCGAATCGACCCGGCCGATGGGAGCTATGATGTAATTTCTGTCCCAGGGGTCCCCGAGGTTACTTCTGGACTCGCTTACAACACCAGCGATGGCCATCTGTACGGAACGGGCCAAGCTGAGGTTATCCCCTGGCCCGGTAATGGTGATTTGTTCAGTATCGACTTAACTGATGGGAGCTATGATTTTGTTTCCACCTCGCCTGGGTACGTCATGGGACTTACTTACAACAGCAGCGATGGATACCTATATGGATTGTCAGTATTGTCTCAGCCTTACATCGTCCGCATTGATCCTGCTGATGGCAGCTTCACTCAGGTTTCTGCTGCGCCTATGGGCATCCTTTATGGGCTAACTTTCAATAGCAGTGATGGGTATCTCTACGGGATAAGCATGACTCCTAATGGCAGTCTCTACCGAATTGACCCAGGTAACGGCAGTTATGTTTTGGTTTCAGATAACAGTGCACCGAACGTTACAGCCTTGGCTTATGTTCCCGAACCGGCCACGTTCTTGCTGTTTGGATTCGCCGCAATACTGCTAAGAAAAAAACGATAAACATCCCCACACAATACGCAATACGCATGACGCACTACGAGGCTAACGAATTCCCAGTTCTCTTATCGAGTCTAAGAATCGAGTGTACATCAGTATTGCGAAATAGCCTAACAAAAAAGTAAAGACAATAACTAAAATTGTGACGACGGCCTTGGTAACTATTTTATAACGCGGATTGAACCAGACTAACGATAGCGCAAGCGGCCCTACGCACAACAGGGCAACTACAACGGCAGTTGTGCTAAAATACCATTTTCCTCCCGGCTTGCTGGCCTTATCAAGAAACTCCCCGCAAAATCGGCACTTCACTGCCTCATCCTGAATTTCCTCTGCGCAATAGGGACACTTCTTCATCAGTTTCCTTTACGAATCACGAGCCACAAGTCACAAACTACGCTACTGCAGCCGTTTCCTCTTCCTCGTCAAACTTATCGAATCTGACGCTTATCTTCTTGCTCACTCCCTGCTTCTGCATCGTTATCCCAAACAGCACATCCGCAATGCTCATCGTGCGTTTGGCGTGCGTGATTATGATAAACTGCGAATTCTTTTGAAATTCCCGCACCATCAGATTGAACCGTTCATTGTTCGCCTCATCGAGTGCCGCGTCGATTTCATCAAGGAAGCAGAATGGTGACGGCTTCGTCGTGAAAATCGCAAACAGCAGTGCGATTGCGGTCAGCGCCTTTTCGCCGCCGCTAAGCAAAGAGATACTCATCGTTTGCTTGCCGGGAGGACGAGCTATTATCTCTATCCCCGCTTCAAGGATATCTTCAGCATCTTCAAGGAATATGTCGGCTTTACCTCCACCGAACAGCCTGCGGAACACATCCTGGAAATGAATCCTGATTTCTTCAAAAGTTGACCTGAATTTCTCTCTGCTCTTTCTGTTAAGACGGCTTATCAATTGCTGAAGTTGAGCTTTGCTTGTATTCAGGTCTTCAACCTGTTTACTCAAAAAGTTATATCGTTCTTCCAGGCTTTCCTGCTCGTCTATCGCGTCCAGATTAACGTTGCCTAATCGTTCGATTTTCGCGCGAAGCCCTGCTATTTCTTCTCTCACCGCCTCCCAGTCGACCTCGCTCTGCCTGTAATCTTCATAGGCAGCCACCAAATCAATCTGCAACTCATCTTGTACTCTTTCAACCAGACCCTGTCCCTTTACCTCTAACTGGCCCAATTCTACTTTAAGCTCGCCCATTGTGGACTCAAGCTCGTGTATCCGGTCCCGCTTTTGTCGGATAAGCTCTTCTCTTTGTTTTTGTTCTTCGAGCAGCTTTTCTATTTCTCTATGCAGCTCTTTGCTGCCTTCCTGCGTCTCTTCTTTTTCGACATACAACTCGGACGCAGCCGCTTCGCAGTTAAGAACGTCCCTCTCTGCTTCCGTCAGTTGCCCGCCGCAGTTTTGTATTTCTGTTAGCGCCGACTCTGTTGCCGTTTGGTTTGCCTGCATCTGGTTTGACAGATGCGCAATTGCCTGCTTAAGGGCCTTACGATGCTCGGTAATTTGTCCCACCGCAACCTTCAAATCGGTAAGTCGGTCCGATTGGTTCTGCAGCAGGCCTTTTTGTTCGGCGTATCTTCCTTCAAGCTCTTCTATACGCGACGTCCGCTGGCTGTTGACCGTCTCTAATTCCTGCAATCTTTGCTTCGAATCGTATTCTTTTTGGACCGACCCGGCAATCTCGGTTTCCAGCAAATCAATCTCACCGGCCGCTAAATTCACCTCTTCACGCAGTCTCTTTATATTTTGTTCGAATTCCCGCAGCTTCCAGCTTACCTGCATCTTTTCTGTATTCGCCTCATAAACAGCCGTTCGCAGGTCCTTGCACAATTTGGCCAGATGTTCGTTTGCCTGTTCGTTTTTCTCAATTTGTTTTTCGAGCGTCTCGATTTCACCTGCAATATTAGCAATGGTCTGCTGCAATTGGCGCAGCCGGCTCTTTCGCGATATCAAACCGGATGTGCTCCGCAAAGGCCCAAGCTTTATTGAGCCGTCCGCGCTCATCAATTCCCCCTTTAAGGTAACAAATTTATACTCCTGCCCCAATTCACCGGACAGTTCAACTGCCGCATCAATCGAGTCAACGATTATGGTTTTACCGAGCAGTTTCCACACTAACGGCGCGTATTTGCTCTCGTACTTTACGAACTCGGCAAGCCTGCCTTTTACGCAGGGAAATTTTGACAGGTCTGTTGTATCCACAAAAGGCCCTGTTTTATCAAGGCATATAAAACTCACTCTGCCGTCAAGTTTTTCAATCGTTTCCTTATCGGCCAGCAGCCTTCTTGTGCTGTTGACTACCAGGGTGTCGGTCTTGCTCTCAAGCCCGGCCTCGACAGCATTTGCATACTCGAAGTCAGCAGCAATAATATCCGCCATGATTCCTTCGACGTAATCCAGTTTGCCGTTCTCAACCGACCTGTTTTGCAAAATGCTTTTAACAGCCGTTGTAAGCCCCTCACACCTTCTCTCCATGTCAGTCAATATCGCTAATTCACCGCTCAGTGTACTTCGCGCATCTTTGCTGTGGACTAATCGTTTGTTGTCCGCTGTGAGCAGATTGTTGATTTCTTCTGACTCTTTGCGCTTGGATTCCAGGTTCTCCGTCAATTCGCCCAACACTTTTTCGATATCGTTCAGCCGCGTCTTATGTTGTGCCTTTTCGGTAAGCAGTTTCTCAAGTTCTGCGTGGGCGTGTTTTGCTCTGCCGGACAAACGGTCCTTCTGGCTGGATAAATTATTACGATAAACTGATATACTCTGGATTTCATTGTGAAGTTGCGCCGTCCTCCTGACTATATCGATTACGCCCGATTTCTCATCTTCCAGCTCCGCCTCCAGTGACGTACATTCGGCGCTTATTGTCTGGACGGCTTTCTCGGCTTGCTCGGCAGCTCGGCTCTTCTCTTCAAGCGTCTTTTCGGAATCTAACAGCTCCCCCCGCAGCCGGGATGAATCCACCTTAAAGAGGTTTTCCTGTTCCCGAAGTCGTGCAATTCTCTCGCCGGCCGACTTCTTCCGTTGCTGCAGTTCTGAAATCCTCGCTCGCAAAAACTCAATTCGCTGCATGCTCTGCTCAATCTTGCTCTGAACAACGATGAGTAAGTTTCCCGTGCGGTTCAGCTTGTTCTCGGTCTCTGTTACTTTCTGTCTCAGCCCGCTGATTAGATTATCTTCTTTCGTTACCTCTGCAGCCAAGCGCTCAAACAGCTCCTGTTCTTGCTCAAGGATGTTCTCTTTCTCTCTCAGAAGTGCCTGGTTCTTTGCATATTCAGCCAACGAGTAATTGACCTGCAGCTCCTTGAGCCTTTGGGTATATCGCAGGTAATTTCGTGCCTTGCCCGCCTGATATTTCACACTTCGCAGTTGCTTTGTCACTTCGCCCAAGATATCCGCAAGTCGCAGCAGGTTTTGCTCACTGCGTTCCAGTTTGCGAAGTGCCTCTTTTTTGTGCGCCTTATATTTGCTTATGCCCGCTGCTTCTTCGAATACAATCCTTCGGTCCGTTTTCGATGCGTTTAAGAGCTGCTCAATCTGTCCCTGCTCAAGAATCGAGTAGGCCCTGGCGCCTACGCCGGTGTCCATAAACAATTCTCGAATATCTTTCAATCGGCAGATTTTGTTATTTATCCGGTATTCACTCTCCCCGCTCTTGTATATCCTTCGTGATATCTGGACATCGTCTGTTTCAATTGGCAGTTGTCTGGCTCCGGTCCCGTTGGGATTGGAGATAAGCAGGCTCACTTCAGCCGTCCCGAGGGCCTTTCTGCTGCCGCTCCCGCCAAATATAACGTCAGCCATCTGGTCGCTTCGCAGGCTCTTGACGCTTTGTTCACCAAGTACCCACTTGACCGCATCGACGATATTGCTTTTACCACACCCGTTTGGCCCCACAATCGCCGTTATTGGCGATTCGAAGCAAAATTCTGTCTTGTCGGCGAAACTTTTGAATCCGTTAAGAACAATTTTTTCAAGTCTCATTATTTCACCCTATTGTTACATCCGATAATTCGTGTCACCCTGCCGGCGCACTCCATTCTGGTCAACTTTTACTCTTATTATCGGCCGAGAGCCTCGTTTCTCTTGACAATTAGTCGATTCCGAGCAGGGGTCCAGCCCGAAACTCAGCTTCTATAGCGCCTTTCTCGCACATCTGCTTCAAAAGGGCTATCATATCGGCATAAGAAACACCTAATCCCGAGCGTGCTTCTTCAGTCCTTCTAACCAGCTCTTCGCAGAGTGTTTTAATAATATCGCCGACTTCAAGAGAGCTTTTCAGTGGACCTATCATCGTAGGTCGTGTGGGATGTTTACGCATTAATGAAACGTATTTTTGACCGGCACGCGAATCTATTGTTATCTCCCCGTTGGCTGACTGCACAAAGATATTGTCCCGGCAGAATATCGGCGCCCCGAACAACACAATTCGTGGCTTGCCACTCCGCGAAACAAAAATCGCCTTGTGTGCTGTTTGTGCAATTTGTTCCAAATAAAAACTACGTGCGATGGGCCTTCGTGTTACAGCAATATCATCTAATTTTCGAAGTTGCTCGTAAGCAGCCAATCTGATATTAAAATCTTCATCCTGCAGCAGTAGTCGTGCTATCGCAGCCGCATCATTGCGCCTCGCCGCCGTGGTGACCGCCTCCAGGGCCTCCACCCGATACGCCGAAGCCTTGTCCATTGCTATTTTCACAAGAGTCTCCAAACCAACGTCACTGCCCAGATTAAGCATACATCTGGCTGCTCGCAAACGCACTTCTTCATAACGCGAATTCAACAAAGCTGACAGCTTACGAAGGCTCTCATTGCCTATCGCCTCAAGAGCAATCTCACTTGCCTCCTTGTCCTCCGAAACAGCAAGCCTTCCAACAAACGTCTTTATTCTCTCTCTGTTAATTTCCCGCGTCTCAGCAAGATACATTGCCTTGACGATTGAGATGAACCGCTGTTTTCGGTCGCCATATTGGGCCGGCACATTCAATTCAATCTGTCTTGGCGAAACTGCTTTCGCTTTGTTAGGCCCAAAACGCCAATTCAGGCGATTGCGAATAGCGTTTGCAATTCTGAAATCCGGCTTCCGAAGTACCAGACTTACCGGATACTCATCAAGCACCGTTCCTCCACCCAGAACAAAGCCGGCTTTCTTATCTGTTCTGCCGCTGCCGAGCGTATCTATAAAGACCGGGCCTTCCGCCGCAGCTAAGACTCGTGTAGCCATGCCGGATCTGCCTGCTTGCTTGAGTTCAGCCTTATACAACCAGCCGCCTTCCAGAGAAGTTGTTTGCGTACCCGGCAGGGCGGATACCCTAACATCGAAGTGTTGGTTTTTCAAAACAGCGCCGGGCATCTGCCCCTGCACCGATACTACAGCGGTATCGTGACTGCTGATAAACCGTTCAACATTCATTCCGGACTCGGGCAATTGCTTCAGGATATATTGCTCAAGGTATGCTCTAAGGTTTGGCGGACATTCCGCAGAACCTGTTCCTCTCAATCCACCCACTACCCCGTATCCTTCCACGCCTATCAAATCAAGCGAAACCACCTCCGCTAACGAACCTATTGTAGTGCCTAATTCTCTATCGAGGACAAGTCCTAATGTTCTTTCTCGCCCCCCATCCCCACAGCCGCCTATATAGAAACCAATAAGCAGCATGCTTGTTACGCAAACTGTTTTTATACGCCGGATATCCATAGTAATAGATATCTCAAAAAAACTATTACTGTTTATTATTTACGATTCTTGCTAAATACCCGTTCACTTCAATAATAAATAGTAAACAGTAAATAGTCAATTGTTTACTCGCCGATTATCTGGCAGATGACAGTTCTTGTTCTTGGCCTGGTATCGAAATCGACCAGGATGATTTGCTGCCACGTCCCGAGTGTAAGTTGCCCCTCAACCACCGGTACGCTCAGAGATGGCCCCAGCAGAGAAGCCCGCACATGAGAGTGCCCGTTATCATCGTGCCACGTCTCTTCGTGCTCATAGCGTCCATTTTCGGGTGCGATTTTCTCGAACGCAGCCGCTATATCATAATTAACCAGCCCCGGCTCATATTCGGTAGTAGTAATCCCCGCCGTCGAGCCGACATTAAAAAGCGTAACCGTCGCCTCACTAATACCCATTTGTGCTACAACCCCGCTGACCTGCTCGGTGATATTAACGACGTCACAGTTACCTTTTGTTCGTACTTGTATCTTTTTTGTTTTGACCATAAGTGTATGATAAGACAGGAACCTGCTTTGTGCAAGTGGCTCGTTTTCGTGGATAGAGTCAAGTATTGTGTGTAAGTTTGATTTTCTCTATTCTGCTTGCCCAGTCGAGGAATCTATTAAAAAGCCTTTAGCCCTGAGCGAAAACGAAGCAATCTCATATCCAATTTGAAATATGGAATCTGAAATTCTCTCTACACGAATTCTAATCACCAATGCACTAATTCGCTAACTCACTAATTCCCTCTTGACAAGATTACTTCCCTTTCTCTTCAATACGCGCCTTGATGATTAGTAATTTTTCCTTGGGTGTTCCCTTTGGGCCGCCGGCCGCTTCCAGCTTTTTCATAACATCCCGGCCCGTAACTATTTCACCAAAGATGGTATGTTTGCCGTCAAGCCAGGGCGTCGCTTTGAACGTAAGGAAGAACTGGCTCCCATCCGTTCCGGGCCCGGCGTTCGCCATACTCAGAAGGTACGGCCTGTCATGTTTCACATTTGGTTTAATTTCGCCGGCATATTTATAACCCGGCCCACCGGTTCCCGTACCAAGCGGGCAGCCGCCCTGTGCCATAAAACCGGGAATGACACGGTGAAAAGTTACTCCGTCATAAAAGCCTTTTTTCGTCAAAAAGATTGTACTCGTAACATGCATAGGAGCGATGTCCGGCATAAGTTTGATGCTTATCCTTCCTTTACTCGTCTCCAGAATCCAGAAGTAGTCCTTATTGGAATCGAACTTCATCAACTCCGGCTTTTTGAGTTGCAATTTCCATGCACTTGCTTTGCCCACGTTCTTTATCGCCTCCGACTGTTGTTTTTCCTGCATCTTTTCACGCATTTTTCGCTGAAACTCCATCATGATACTCTGCTGTTCGGCCTGGTTTATCGCGGGCTCTTTCCCTGCCAGCGCTTCTTCGATACCTTGAGCCAACAGTTTCACATTAGCCTCTATACCTTGAGACTTCAAGCGGGTGCCGATTTGCATGCCCATAATATAGCTTATCTTATCCATCTCCGTCTTGAAACGGCCCATTGCTTTTGCGCCTGTCGCTTTCTCCCCTGTAGTCAACACGTCTTTCCTTCCCGCACGAGCGCCGATGCTCACTCCAACTACACAAACAACTACGAACACCATCGCAATCAGAATGTAATATTTTCTTGTCTTCATAAAATTGCTCCTCAGTTCGGTTTAACGGCTTCTATTCCGGCAGAACCAATTTCCGCCACACCCTATTCGCATTATACTATCGTCCAGCCGTACTCACAAGTTAAATCCAAAACACCAATACTCCCTTCACTTCGACATTCGAGATTATCGCGGCAGCTATGCAAATTCCTATGGATATCAAGCAGACCGATATCGGTAAATGAAAAGTATTTTGTATAACAATCCCTGCGATTGAGCCAGTCGTATTGTGTGTGTTTTTCCAGAAACTGCTTCGCATCGAAACCAATATCGCAGGAGTTTCGGCAGTAGCTGCGAAAGTTAAGGCTGTTGTGGGAGAAGCAAAAAACGGGCAAGTCAAGGGCGAGACAACAGTCGAAGCGGCGAGGTTTG
>DATLBB010000034.1:0-21774 GCA_035527155.1 Sedimentisphaerales bacterium
GTCTCCGCAGAGGTCACGTGCGAATACTACGATGAGTACTGTTGGATTCCGCCTCTACCTCCATTTCCTCCGCCTCTACCACCGCTGCCTCCACTGCCTCCGCCACCGGGACCACCTCTTCCTCCACCAATACCTCTGCCTCCACCAGCGGTTCTGCCGAGTGCACAGCTAAACAACTCAATGAATATCGAAAGCGGCGTAATATCCACCGAAACCCGCGTGCTTCCGAGTGTCAACGGCTTCACCACTGTGACATTTCTTGCACCTGAGGGCACGGCCTGTGTGCACATCCACAGTTCGGTCAGCACAAACGGCACCGATGCGGATGCTGAATTGACCATTTATGCAACTTATTCCCCTTCCGACAGCTTCTTACACCTTAGCCGCGTTTCAGATGCTCCCATCAATGTCGGAGATATCGTTACTATCGATGTGTTCCAGACTCACGATGTTACGGTTTACTACGATATCTTTGCGAATGGCCGTACCGTCTGGTCAGATGCCACAACTTCGCCTCAGATTATATTCCAGGCTACAACGCAGATGGTGCCCGCCGCGAAGGTCGTTGCTTACGCCATAAATCCTAACAACGAAGTATCGGCCCAAACATTGCCGCTTGAAGTGGCCCTGGATAACGCTGCCGGGCTAAAGGTTGAGTTCGATGCTAATCAGGTCCTTCCCGGCGACCCAGTCCAGGTCTCCATTCAGGCTGACACCGAAGCGATGGTTGGTCTTGCCATAGTGGATGAGTCGGTTTATGCTCTCAACGATGGCCGACTCAATATGCGCGAGGTATTCAACGAACTCGAAAGTCGGTTTATGGAACCACAATCAGAAACACATCAATCTTACGGTGCTTATGATGTATTTGATGATGCAGGTCTCCAGGTGCTGGTGTCTGACACTATCGCTGTACCATATGGTCAATCCGGCGGCCCGGGAGTTCCCCCACCTCCGGGACCTCTACCACCCGCACCTCCACCATCACCGCCCGGACCGCATTCGCCTCCGGAAGACCCCGGCCCACTCGCCGATGTAACACGTATCCGCCAATTTTTCCCTGAAACATGGCTTTGGATGCCCGATTTGCTCACCCAGCCGGACGGTACCGCCGCTATCGACCTTACGGCCCCAGACAGCATCACTACATGGCGGCTGCACGCCGTCTCCACGTCCGACAATGGCCTCGGTATTACTGAATCAGAGCTCTTAGTCTTTCAGGAATTCTTCGGCGAACCGGACCTGCCATACGCTGTTACACGTGGTGAACAGTTCCCCGTTCGCATCCAGATATTTAACTACCTCGATACGCCCCAGCTCGTCCACGTAGAGCTGGCCGACGCGGAATGGTTCGAACTGCTCGAAGCCGGTACCCAGCAGGTCTCCGTCAACGCCAACTCAGTCGGATTAGCATCATTCTTAATACAGCCAACCGCGCTCGGACGTCATACACTCGAGGTAACATTGCGCTCGACGCTCCGTGCTGACGCGGTACGCAAAGAGCTACTCGTCGAACCGGAGGGCACACAGCGCGAGCTTGTGACCAACGGGATGATACGCGCGGGCAACACAGTAACGCTCGATACCACTCTGCCCGATTACTCCGTACCCGGCTCAGAAAAGCTCCTTCTAAGTATCACGCCGAGTCTGGTCGCCCAGAGCATCAACGGCGTCGACGACCTGCTGCACATGCCCTACGGCTGCGGCGAACAAAACATGATCTTCTTCGCACCTGATGTAGAAATTCTCCGCTATCTTGACGCTACAGGACAGTTGACACCCGAGGTCCGTGCAAAGGCCGAATACTTCATTACCACCGGTTACCAGCGCGAACTAACGTATCGTCGGCAGGATGGCTCATTTTCCGCGTTCGGCGATTCAGACGCCTCAGGCAGCCTCTGGCTGACAGCCTTTGTTCTCGGCACTTTCAGCGCTGCTCGAGACATTCAAACGGTAGACGGAACCATTCTCGCCGAGGCTGCTGACTGGATCGACGCACACCAATTGACCGACGGGTCATGGGAACCTGTCGGATTCGTACACCACAAGGACATGATGGGAGGTGCTACGGGCCGCTTCGCGCTCACCGCCTTTGTTACGATTGCCTTAGTTGACTATGGTGCGGCATCACCGGACACCCTGGCCGGCGCCACCCAATATCTCACCAATAATTTGACTTCTGTTCAGAACGACCCCTATGCGCTCGCCGTCGCAGCTCTGGCCCTTACACGGGTCAATAACAGCGCAGTCCATACGGTCATTGGCCGACTGTTGGAAATCGCCATCGAAGACGGTGACGGCATTCACTGGAGCCCCTACGACGTCGAGACCACGGCCTATGCGGCCCTGGCTTTGATGGAGAACCAAAAGCCACAGGCCAATGATGCTATCAAGTGGCTTGCTCTGCAGCAGAACAGCCGAGGGGGATTCGGCAGCACGCAAGACACTGTTATGGCGCTCAAGGCGCTAATGACTGCCGCCAGAATTCAAACACGCAACGTCAACTTGACTGTAACAACCACAGCCGCCGATGGTGGCATCTTAGCACAGTTCAACGTCGACAGCAGCAACTTCGATGTGCTCCAGATTGCGGAACTGCCTGCGGGAACCGGTATCGAACTGAGCGCCACAGGCTCCGGCGAGGCTCGTTTCCAGCTCGTCCGGAAGTTTAATGTCTCCCTAACCGATCATATCATTCATAACGATATGGCTCTTCAGGTAACATACGATGCCGACAATGTCCATGTGGACGATATTGTCAACGTTACTGTGACCGTCCGCTATTTTGGCCAAGCGGGGGACTCCGGAATGATGATAGTAGATGTGGGTGTGCCCACGGGATTTATGCCACTGCGTGAGTCCCTCGATGCCCTTGTCGAGGCTGGGACTGTCAGCAGGGTCGAAGTAGCCGGACGAAAGGTCATCTTCTACGTCGATAACCTGGCCGGTGGCGAGCAGCGCACCTTCACCTTCCAGGTCAAGGCACGCTTCCCTGTACGCGCCCTCATTCCCGACAGCAAAACATATCTCTACTACGAACCACATGTTGGCGCCGAACAAGGTGGAAGGAAAATCACCGCAGGTTTCCCCGATGCCGGCCCCGACCAGACTGTCTACGCCGGCCCCAATAGCTTTGCCCAGGTAACTCTTGACGGCACTAATTCTTTCGACGGCAATATTGACGGGCTAACATTCAGTTGGAACTGGTCCGTTGACGGCAACAACTTTACTGCAACAGGCCACATTGTCACAATTCCACTACCGGCTGGCATGCACAGCATCGTTCTAATTGTAAACGACGGTATACGTGATTCCGCCCCGGACCACACCGTCATAACCGTAATTGGGCCAATGGAATCTCATCTGCGAATATCACCAAAGGTACTTAACCGACAGAGCAAAATGCCGAATATAACGACAATGCTTCAACTGCCAGAAGGTATCACCCAGGATCAAATCGATTGTAACCAGCCGCTTTTACTTTATCCGGGCAGCACAGAGGCAATTCGTCAAAAGATCACCCAATCCAGGACAGGTGATGCAGAGCGCACAAGAATTTTCGCGTTCTTTAACAAAACCAGAATTATGGAGGCTGTCCCTGATGACGGCAGGGTGGAATTGCGGGTCGTCGGTCAGTTAAAGACTGGTCAATATTTCTATGGCACCGACACCGTCAGAATAATTGGCGGTCGCAATAGTCGTAGCAACCACAATCGTGATTAAGATTCTTCTGCCATGTGACCTATATATCCAGGAAAGGGCTGGGGGCTTTAATACCACCAGCCCTTTGGCTTTATCCACTAAGCCTCTCAAAGTGTGATAGTGTTACCGCCTCAAAAGCACGGCTATGTATACATCAATAAAGGTCAATGTCACCTGCCGTCTGAGCACAAAATCACCCAGCTCTCTCAGCCTCGTGTTGGATATTGTCCCGTGCTATGGTCGACTGCCGTTTTGGAAATATTACTACCTTGATGCGAAAATGTCCCTCAATACGACTTCTTACCCAGTTTAAGGTGTGCAGCATACCTGCAACTGCCCATTTTGATAGGGATAAAAACAAAAAAAGCCAGATCCTAACAACAGCAGAATCTGGCTTCGGAGGAGGGTGATGAAAAGCTATATAATGCCGAAACCCAATTTTATTATTTGTCTTTTTTCAATTGTCCTTATGATTATTTAATCGAGAAAATAGCCAAAAATTCTTTAACGAAAATTTGAAAAAGAACACCCTTCTTACCACAAATCAACGTTTTTGGTCGCGAAAATCTTATTTTTTTTGTTATTTCTTTTAAAATATGCAAATTTTGCCCAAAAACCAAGATAGTTTACGCTTGATAAACGATTTTTGTTCGCATATTTTAACCAATACACTGTTACTTATTCAGCTTGTCGGAAAGCCTGATTATGGATACCAAATGTACGATTTCAGACCTGCAGGAAGCCAAACGTCAAGGTCGCAAGATTGTTGCGGTCAGTTGTTATGACTATACCACAGCCAAACTTGTCTCTCAAGCGGATGTGCAGATGATATTGGTTGGTGATTCTGCTGCCCAGGCCATGCTTGGGTTCGATTCGACCTTGCCGGCCACGATGGACTTTATGGTTGCCATAACCGCCGCTGTACGAAGGGGGGCGCCGAATGTATATCTGGTTGCTGATATGCCGTTTCTATCCTATCAGGTCGGCAAAGCCGAGGCGGTGAAGAATGCCGGCCGATTCGTTGCTGAAGCTGGGGCGCAGATGATAAAAATCGAAGCCGGTGGCGCGTATCTCGATATAGTAAAAGCAGTTAGCGATGCTGACATGGCCGTTATGGCACATATTGGCATAAGGCCGCAGGCCATCGGTAAGATTGGGCGATTCAAGGCCGAGGCTACCACCGCAGAGATGGCTTTGCAGTTGATAACCCTCGCTGAGCAGATGACCCACGCCGGTGCCTGTTCGCTGCTGATTGAAGGCGCCGCTGCTGATGTTGCAGAGATTATCACAAAGCGATGTGAATTACCCGTGATAGGCTGCGGCTCCGGGCCAGGCTGCGACGGACAGATTTTGATAGCGCCTGATATCCTGGGACTGACACAAGGGACAGGCCCAAAGTTTGCAAAGAGTTACGGCAATTTGGCTGATGACATCATCAAGGCATTTAATAACTACAGCAAAGAAGTGGAGGGCGGCCAATTCCCAGACCACGACCATAGTTACCATATGAAAGCCGGCGAGCTTGAGAGGCTGCAGGAATTGCTGAAAGGTAGACTTTAGGGAGACATTTTCCACAACGACTCAGGGAAAGGTGGGCGATGGTAGGTTGGGCCAGCGGCGCTGAACTTGCCGGCAGTTTATTCCTCCACTTCCGGACAGGACATAATATAGTCGAGGACATCGCTTAGATTAGCTGTTGCGACGGCAATGACACAGTCCGCAGCGCCATAATATAGATGGAGCTGATCGGTTTCTTTGTGAACAACAGCTCCAGTCGGGAATACAACGTCACCGACGTCACCGACACGCTCGTAAATAGCTCGCGGTCCCAAAATCCATTCACTGCTTCGACGCAAGACTCTCCACGGCTCATTCAAATCCAGAAGGGCCAGTCCGACGCGGTATATTGCTCCTGATGCAGTTGTGCGTACACCGTGATAGAATAGCATCCAGCCTTTTGCTGTTTCTATAGGCTGACAAGCCAGACCTACTCTATGGCAGTCCCAATAGCCTGGTCGTGTTCTAATCAGCAGTCGGTGGTCACCCCAGTGCTTCAAATCGGGCGAAAAGCTTATCCACATGTGGGCCTCACCTCGAACGATAGGGCGGTGAATCAATGCAAATCTTCCCCTAAATCTGCGAGGAAACAGGCAGGCATCTTTATCCTCCGGCGGCAAAAGAGCGCCCAGGCGAGCAAAAGTTTTGAAGTTTTTGGTTATTGCCAGCGAAACTACGGGGCCACCTTCACTGAAGGAGACATACGTAATGGCAAATTGCTTTTGCTCCTCGAGCCAAATAATACGAGGGTCTTCCAGACCCCACTTTTCCTCCCGAGAATTTTGGTCAGCCTCAAGGGTTGGTGCAGAGTCAATTTCCCAGTTCGTGAAACCATCAGAACTGCGTGCAACGGTCAAATGCGAGAAGCCACGCATGTCCTCAACGCGAATTAACAGCAGTGTCTCCTCATTCAACTTAACTGCTGCGGGATTAAAGACCGCATTTGTTGGGTATGGCCAATTTTGCGGCGTTAGTATCGGATTACCCTGATACCTCTTAAAGAGTTTGTGTGCTTTTTGCTGCCGTGTAAGCTCGGTCATAATCTTAGCCCCAAAATAGCAAGCTCATAAGCTGCGCATAGGTGCAAAAGTGGCTTTTGCTCTGGTTCTCTTCATCTGTTATCTAAACTTAATCGACAAGATGGGTAATTTAATGTAAACCAAAGTAACAATTTTTTTTTCTTATATTCTGTTCCTATTCCACACCAAGAGCCGCGCACGACGCATCGCGAGGCTATGCTTTTACCAACTGTGTTTCGTATAAACTTTGATACAATGGGCAGGTTTGAATCAGTTCATCGTGCTGACCCTGAGCGATAATTCGGCCGCCATCCATTACTACTATCACATCTGCGGTAATAACGGTGCTGAATCTGTGGGCGATTATAAAACTCGTTCTATCCTGCATGATTGTTTCGATGGCCCTGTGAATCTTGGCTTCGCTGTCGGCATCAACGTGACTTGTGGCTTCATCGAAAATCAAAATTGCGGGGTTCTTCAAAATCGCCCTGGCTATAACGATTCTCTGCAACTGACCGCCACTAAGGCCGGCACCCTGCTCACCTATCATTGTATCATAGCCATCGGGCGATGGTGAAATAAATTCATGGGCAAAGGCACGCCTGGATGCAGCAATTATTTCTTCTCTGGCAGCACCGGGCCTGCCATACGCGATATTTGCCGCTATAGTGTCATTGAATGTCACCACATTTTGTGTGACCATTCCAATCTGGCTTCGCAAGCTAAACAGTGTCGCATCGCGAATGTTCTTGCCGTCAATCAAGATATGGCCGCTGTCGGGGTCATAAAACCTGGGTATCAAATTCGCGAGTGTTGTTTTGCCTGAGCCGTTAGGCCCTACGATAGCAACATTATGACCTGCCGGTATAGAAAGATTGATTCCCTTTAAGGCCGGCGTCTCTGCCTGAGGATAGGTAAATACAACATTTATGAATTCGATTCTATCTTTCAAAGGTGCAAGCTCAAAAGCGTTCGGCCTTTCTTTTTCTATTGGCTCATCTATGATAGCAAACACTCTTTCCGCCGCTGCATTTGCTTCCTGTATCCTGTTCCAGATATCACTTGTTTTGCGAACCGACTCAGCGGCGGCGCCCAACAAAATCAACAAGCCCAAAAATTCACTGCTGTCCATCTTGTTCTGGGTGACCCAGTGCACTCCTATTATCAAAGCAGCAGAGCCTGCCGCCATTCCAAGCACTTCCAGAACAGGCATTGTAGCCGCGTCAACTTTCGAGATTTTGAGCAGTTGTTTCAGCAATTTGTTGTTTATCTTCTTAAAAGCACCTTGCTCATAATCCTGTTGATTATAAACTTTCACGACCCTAAGCCCTGAAATCGTCTCCTGGAGCTTCGCCAGCATCTGGGAGCTGGCCATCAAAGACTTTCTTGTGGCCTTTTTCATCTTCCTGCCAAACATACCTACCAGTCCAAGCACAACCGGTGCACCACACAGAAATATCAGCGTAAGTTGCCAGTTTAGCAGCATCGCACAGCCTAACATGAACATAGCGTTAAGGGGTTCACGAAGTGCTTTGCCGAGCATTACCTTAATGGCCTTTCCCATTACACTGGTATCGCGGACAATCCTGCTGACCGCATCACTTGGCCGTTCATTGGCGAAAAAGCCTATCGGCATATCCATAACATGGCCGAAGGCATCCTCACGCAGATGGTTTATGCCAATCTGCACCACTTTTTGGGCCATGTAGCCCTGATAAAATTTTGCTAAACATCGAATTATCGTAACCACCCCTATCGCCCAAATAATAAAGATAACCGCCCTTGTTCTGTCAGACTGGTTTTGTTCTCTCGGCAATAAACCAACCACCCATTGTGCACGTTCGACAATCGCCAGTTTGACCTCCCATTTTATACGCCCAATCCTGCCGTATTGTAAGCTGTCAATGTAAGCTTTGTTCTCGGGTGTATTCAGTTCCAGCGTTTCATCTTCTAAGGTGCTCTCTTTATTCAGTCGCTTCAACTGGACCGTAATTTTACTCTCGTTGGTTGTGGCCAACTCTTCAAGCATTCGCGAAAACGGTATTTTTTCGGCTTCTTCAGAAATCAGGAAGTCGCCGGCACCAACAATTCTATCAGTTGGTTTCAGGCCTGCCGATTCGGCCAGACTGTTTTTTTTGACACCGGTTATAAGCAGAGAGTATGCAATATCCTCGCTGTCTTTGTCGATGATATCTGTGGCGTTTGGGACATAGAAATCAACACCGTATTTACAGTTGCAGGTTTTTCTGTCGACCCAGTTGTGCAGACCCTCTTTGCCCATCATCACCTTCAGCAGCGGTATAACCGTCATAAAACTTAGTGATAAAAGAATGGCGACAATCACTGCGGCGACGACAACGGTAATAATACGCGGCCATTGCGGCCAGACATATTTGAATATTCGCCTAAAAGACTTCATTCGATAAATTTCTCTTTTTGCTCGGGCCCCATTTTGCAAAGCCCCGCACCAATTGTCCTATGTCGGCCAGGTTCGAGTTCACGCTTGTTTTGTCCCGCAGGACGCACATCCAATTGGTGCGGGACAAAACGGCGGTCCTGCTTAATCGTCTCCTTCGCCTGGAGCGAGAAATCCGCACACAGCGATTATAAGTCCAAGCAAAATAGCAAACTCCGGCCTGTCGGTCAAGTCCAAAGACTTTATTGACTGAAAAGGATATTTTTGCTATCTTAACAGCTTTTTAAGGCGACAGTTAAATGAAAATTGACCATTTAATCTTAGGTGCGTTCCAAACCAACTGCTATGTCCTGCGCGAAAGCGAGACAGCCAAAAACTGCCTCGTTATTGATACGGGCCTGGAGGCTGGCCGGCTTATCGAGTTTCTTAAGGAGCATAAATTAAATCCCGTGGCTGTGGTCCTAACTCACGGCCACGCCGACCACGTTGCCGGCGTCACCGCATTACGCGAAAGCTTTCCCGACATAAAGACTTACATCCATAAGTTCGATGCCGAAATGCTCACAGAGGCCCGGAGCAATTTAGGGTTACTGGCGGGCGGAGCGCTCCGTACCAAACCGGCTGATTTGCTTCTCGAAGAGCAAAGCATAATCGAAGAGGCTGGCATCAAGCTGCAGGTTCTCCATACTCCCGGGCACACGCCGGGCGGTATCTGTTTATATTCTGAGGACGAAGGAATTGTTTTTACCGATGATGCTTTGTTTGCCGACTCAGTCGGACGAACTGACTTAGGCGGCAATATGGCTCATCTAATAAAGAGCATCAGGGAGAAGCTTTTGACACTGCCCGATGACACTGCCGTTTATCCCGGCCACGGCCCCACAACAACAATAGCACACGAAAAGGCACACAACCAATTCCTGAAATAACCCACTTGTTGGTCGCTATTCTAATTCGGCCGTTACTGCATAAGACCCATCACGTGCTCGATAGTCTCTATGACAAGCCGATAAACCTCGCTTTGTTCTTCACAGGTTATTATCCAGTCGTTTTTGTCCGGCTCACCTGTTTCGCCGCATCCATTTGTCTTTGCTAGGATGTCGTTTTCAAGTTTACTCAGCGCACCGGTGTAGTTCCCTTCCTCAACCATCTGCTGCACTGCATCTATCTTGTTTAATAGAGCGTTCTTCATGTTCTTATTCTTCAGACTCTCCGGGTCGAGCATTATATCTACAGCATCAGCCAGTGTCCCCTGCAGGGACGATTCTACGTTGGACCAGTCGGTCTCAATGCCGGCTATATTTCTGGCCTTTACACTGTACCAATAGCGCTTGCCCAACTCCAGACCGCTAAACTCGCAATTGGTTTCCGTAATCCAGCCGCTGTTGTATATGATACTGGTAAACTCCGCATCTTCTGCACACTCTGCGCAGTACTCCATTGCACCAGGCACGTAGTCCCACGAGATTGTGTTGCTGGTCCCTAAAGTTATCTCGGGTTCGGCGTGCAGCACCGGCACAAGCTCCCACCACAGCCGGGGATTCCATCCTGTATCAATCATAAGACTGGGTGTTATGGCCGTGGCGATGCTCTCCCATGGCACAAGCTTAAAATTCTGATTCCCCCCGGAATTATGGCCGTCCTGAGCGACAAATACTCCCTGAGGAAAAGCGGAGCCCAAAAACACATTGGCAACCCCAATTCCATCGGTATTGCTTACGCCGTCGATACCCAGAGCCGAATTCTCGACGACCCTGAAGCTCATCACATACTCGTTTTCCACGTCGCGGCGGTACACGGCAAAGGTATTTGCCAAAATATGAGAGGGATGGTCCTCGCCCTGACTCGAAGCGATGAGATATCCATCCGCACCCTGGGCATAATAAATCATCAGCCCTTCCACATCGGCGACCAGATGTCCACCGGTATCAGTATTCGTACCGTCCACCAGGACACGATTGGCGTTATCCGCAGGGTCGGTTGGCTCAGCACCATACTTCCAAATTCCCACATCCTCCTCGCCAACGTACAAATGGCCCAATTGGTCGTCTGCGACCATTCCCTCAGTCTGGGTGCCAACATCGAACGACCGTACCCGGACAGCATCAACCTTGCCGCTTAGATTATCAAACAGTTCCCACTGTTCCACTTCGCCGTTCTTGTCATTGACGAAAGCATAATACTTGCCTGTCCGCCAACTTTGATACAGACAGAAGCCGTAGATTTTGGTAAGACCGATTGAAATGGTTCGCGCGGCAACGTTGGTCAATTCCCTCGAACCTGGGTCGATTGTGTAAACAGCGATGCTGTTGTTGGAGCGGTTGCTGACAGCAATAATGTCCACTTTATTGTCTCCCAGCGGGAAATTGTATCGCACATCGACGTTGTTCATCTTGCCGTCTTTGGCGAAGAACGTCAGTCTGCCGGAAAGGTCGTACACAGCCAGCCCACCCTCCGTGTCGTGTTTATCCGTTCCAATGATAACACTCTGATTTGGGTCGGTCGGATGGACCCAGACCTTCGCGTCATCCGCACTGTCGCCGCTATGAGAGACCGGTTCTGTTTCCACGGTCGCCATTACCTGGAACACTTCCGCAAAGGCGGATTCCAAAAAACAGAAACCACCTAACAGAACAGACAAAATAACTATTGCTTTGGCGCTCATATAGCCATTACCTCCTCAGGGACTCTAACCTCATTAAAGGGGGATTCCCATATACACTTCATAGAAACACACTCCTGCACACTGCATTTTTTCGGCCTCCTTCCAATCAATGTAGTTAATAGCTTCCACTTTTGAACTATTTTAATTTACTGTTTATCCGAATAAAAGTCAAAGGTTTTTTTGATGGAAAACCAGATTTCTTTTTGCCTCTGTAAGCTCAAAAAACGGCCGGTTCCCGCCAGGTCATGAAAAAGATGGTGTAACCTTTTGCTTATGCACGGTGTATAAGAGCATGAAATCGTGTAGATTTTTGAGACAGGTAATGTTACAATATCGCTACATAGAAAGGAGTTCAGACTATGAGAAAGTCAATTATGGTACTGATGGTGAGCGTATTGTTGGCGGCAGTGCCGACACTTGCCGGGCCGCTGCTTAAAAAGCAGGTCAGCAGTCGTGCTGACTGGCTGGTTCACACCGACCATGAGCAGTTCAAAAAAACACGGATAGGCCGGCTCATACGACAGGAACTGGCCGATATTGGGATTGAGGAACAGTTGTCAAATTTTGCAATGATATTTTCTTTTCACCCGCTTGACGATGTTCGTAACGTTACCATTTACGGCACAGGTCAGGACCGTAAAAAGGCTGTAGTTCTGATTGATGGGTTCTTCGATAAAGAAAAGATTTTATCGCTTTTACGCATGAATCCCCAATATAAAGAAATTAAATACGGCGATATAGCGCTGTATGAGTGGTTTGACGAGAATCAGAAGGACCCGAACGGAACCGCCGGTCAAATGATGTACGGCTGCTTTTATCAGGATGACCTCATAGTCATGGGAGTAGGTCAGGAAGGAGTAAAGCACGCAGTCGATGTCCTCAAGGGCTCGGCAGCAAATGCAGAGAACGTTATATTCAGCCAGGCCGCACAGGAAGCGAAGGGCGCCTTTTTCCAGGCTATGGCACTCAATGTCGCCGAGATTGTGGGAAAGCAGCAAGAGGCTGCTGCCCTTAGACAAACGGACCAGGCTGGACTGGCCATCGGCGAAATCAATGGCAAATTCTACATCGATTTGGGCTTGAAAACCAAGTCTTTGGATGCGGGCCAGGCTGTAACAAAGATGCTGGAGGGTATTATTGCCTTTGCGGTACTGGCCGGTGAAGAGCAGCCTTCGATGCTGGCCGAGCTTGCCAAAAAGGTGAAAGTGACCTGTGAAAATAAAACGGTTCAGGTCCGCTTCGAATCGGACCCCGAATCCGTTGTGCAGTTTCTCAAAGAGCAATGGCAAAAGAAAAAAGAACAGGACAGCAAAGCGCAGTAGGAACCAGTCCCGACCTGCAGCTTCACGTCCTGCGGGCCCTGAGCACTGAAGAATTGGCTCGCCGGTCACAACAGGGCTGCCAGGTATCCTTTGCAGAACTCGTGGCCCGTTTCGGCAACCGACTATTCCAGTTCCTGCGCCATAAAACGAACAACGTCCAGGACGCTGAAGACTTAGTTCAAGATACATTTGTCAAGGCTTACCAGAACATTCACAGGTATCAAGATTCGTGGAAGTTCTCGACCTGGCTTTTCACGATAGCGGTGCGTTTGGCAAACAGTCATTTCCGAAGGTCACGTTCTTTTCGGATGGTTGGCCGGATTGAGTCCGACGACCTGGAGCCGGGGCAAATGGTTGCAGAACAGGAAACGCGGCAGAGCCTGTGGGCATTGGCCAGGGATTTGTCCAGGAATCAATACCAGGTGCTGTGGCTGAAATATGGGCAGGATATGTCGATAAAGGAAATCGCGAAAGTATTAAGGAAGTCGCAGGTCAATGTGAAGGTACTTTTGTACAGGGCCAGAATAAATCTGGCAAAGAGATTACAGAAGGTAACTGTAGAAAACGAAGCGGCGGACCAAACGCCGTCAAGACAAACTCTGTCTTTAATGAAAGTTGAAGGTGCATAATGTTCTGTTGGTTCTTTAGATTGATGATTTCCCACACTGTGGACGCTGATACCCAACCATCGCCGATAACGGAAAAGCATATTCGTCACTGTACCTCTTGTCGAGAATTCCACCAGACGTGTCAATCGTTGGCTGAGGGCTTACGGCAAGAAGCGGCAATCTCGAACGACAATGTTTGGTTCAGCGGACGCATTCTGACGGTTGTAACTTGCCGACGGTCGCACACATACAAAGTTGGAATGAAATTATGGACCGCTGCGGCAGTTGCCTGCGTGGCTTTGATTGTTCTCATTGGGGCTTTGTTGCTGGTCACGCAGCGGAAAGGTCGAGACAATGCTCAATCCAGCCAGACACAAATGGTTGACGCAATTCAGGAACTTCGGACTCTTTACAGGCAGGTTGGTAAGGACCTGCCAATAATCCGTCCGGGTACAATCGAAAAACCTTTGGCAAATGAGTTTAAAAGTTTGACGAACGACACACAATCAGCGGTGCGATTCCTGGTTGCATGCGTCGCCGTGGACATTCCTGGTACAGCAGCGAATCAATAACCCGGATTTCCCAAGTAGTGGATAACAAATGGACTGGATTTCGATAGTATAGTGACTATGAAGACAAATGGGAAATCCAAGCCTGGAATACTGGTTGCCGTAGTTGTACTGCTGTTTACCGCCCTGGCTGTGGGAATTGTCATCAAACTGTCTCAACCGCATCGGGCTGAGTTTGAATCACAAGTCGAACAGCAACAAACCGAGCTTGCAGAAACACGTCCGCAAGAGGAGAATAAGCTGTCGGAAATGACTCCAGAAGACGAGGAGTTCCTGCAGTGGCTGGAAGAGGAGATTAAGAAATCAGAAGAGCAAGAGCAAACAGAGACCATACCGGACGAGGAAGAACCGGATGGTATCCCGGAGGCCGAACCGGTAGAATACAAGGCTCAAGAAACGAGAGGTTTTGGCGGCTGGCGAGAAGTCTGGGCAGACCTGAATCTAACAGAAGAAGAGAAGGCCAGGCTGAGAGAAGGAGTCAGGTTAGCAGTGGAGAGATGGCAGAATATGACGCCGGAGGAGAGAGAGGCGGAAACGACCAGACTGAGGGAAATGGGAGAAAGGTGGGAGAATATGTCCGAAGATGAGAGGCGAGAGGCCAGCGAAAGAATGCGGGACCGATTCGAAGAGTGGCGGGAGAGCGGGGATGTAGAGCTTCCCGAACTTAGTCTGGATTGAGGCTTACGGATTTTGTGGTGATTTGCAGATGTGTGGACGTTATTTGTTACGGTCAGCCGATTGGGGTAAGTGGGCCGGCGGGGTAACCTTTCAAAGTTTACTGCCATTACTATATGATGACAAGAAAAGTTGATTAGACTCAAGAATGGTGTACTTATCGAATCAGGAGACTTACAATGAAAAAGGTTGCCGCATGGATTTTTGTAATCGCATTTCTCGCAGCTTATGGGCAGATTGGGCCGCAATCGATGGCTGCTGCGCCAAGCGTCGATATATGGACGGCTGCAGCGAGAGGAAACATTGAGGCCATAAAGCAGCACCTGGAAGCGGGTACCGATGTCGATGCCAAGCAGCCGCCCGGGGGCGGCACCCCTTTGCTGGTAGCAGCTACCTTCGGCCGAGCCGAAGCCGCCAAATTTCTGATTGAGAAAGGGGCGAATGTCAACGCCAGCAGCAACGACGGGGCCACAGCCCTGCATGGCGCGGCCTTCTTCTGCCACGCAGAGATTGTCAAACTGCTCTTGGATAGAGGGGCAAAAGTAAATGCGAAGAACATCAGAGGCGAAACCCCCCTTGATGCAGTCGCGGGCTCGTGGAGTCAGGAGTTGGAAGGCATCTACAAGTGGTTAGCGGAACTCTGGAAACTCCAACTGGACCTTGAGAGAATAAAGGCCACCAGGCCCAAAATCGCCGCCATGCTGCGAGAGCACCAGAGCAAGACCGGAGGGCCGTCAGAGGCGGCGACGGCGACCCCATTCAGAGGATCCTATTTCGTTAACGGCGAAATTCACGTTAATACGTACGGCACGCCGGAAGGTAAGCCGCTGACAACCGGGCACCAGGACTTCAAGCCGTCCTGGTCGAAGACCGGCGGCATGCTCGTCTTCTTTCGCCGATTGAAGAATCACCGCGTGACGGTGATGTGGAAAACCGCGATTTGTATTATCAATGTTGACGGTACGGGCTTTCATCAGCTAACCGACGGCACACACACGGATTTCAATCAAACCTGGACGCGCGACGGAACCAACACTCCCATCTGGAACCGGAAGAACCCGGATACGGGCAGCTTCTACGTGATGAAGAGCAAGGTGGGCAACAAACCCGGGCAGGAGGTCGCTCTTACCGACAAGCGCTATCACAGCTGGGCATACACGTGCCTGGAGGACGGCAGGATTCTCGTGCAGTCGGCGCACCCGAAGCAAGGGCACGGCTATTTCCTGATGACGCCCAATGCCGACGGGAAGCCCCGCTTCGAACGCATCGACTGCGAGCTGGCGAAGAAGGGGCTTTTGGACCGTGTCAGTGTCTCGCCGAGCGAGAAAAGGGTTTGTTTCGAGTACCAGACTGGATTCAGGTACAAAGACACGGGACGCACGCTCTACATCGCCGACTTCGACGCGAAGAAGCGCACCATTACCAACGCTAGGCCGTTTGCCAACGAGGAGGGGGCGAATCGCTGGTTCGCCTACCCGCGCTGGACCAGGGACGAAACAGCGATTGTGTACCATGCGAGTCCTTCACTCTACCTCTATACGTTGAAGGACGAATCCACCAGGAAAGTATCGACGAACGATAGCGCCGACTACCGGTATCCCCACTGCGAGTCAACGCCGAAGTAGGGGGAATTCGCCGAGAACGATTACACAAAAAAAGGAATTCGAATATGCAGAACAACAAAAAAAACTGCAAATCAAGAATTACAAGACGTAAGTTTATCGGTGCTGCGGCGTCGGTGACTGCCTTTACGATTGTTCCGCGGCACGTGCTGGGCGGCCCCGGCAGAACGGCGCCGAGCGAAAAGCTCAATATCGCCTGTATCGGTGTTGGCGGCAAAGGGTTCGATGACGTCAGGAACGTCATGAGCGAGAACATTGTCGCTATTTGCGACGTTGACACGAAACACGCAGCCGATGCTTTTAAGATGTTTTCCGAGGCAAAGAAATACAGCGATTACCGCAGGATGCTTGATGAGGAAGCCAAGAACATCGATTCGGTTGTGGTCGCTACGCCCGACCATGTACATATCCCCGCCAGGTTCGTCAAGGTTACGCACAATGGCACGGTCATTCAGGAGAACCAGGAAGTTAAGTACGCCAGCGGCACGAACTGGGATCGCAAGCAGGTTCCCCAGGGACCCATCATCATCCAGGGTGACTACGGCCCGATAGCGCTTCGCAACGTTCGCATGCGGGACTGGAAGGCCGGCGCCGAAAGACAACTAAACATGCCGCCGAAGCGTTTTACCGCTCTCTTTAACGGTAAGGATTTCACCGGCTGGAGAATGTCGCCCAAGGCCAAAAGATTCTGGTCTATTGAGGATGGGGTGCTCAAGTCACACGGTCTTCTCAAGGAATGGGGCGCGTGCCTGGCAACCGAGAAAGAATACCGGGACTTTGTGCTGCTGCTTGATTTCAGAATGCCGACAAAATCCGACAGCGGGATCAACTTCCGGCGACTGATTCCGAATATGGGAAACTTCGGGCAGGCGGAGCAGTTCAACCTCAGATCCAAAGGCGGTATGGGGCACCTGGAGAGTTTCTATTTTATGCCGAAGAACATAAAGAAGAAAATGGGATTGAAAGAGAAGGACATCCCTAAAGTTAAGTATATTGATCCGGAAGTCGGGGTCTGGCATACCGTCAAGCTGACCGTGATTGGGAAGAACGTGACGGCCGAGTATGATGGCGAGGTCATTATCGATAAATTTGAATATCCGGAAGGGATCTTAAGCTTGGAGCCGGCAATCATAAGGCTGCAGAAGCATGTCTTTGTAAATGGCGATAATCTCGGCGAGATGAATCCTTGCCCGATCGAGTTCCGTAATCTTTTCATTAAAGAGATAAAATCTTCCGAATAGATAATCCCGGCGGAATTTTAGCAAAATCCGCGGAGACCGTAAAGGAGTCAATAGAATGGAAAGAATGAGCGATGAACTGGGACGGCGCGAGTTTCTTAAAAGAGTTACGCAAGTGGCCGCGGCCGGTGCGGTTTCTGCAGGGGTAGTGTCCGCTGGGTCGCCGAATGAGAAGAAGATCGATGCTGGCGATGCGATTCCAACCCGCATGCTCGGCAAGACGGGGGTGAAACTGCCGATGCTCGGCTACGGTGGCGCCGGGCTTGTCAAGGTTTGGGGCAGTCCTCTTTCGCTTGAAGATCGTGTGAAGCTGGTTCGCTACGCCTACGATCGAGGAGTGCGCTACTATGATACGGCGGGCAACTATGGGGAAAGCCAGGCCCTTCTCGGCGAGGCGCTCAAAGATGTGCGCGACAAGGTCTTTCTGACCTCCAAGGTCGAAGTGATGCGAGCGGGCAAGACAAGGCAAGCGTTCGAAAAAGTCCTCGGTGAAATGAAGACGGATTATCTGGACGCGATCCTGATCCACGGTACGCCGGGCCTGGAGCAAATGACCGTCGCCGAAGCCATGAAGGTTCGCGGCGAGCTGGTCAAACTCCGCGACGAAGGGGCGGTTCGCTTTATCGGTTTCTCGGCCCACTCTTATTTTGACAAAGCCCTGGCTCTGATCGAGTCGGACGGATTCGACCTGTGCATGTTGTCCTACGGATACATTCCCAGAGGGCACAATCAAATATGGACCGCCAGGATGACCGAACTGCGCAACGCATGCATCGCCAAGGCCCACGAACGCGACATGGGCATCGTCGCTATGAAGGTCATCGGTGCCGGTGTTCTGGGCGCGTGGTCCGGATACGTTGTGCCGGGATTCGACGCCAAACGCCTCAAGGAACTACCCGCCGCCGCAATCCGCTATGTGCTGCAAGACAAGCGGGTTCATATGCTCACGATCGGCATGCGTCTGAAGAAAGAGGTCGATGCCAACATCAAAACGCTCTCGGGTGACGTGACGTACACAATCGACGATCGGGCGCTTCTTGCCGAGTTCGCAGCAAAGGCACTCGACAGCGACCCGATGAAGGCGATGAGGGTTGATTGACCAGAGAGCGTGTGTGGACCGCCCAAATCCAGACCTTACTTGACACGACGTGAAGAGTACCGTTGGCCGCGACCAGCGAAGAATGAACCGGCGTACCAAGGCTGATGCGAGTAAAATATGTTTATAGATTTTGACAGTTGGCAGCTTTGGAATCCATTCTCCTGCCTCACCGGCTATTACGCTTCGACTGCCTGATTGTGTACCTAAAAGAATTGCTCCAGTCAAGTCCCGGATTACAAGGCGGCGTACAGGCCGTTGTGGGTGATTATTAGAAGTTGTTATTGAAGTACTCCGGCTTGCCGTCGTCACTGTCGTAACGTGTCGTTTCTTCGCTGTCGGCGTCTATTCTAACCCGTTCGATACGCTCAGCCTTCTTGGTGCTGCTGTCAACCGTAACCAGGATTGCGCTCATTTTCACATCGCCCGTCGCTATCTCAAATGGGTATGGCATCTGTGTTCTAAACGACTTCAAGACGCTCTCGACACCCCGGCCGAGCACTGAGTCATGTGCGCCGGTCATACCGATATCGGTGATATATGCCGTGCCTTTACGCAGGATTCTTTCATCAGCGGTTACAATGTGGGTATGAGTGCCGAAGCACAAGCTAACGCGGCCGTCAAGATGATAGCCCATTGCGACCTTTTCGCTGGTTGCTTCGGCGTGGAAGTCAACAATTATGATATCGGCCTTTTGCTCAAGATGAGGCAGGAGTCTATCAATGGTATTGTAAGGACAATCGGCCGGCTTCATAAACAGCCGACCTATTAAAGCCACAACCGCTACCGTTGGGCCTTTACTTGTTTTGTAAACTGCAAAACCTCTGCCAGCAGCAGGTTCTGAAAAATTTGCTGGACGGGCAATATTCTCCTCGGTTTCCAGCGTTCTGATTATATCTCTTTTACGGTAAGTATGGTCACCCAACGTAACCAGGTTTACGCCATACCGCATCAGCTTGTCATAGATTTGGGGGGTCAGGCCGGAGCCGCCGGCTGCGTTTTCAGCATTTACGATTACGCAATCAATACTCAACTCTCTAACCAATGACTTCAGCTTGTCGGCAACAATACGCCTGCCGGGCCGACCAACTATGTCACCAACACAAAGAATATTCAGCTTCATAAATTCTATCCGCTATACGCTGTCTCTTATTTGGCATATTCGATGCAGCGGACCTCACGCAGCAGTGTCACCTGGATTTCGCCGGGATAGGTCATTTCATTTTCAATCTTGATGGCAATATCACGGGCAATTTTCATTGCCGCATCATCGCTCACTTTCTCCGCATCGACAATCACACGAATTTCTCTCCCGGCCTGAATGGCGTATGCGCTTCCAACTCCCTTAAAGCTGCCGGCGATTTCTTCGAGCTTCTCCAAACGTTTGATATATCTTTCGAGAGTTTCTCTCCGGGCGCCGGGACGCGAAGCGCTTATTGCATCCGCAGCGGCAACCAGAGGAGTATAAGGATTGTCCGCCGGAATATCGCCATGGTGTCCGGCAACGGCATTTAGCACAATGGCCGATTCGTTAAAGCGCTTGAGGTAATTTGCGCCTATATCGGGGTGACTGCCTTCAACCTCATGGTCAATGGCCTTTCCGATATCGTGCAGCAGTCCCGCACGCCTGGCTATTGACCCGTCGAGGCCAAGCTCATCGGCCATAACCTGCGTTAGATAAGCGACTTCAACGCTGTGGCGAAGTACATTTTGACCATAACTTGTTCTGAAGCTCAAAGCGCCTATCAAACTGAGTACCTTGTTGCTCAATCCTTTTACGTTAGTCTCTACGGCGGCGTCTTTGCCGATCTGTAACAGCTTAAGGTTGACATCTTTTTTGGTCTGCGCGACCAGCTCCTCGATGCGGGATGGATGTATTCGACCGTCTTGGATGAGCCGTTCCATCGAAAGGCGGGCAACTTCTCGCCTGACAGGGTCGAAGCCGCTTACAATGATCATTCCCGGGGTGTCATCGACGACGACATCTACGCCCGTAGCTTTTTCAAATGCCCGAATATTGCGTCCTTCTCTACCGATAACACGGCCCTTCATATCGTCATTCGGGATATCGACCGTTGAGACAGATACTTCGCAGGTCTGCTCTGAGGCATACCGCTGGATGGCGGCGCTGATTATTTCCCGGCTTTTATCTGTAACAGTCTCGTTAGTTTCTTCGAGCTTGCGTTGAATCAAAGCAGACATCTCGTGCTCACACTCGTCTTCGAGGCGTTTTAGGAGCAGGTCCTTGGCCTCTTCGATGTCCATCGCGGTTATCTTAAGCAGTTGGTTCTTCTGTTTTGCCATCAAAACCGAAAGATGCTTCTCCGTATTGCTAATATTGTTCAATCTTTTGTTGACCTCTTGTTCCTGCTGTTTTAGTGTCTTGTCCCGCTGCTGGACCTGTTCAACACGCCGATCAAGCACATCCTCACGTTTGCTCAATCTCATTTCCGTTTGGTGCAGCTCGGAACGAATTCGATTGGCTTCCCCCGTGAATTTCTCTTTTTTCTTCATCGTCTCCGCAGCGGCATCAATCTGGGCCGACTTAATTATGTTCTCAGCCTCCCTTTTGGCACCTGCAATCTGTCGCTGTGTATCCTGTTCGAAGGTTTTGGCCTTCACTTTAGAAATCATCTGGTACACAATGGCAGCCAGGCAGATTCCCAGAGCACATGTAAAAATCGGAATAAGAGCATCCCACAGTCCAATGTTCATGCCCATTACTATGGTATCCATAATCCCTGCCTTTCTTCATTATCCAGTTATCATAGAATTATAAAAAATCAGCCAGTGAAGGCGGATTGCGGGATTTTCCGGCAGGAAAGCGCCAAAGAAATGATTGTGAACTACGAAATCCTTTTCGCCAGAGCGTAAATCAACTATCCGGGCCCAAAATCAAGGATGTAACTACGGGTTTCCTGATATTCACGAGTTTGTATTCCCCACGCAAGTGGTTGATTTTATACTCAATACCAGCAATTGCTCGCTGGTAGGCGAATGCTTGTTTCAAGCACATTTCGTTTCACTCTAAAATTCACCCTTCAGCGCCGTATCAAGGGTCGAATTCTACGTTAAATCTGACATATAATACGGACGCTAAAAAGCGTCTTTGCAACTTAACTACCGTTCAGGAAAAGACTTACAAGCTCTTCCCGTCTTGCGAGTCCCTTTTCAAAGTAACCATAAACTACCAAGGTTGTTACGGGACAGTCCGCAATCTTGTTCATCATCGGTAAATCAACTTACTATATTAAAGTATTTTTTAAGGCTGGTCAAGAAAAAAAT
>DATLBB010000035.1:0-5093 GCA_035527155.1 Sedimentisphaerales bacterium
CTATGTGCCGGGCGACATTGTCAATGGTGACCCCGACACGCCTCCGGCCGACACCGCAGACTTTCAGGACTTATACTGGATGCAGAGAGGCTGCTGGGGCGGACTGGGCTATATACCAACTCATTAACAAGTATGCCTTCTATGCTTATAGATTTTCATTTTCATTCGGCCGGCCTCGTTAGAAACCCGCATTTTTCCGTCTTGACCTGAGTGTGCGGATTCATTTGTAAGGAGGTCAACAAATAACTGTGGGGCGGAAAATTCACCATTGCGAGGGATGAAAGACTTGTTAGCCGTGCGGCATTGCGTTTATTAAAGCAGCCAGAAGGATATGCCTTAGCCTGTCTACACTGAGGTTATTAAGGTAATCTTCGGTAAAATCCAACTTAAATCGGCCTCTGAAGCTTCTGATTCGTCTCTTAAGCTCGCTTCTGTCCAGAGCAGCAATTGAAGTTGCTTCTTTGTCGAAATATCCTTTTGAAGCCATTACCCACACCCTTAAAAAACTATTGGGTTCCCATCCCCGCCTTCACGGGGCCGAGTTTACCCCTGCGAACGAAAGCAGGGGCGACTTGCGTCAGGCTTCCCAAACGCCCATATTGTTGCGTTTGGGAACCGATAAAATTGTGTCACCTGCCGTAAAGTTAGGTTAGGTTCCCCTTTATCTTACCAACATCGTCCCCGGCACTGAGCTACTTTTGCCGGAATCCCAATGGCGGAGTGGCAAACGGAGCCTAAATGCCTAAATCGGCTTATTATTGGGCCAAATTTTTTTTGCCATTTGGCCAAACGTCTGATAACGTTTGGGCTATGAAGACAGATAAGCTGCAATTTCACCTGCCGCCGGAGTTGATTGCCCAACAGCCGGCCGATATTCGAAGCGACTCACGATTGCTGGTCCTCAATCGCCGCCGCCGCGATACTTTTGACAGCCGATTTAACAAGCTCGGCGATTTCTTATCACCCGGCGACTGCCTTGTGCTTAACGATACAAAAGTGTTGCAGGCCCGCTTTTTCGGCCGACGCAGCACCGGGGGCAAACTCGAAGGATTGTTTCTGGCCGAAAGCGGACCCGGTATCTGGAAAGTGTTGTTAAAAGGGGCCCGTAAAGTAAAACCCGGCGATGTGCTCCACCTAAAAGACAAAGCAAAAAAGGACTTTTGCAGGGCGGTAGCGCTCGATAAGACGGCTGAAGGCAGATGCCGGCTGAAGATGGAAACGGATGCAAACACCGAAACTGTCCTTGATAAAATCGGCTTCTCCCCTTTGCCGCCATACATCAAACGAGACGACGATTTGACAGCAGCAGGAAGGGACAGACTGCGGTATCAAACGGTTTATGCAAAGATTCCCGGGGCGGTCGCGGCGCCGACGGCCGGGCTGCATTTTACAAAAGCCCTCATCGAACAATTAAAACAAGCCAGCATCCGCTTTGCCTATATAACTCTGCACGTAGGAACAGGGACATTCAAGCCGATTACCGCAGAGAATCTCGAAGATCACGAAATGCATCAGGAACGATTCAGCATCGACGAAGAAAACGCCCTGATAATAAATGCAGCAAAAGAAAAAGGGGGCCGAATAATTGCTGTCGGCACAACCTCTACACGGGCTCTTGAGACGGTAGCGACCAATTCACAAATCGAAGCCGCCAGCGGGGAAACGCTGCTATTTATTAAGCCCGGCTATAAATTCAAGATAATTGACGCGATGATAACGAATTTTCATCTGCCCAAATCTTCACTGCTTGCACTGGTGGCTGCCTTTGCAGGCCTGGAGAACATCCTTGCCGCTTACAGACACGCCATCGAACAGCGATACCGCTTCTATTCCTACGGCGATGCAATGCTGATAATCTGATGGGCCTTACTTATACATTTCATCAAAATAACGTTGGGCGCTAACAACCGCACCTCTCATCATATCTTCAGCTTTAGCAGTTTCCCGTTTGCCAAGCAATTTCAGCAATCCCGACGTATCCAGCTCACGCGCAGCTTTTTCACACGCCTCCCAGCTCAACACGCTTCTTACGACTCTGTCTATTCCCTGCTCGGCATTATCGTATGCCCGCGTCTGCATATCGTGGCCTTTCCACCGGCTAAAGCCAGCCTGCTGGATAAGCCCCGCGATGGCGATATTCATACCGTTGACTCTCGCCCCGTGGTCGATATCGTACTTGCCCGGCCCACCGAGAATAATACCGTCGTTATATCCCTGGCTGTTTAGATGCATGTGGACCATCGCATCGTTGTCCAGTTCTTCAACCGTATCTGCAACGTGGTCAAGGCCTATCATTTCCGAATGCCCGAACTCTTTATTTACACCCTTTTTATCTCTGGAAACCCCAAACTCCTCCTCAATTTTTCTCCAGAAAAGTATCGCACTTGCCACTGTCGGGATCAGCATCGCCGGATGCCCTTCGTTCGGCTTAGGTTCAAATCCTATAAACAGGCTCCCGCCCTTTTCCTGCTCATATTTACATAAGCCGGCAATGCTTTCTTTGAGGTTCTGATACATTTGCCAGATACCAATGGTTGCGATGTCATAACCGAATGAGCCGTTCCAGATTATTAACGCCGGCGCTTTGCTCTCGTCTGGATGCCACGCCTTCTTCAAAGTCCCGTACGCCAGATCGACCGTCCTTGTCCCTAACTCCTCAGCCGCTTTTCTCTCTGCCGCATCCAGAGACGCAACCCCGCCGTATCCAAAGTGACAGTGTGCCCCCGGTGTTATCATCGCCAGATATATCCCACAATCTACCAGCGCATCAGCCACCGCAGCAGCGTTCTTGTCATCAACCTCAGCATCGTAATGCATCTCGATTCCAAGCTCGACATTGTCAGGCAGGCGCGGAGAAACCTTGTCCTTCACCAGCTTAATCATCTCCGGCGTCCCGAAATCCCCTCCCCATTCCGGTCTCATATCCGCAGGCACAAAGCCCCCCTTGCCCGGATTAAATGTCCATCTGCATATACTGTGTAAAGATTTTTCCGCCGCCATTTACCTGCTCCTTTCTATTTGACTATCGTGTCGGATTGCTCGTGTCAAAAGTCATGCTTCTAATTGTTGTTTCAAAACATTTTCCCATCTCTCATACGCCTCTTGATAGACGGAAGCTAATTTTTCATTTGGCTCAATGGTCTTAACAGGTGCCAATCCCACAAAGGCATCTTCCTGGTCCTTGTAGACCCCCGCACCAATACCAGCCCCTCTTGCGGCACCTTGTGAACCGTCCGTATTGTATAATTCCACAACCGACTGCGTAACGGTCGCAAATGCCTCGCAGAACAACGGACTAAGGAACATATTCGCGTGACCGGCCCGGACCGTCTTTGCCTGCACACCGGCCTGACGCATTATCCCAAGACCGTAATTCAACGCAAAAACAATACCCTCTTGCGCCGCCCTGAGCAGGTGTGCCCTGCTGTGTGTGTTGAAGTTCAGGCCATGGACGGATGCGCCGATATTCTTATTCTCCAGTGTCCTTTCAGCCCCATTGCCGTAAGGCAAAACCACAAGTCCGTCGCAGCCCACTTCTACCTGGCCGGCCAATTCATTCATCTGGTCATAGTCAATCGTATCGGCTGCGTTGTGTTTCAGCCAACTGTTTAATATCCCCGTCCCGTTAAGACACAAGAGCACGCCATATCTCGGCTGCTCAGCAGAGTAGTTGACGTGAACAAAAGTATTCACTCGCGATTTGGGGTCGTAATCGCCTCTGTCGCTGATACCGTAAACCACGCCGGAAGTCCCCGCCGTAGCCGCTATTTCACCCGGATTCAGAACATTCAGGGACAACGCATTGTTCGGCTGGTCGCCAGCCCGATATGATATCTTCGTGCCGGCCTTCAATCCTAATTCCTCAGCCGCTTCTTTAATCAGTTCTCCCTGAACCGAAAAGGTCGGCACAACTTCGGCAATCATGTCCCTGTTAATTCCGTAGTAATCCAGTACTAATTCAGCAAGACCATGCTGCTGAAAGTCCCACATTATTCCTTCGGACAGACCCGACGGCGTTGTTTTTATCTCGCCTGTCATCTTCATTGCAATGTAATCGCCCGGCAGCATTATTTTATGAATTTTAGAATAGACGGCCGGCTCGTTTTCCTTGACCCACTTTAGTTTCGAGGCGGTGAAATTGCCCGGCAGGTTAAGCAGTCTCTCAAGGCACTTTTCTTCTCCGATTTCCGCTGCCGCTTTTTCACCAACCGATACCGCTCTGCTGTCGCACCAGATTATGGAAGGCCGGAGCACCTCCTTGTTTTTATCCACGGCCACAAGACCGTGCATCTGGTAGGAAATCCCAATAGCCTCCACGTTAGCCATACTGTTATTCTGCACTTGTGCACTTATGCTCTTTGTGGCCTTTATGACGTTTTCCCACCAGACGCTCGGGTTTTGCTCAGCCCAGCCTAACTTTTCCGCGATAATATCTAATTCTTTTCCCGGCGACGTCGCAGTCGCCAAAACCTTACCCGTTTCAGCTTCCATCAACGTCGCCTTTATCGACGAGCTTCCTACATCATATCCTAACAATAGCGCCATTCACGTATCCCCTTTACTATCCCGTATTTACTCTTGTCCTAAGATATCTTCTTTAATAACTTCCCTTTTACCTTGGTATGAAAACGCTCCAATTATAACCAGCCAAGCCAAACCTACAAGATTCGTTTGGAAAGCACCTAAACGTCGTAAAGAATGAGGCTTCGCCTGACTCCGCTAACAAGCTACGAGCAACTCTCCCCTCTCCATTTACCATCTGCCAATCACAATCTCTAAATCCGTATCAGTCAGTAATCCAAAGAGTCCGTGTCAATCAGTGTCTGAAGGGTCTGTATCAGTCCGTGTCCTAAAGAGTCCGTGTCAATCAGTGTTCAGAAATTCCCCATACCCCCCAAACTAACAAAATGTTAAAATGCAAAAGCGGTAAATTTTTAGTCATTTTTGCCCAGAAAGCGCGCATTTTTGCAAATTTCTGCTAACTTTTTGACAACTTTTGCGCAATTTTCACCGTTTTTTTCTTGCCTGTTTTGCCCAAGCTCTGCAAATTGACACACCCAACCCCATTTTTAGCCGGCTGAAAAACCTCAGCG
>DATLBB010000036.1:0-8074 GCA_035527155.1 Sedimentisphaerales bacterium
CTAGAAGAATTATGAACTTTTGCTTAACCAATATCAAGAAATGTCTCAAGACCTCTGTGCTCTCTGTGGCGCAATTAATCAGCATATATCTGTTTTAATGCGTGTCGAAAAATCAACCAAAACCGGCCATACCTAAAACCAAAAACCCGAAAAAATATAAAAATTTTATCTCCATATCCGGCATCGACTTACGCCAATCCAGCATCGCCAATTGTGCCCGATTTTCGCATCAAACGTGCGCATCCGGGCATTTATAGAGGGACAGCTTTTTTTCAGCCCTCATTTCGGGACCGTCCTCCTGAAGCTTTTGTTTTGAAAATTAAGGATTTTGGTCATTCGATATTGTTTAGAATTTAGATATTAGGATTTAGGATTTCAAACTACCAGATAACTCCTTACCCAATATGATGATACAGTCAACACAACTATGCACTTTTGCTCTTATGTTCTTGTGCACCTGTGCCTTATGTTCTTATCCCTTATGCACTTATGTCCTCTATACTTGTAGAGATACCTCTACATTTGTAGAGGAATCACTACAAATCAGAACTTTTTTATGCAAAACGAACCCAATTTCTCGGATGATCAAATGAATGTAACTAATGAAATGAAAAAGGATTACGAACAAATGGACACTTGGACAATTAGGAAAAACGAACCCAAAACGAACCCAATTCGAACCCAAACGAACCCAATCAAAGCCAATTTGCAAAATGCCCGAATGAACGTAAATAAAGTATTAACAAAGAATTATGGAATTATATTAAATTGGGCAATTTACCCAAAACAAACCCAAACAAAGCCAATTCAAAACCAAACAAACCCAACCTGTAGTGAGCTTGTCGAATCTATTTCCCCACCCCACCCGGCCACTATTTTTATTTTTTCTGTCGCAAAGATCTCTAATCCTGCACTATATAGTGAAAACACGAATCCTTAAGAGTTTTTTGAGGTGCTAATATGCCTGAGACTGATAAATACTACATTGAACGTTGTTTAGACGGCCATCCGGATGATTTTCGCTACCTTGTGCGACGCTATCAGGGGGTACTGCTGGCGCATTTAGCCGGGAAATTAGGTAACAAAGACAGTGCCGAGGAGGCCGCCCAGGAGACTCTTGTACGGGCTTACTTTAATATGAACAAGCTAAAAAGACCCGCGTCGTTCTTTCCGTGGCTGCTCGGAATCAGCGACCGCGTGGCAAAAGAACACCAAAGAAAAGAACAAATCCGCCGCCAGCGAGAAGCCATCCGTTCGTACTCGGAAGAAACTGAGAGCCCGGAACTCTCGCAGGATTATGCACTCGAAGCTTCAATCGCCGAGCTGCCTGAGGCGTACAGGAGAATTATCCTTCTGAGATATTACGGCAGTTACTCGTGCAGTCAGATTGCCGAGCAGTTCGAGATGCCGTTAGGTACAGTTACAAAAACACTCTCGCGGGCCTACGCAATGCTGCGGGAATCACTACAGGGTCAAAATAAAGAAGAAATTTATGAGGTGTGAAAATGAACTGCACAGAATGTAAAGAACTTTTGGTCGCTTACGTAGAGGGACTTTTGGACGAACCAGAGAAACAGACAATCGCCGAACATCTTAAGGATTGTCCGGTGTGCCAGGCTGAATCAGCAGAAGTAAGGGCCCTTCGAGATCGCCTGGTTAAAAATGGTAAGGTCTTATCCGACAGCCGGCTTGAGGATGAGGTCCTGAACAGGATTATTCGGGAGCAAAACGTAAAGCTCAAAACCGGCGCCGAGGCCAGCGTGGGCCTTAGAGTAAGGAGAATAATAATGGAAAGCCGAATTACAAGACTGGCAGCCGCAGCAGTGATAATTATCGCTGTTCTGGTAGGTATACATCAAATTGGTGGAGGCACTGTGACCTGGGCCAAGGTCATTGAACCTATCCTTAATGCGCGGACTGTAGTCTACGACTTCATTGTCGGCGACGAAGAAAGCAGCCCGGTCATGCACGAGATAGTTGTCGGTACACGAATCAGAAGGACCATCTCGAACATACCAAACATGACCTCTATTATTGACCTGGAAAGTGCAAAAATACTCGCACTTGATACCGAAGCAAAAACAGCGACTTATATTGATATAAAAGGCTCACTTCAGGAAAAAACAAGAGGCTACATAGAGTTTGTCCGGAAAGTGCTTATGGAGTTAAAAGACAGTCCTAATGTTAAAGAGCTTGGCGAGCGGGAAATTGACGGCCAAAAAGCCATCGGATTTTCAGGCCGGGGCCCCAATGACGAAGTGAATATCTGGGCCGATCTTAAGACTGCTGTTCCGATACGGGTAGAACTTCGGATAGGGCAGTTACTTGTGGTTTTGAAGAATTTCAAGTTTGATGTGCCCATAAAGGACTCGCAGGTTAGTATGGAGGTACCGGAGGGGTATACGTTAGAGCAGACTGATGTCGACTTCACAGGAGCCACCGAGCAGGACTTTATTGAGAGCCTGCGCATTTGGGCTGAGGTCCTGTTGGATGGCAAGTTCCCGGAGGCTATAGGCACCGAAAATACAATGAAACAAGTGCCTCTGCTTGGAGAAAAGCTTGCTCCGTTGGATCTTCAGGATGATGAAAAAAGGCAACTGGGGATGAAATTTATACGAGGAATGCTGTTCCTCCAAATTTACGAATACGAAAGCCAAGGCAAGTGGAGCTACACCGGCAAAGGCGTAAGACTGGGCGATGCGGATAAGGCGATATTCTGGTACCGCCCGGAAGGCTCGGAAGCTTACCGCGTTATCTACGGCGATTTGAGTGTTAAAGAGGTGTCAGAAGAGAATCTGCCGAAGTAGATTTGCCGAGTAAGTATAATATTTGATACAAAGGCCGGGCATTATCGCTCGGCCTTTTCTATGCGCGCGGGGCTGATTTTTGAACCACTATCGAAATCAACCTGCTTTAGCCGGCGGGCGGCGTGGGGGACTTTTATCCTATTGTACGGTCTTTGATTTGAGGTCTTTGGATGTAGCCAGCGCGATGACTCGGCCCTGGTCTCCGACCGCGCAGTAAAAGTGGTAGACGATGTCTTTATGTTTGATGATCCAGGGTTTATGGGCGTAGGTGTGGTCGTATGATTCTGAAGGTGCAACAAGGTCGGGGCCCTTCCATTTTGTCCAGTGAACGAGGTCGTAGGAACATGCAAACGTATCGAAAGCCTTTGGCTTCCAAAATGCACCAAAGTAGAACATTACCCATACATCGGCGATACGGGTGATTTGAGGGTCGCCGGATATGCCACTGCCGTTATCTATAACCGGTTCGTTTCCATAGCGAAGCCAGTACCTCATATCATCGGAGACAGCCATTCCGATGCGCTCGTATCCGCTGACGCGCTTGCCGTTGTAGAACATGACAAAAGGATAGCCAAGCGTTCTTTGGCGGTCGTAAATGATATTGCTTTTGTACTGGGTCAGATTTTCAAATTCCCGGACGTCACTCTGGTCTTTCGAAAGCACGGGCTCGGGCAGCCGATTCCACTCCACGGGCCTGCCCGGGTCCGTAGTCCATGCAATGCCGATAGCTAATGGGTCTGTTTCGTAGCCTTTAAGTGCACCGCCGATATAAGAGAGCCAGTATTTGCCGTCGAACTTTGACAGCTCGTACGAGCCGGCCCAGGTGTGATTCTGCAGGGCGATATAGCCGGCGGCCTGCATGGCGTCCCATGTCCCTTTGCGAAAGCGAATTATTTTACCCAGCGGCCTCCAATGCAGCAGATCATTGCTGTCGGCGATGGCGGTTTCGTAGCCGCTGCCGTCGAAGATGATATACATCATGTACCACTTGTTGTCGAAGCGATACACGCTCGGACAATCCACCTTCCCGCCCTGCTCGGCTTTTAGGACCACGCCATACTTGTATGGAGTTTTAACCTGTTCATAGATTTGACGCATGGTGTCACTGTCGACCCGGCGCTGCAGACTTTTTGCATCGCACGCCGACGGCATGGATATTAGACAGCATACAGCCAGTATCGCTCTCAAGGTTCTCATAACTTTCCCTATATTTTACCAATCCGCATCAACGTTTTTTCTGCTCTACTTTTGGCCCGTCGCCCTGCCAAGCCCCCCGCCGTAATAGGGATACCTATCGAATGCGTCACCTTTGCCAAGGACTCGTGGGTCTTTTGTTGCCTTTAGCTCGGCCATCAAATCGGCGGCGAGCCTGCCTTTTACCTTAGCATATTCGGGCTTGTCAGCGACATTATTTAGCTGGGCAGGGTCCTTTCGCAGGTCGTACAATTCCTCAGCGGGGCGCTTTCCAAAGGCCAGCTCAAATAACTTCTTAACCTTCGGGTCGTCGCGGTACTTCAACATGAAAGACTTTGCAGGTGCCGCATCAATGTCACCATAACCATATAGTGTACCGAGTGGACGGGATATAACTATATCCACAGGCTGGGCATAACCTTTGGGGGCGCCGGCGGGCCAGCGGTCCGGCTTGAAGTTGCGGATATAAAGGAAATCGTACGTGCTTATCGCTCGCATCGGATAGCCTCCCATACCGATTTCCTGGCAGGCTACATGACGTTCCTTGCCGGTCAGGACGTGGTCTCGCTTCGGGTCAACTCGTCCTGATTTGCCGGAGGTCAGCACATTCAAAAAACTTTTAGCGGTCATCTGAGAGGAGGGTTTTAGTCCGGCTGCTTCGAGAAAGGTCGGCGCCAAATCCGCGAGGCTGATGAAGTCCTCCACAACGCGGCCGTCTTTGACACGGGCTGGCCAGCGGACCGCGAGCGGGACGTTCGTGCCGAGGTCGTATAGATTGCTCTTGCATCGCGGGAACGGCATGCCGTTGTCGCCGGAGATTACTACCAATGTGTTGTCCAGTTCACCGTTTTCTTCCAGAACTTTTAGCAATTCTCCGACTTCGGTATCGAAGCGCTGGACCTCCCAATAGTAATCACAAATATCGGTGCGGACGTGTTCGCTATCGGGCAGGCACGCGGGCACTTCTACATCCTCAAGCTTCATGCCGCTTTTGACGCCGGACTGCCACTTGTAGCCGCGGTGTGGATCGCTACTGCCGAACCAGAAGCAAAACGGTTTGCCTTCCGGCCTGGCTTTGAGAAACTGTTGGAAGTTTTTGTACCGCGGCCCGGCGGGATTGCGTTTTCGTCCGCCCGGCCCGTCGCGGCCCGGCGCCCAGCCCTTGCGGGTAAAACCAATATGGTAACCGGCCTGTTCCAGTATATCCGGGTATACGTCGAACTTTGCGGGCAGTGTGCTCCAGAGGTTGCCGCCCTCCTCAAGTCGCCAGTGCCACTGTCCGGTCACGATAGCACCACGCGACGGTGTACACGAAGGGGAAGATACAAATGCGTTCTTAAACAGCACGCCTTCACGGGCCACCCGGTCAAATGTCGGCGTTTTGACGACCTTGTCACCGGCGATGCCGGCGTGCGGCCAGGACCAATCGTCCGCAATGCAAAAAAGAATGTTCGGGCGGTCCTTCGCAACCTGGCCTGCAAATAACTGAGAAGCATTCGTACAGCCTGAGAAAGTCAGCGATACCGTACCGATGCCCACTGCCTTTAAGAAATCACGGCGGGTGTTATTGAGCGTACTCATATTTTTGTCCTCCTGTATTTATCTGTTGCTTTTATCCGGTCCAGTTTTCCTGTCTCAAGACTGTTTCTTGTCAGCAGCTCTCCACGGCGGTCGAACATTTGCCTTCAATTCGCGGTCAAATTCATCCATTATATCCGTAAGGCGCGTCACCATGTCAGGATGCTTAACCGTCAGATTGTTCTTTTCACTGATATCATCTTCGAGGTCGTACAATTCGGTGCCCTTCATACGGCGCAATTTCCATTTGCCACTGCGGACGGCTTCAAGATTGTTGCCTCTGTAATAGAAGAACGCTTTATGCGGCGACTTTGCGCCCGGTTTGCCTGACATCAATGACCAAATATCTTTTCCATCAATTACGCGGTCGTCAGCCAATTTTGCGCCGGCCAATTGAGCGAATGTCGGCAGTAGGTCAATTGTACCGCAGACTTCGCCGCAGACCTTGCCATCAGGGATTTTGCCGGGCCAGCGCATAATGGTCGGCTCTCGCATTCCGCCTTCATAGGTGGAAAATTTTCCGTCACGCAGAGGCAAAGCAGAGCCGCCGTGATGCTTCTTGCTCAGCCAAGGACCGTTGTCACTGGTAAAGACCACGAGGGTATTTCTATCCACGCCGGCCTTTTTAAGGGACTCAAGAATCCGGCCCACAGATGAGTCTATCTGCTCAATGGTTGCTTTGTAGGCCTTATGGACGTCATCGACGAAATATTCATCAGAAACGAACAGGGGAATATGCGGCATTGTGTGCGGCAGATAAAGGAAGAAAGGTTTATTCCTGTTTTTGTGAATGAACCTAACCGCCTCCTGTGTATAGCGCTCAATCAGTGTAGTTTGGTTTGCCGGCCGCTCGATGATTTTTTCATCGCGCATCAATGGAACGTTCCATGGTGAGTAGTCTTTTTGCCGCCAAGCGCGGTCAAGATTTCGATTCTTGCCTTTGACACCGTCCATATCGTTGGAGTAGGGAATGCCGAAGTATGAATCAAAACCATTGCTCGTAGGGAGGAACTGCGGCAGGTGGCCAAGGTGCCATTTTCCGACACAGGCGGTGACGTAATCGCGTGATTTTAGGACATCGGCAATGGTGACTTCATCAGGATTTAAGCCGATATTGTCCCTTGGAAATAACACTTTTGTGATACCTACGCGTGGCGGATAACAGCCGGTAAGCAAAGCGGCCCTCGACGGCGAACAAACGGAAGCAGCCACATAGAAGTCGGTGAACTTCATCCCCTCGGCGGCCATACGGTCAAGATTCGGTGTCTTTATATTTGGTGAGCCGAAACAGCCCACGTCCTGGTAGCCCTGGTCGTCGGTGAAGATGATTATGAAATTCGGCTTGTCAGTAGATGCCCTAAGTGACATACGCTGAGCTCCGCTCGCACATCCCGGCACGGCCAGCGATGCAGCACTCAAACCTACAGTTTTTAGAAAATTACGACGTGTGTAACCAACTGTTTTCATACCTGTGTCTCCTACTTTTAGTTTACTTATATCATCCTGCCGACAATTTTAGCATCAATTTCTGTTCGCCAAGCTGTCAGGCGTTTTTGCAGTTCGGCGGTTTTTGCAGGCAGTTTCTCTGTCAGGTTGTGTTCCTCCGCTATATCCTCGGTGAGGTTGTAGAGTTCGACCTCTCCGTTATCAAAAAATTCAATGAGCTTGAAGCTACCCCGCCGGATTGCCCCGGATGAGCGTCCGCCAAGAAAGTGCGGCTTTTTGAGCGGATAGTACCAGTACAGCGTGTCGCGCCCGAGCTGGGCATTGGGATTCTTGAGCAGCGGCAAGATAGAAACGCCATCAATGTGCTGGCGCGGGTCCACTTTGAGGCCTGCGAACTGGAGAAATGTTGGGTAGAAATCGATATTGCTGGTCGGCGTATTGCAAATACCGGCCGGTTTGATGACTGGCGGGCAACGAATGATTAACGGCTCGCGGATGCCGCCTTCGTAAAGTGTGGACTTGCCGGCCCGCAGCGGGGCATTGGAGGTAACACGGTCCTCACCGCCGTTGTCGCCGGTAAAGATTAGAACAGTGTTTTCGGCCAGGCCCAATTCGTCGAGCTTGTTCATAATCATGCCGACACCTTCATCGATGCTTTCAAGCTGCGCGGCGAGGTGAGGGTTATTTCGCCGGGCCCTATTTCCTGTGCCGGCCCCAGGCTTCTTCTCATACTTTGCAACGAGCTCGGGCTTACCCTGCAAACGAGTGTGGACGGCGTAGTGACTTAGGTAGAGAAAGAAAGAACTGTTCTTGTGCCGCTCGATGAACTCGATTGCTTCGAGGTTGCAGCGGTCGACGAGGTATTCTGTGCCGGGCAGTCGCTTTTTGATTTGCTTGTTGAAGTGATAGGGATGAAAGTAACTGCCGCCGCCGATGCCGCGGTCTTCCGAGACAATCACTTCGTCAAAGCCGTGCCTGCCGGGAGGACATTCCTTCGCACCGTGGTTGGCATAACCGGTAAGGTGCCACTTGCCTATGATGCCTGTGGT
>DATLBB010000037.1:0-2838 GCA_035527155.1 Sedimentisphaerales bacterium
CACCCAATCAAAAGTCATAGTCCCGGACCAAAATAATTGGCCTATGTTTCGCGGCGGACAAAGCCTTCTCGGTACAGCGCAAGGGACTTTGCCGGATTCACCTGGATTTCTCTGGAAATTCAAAACCGGCGGCGAAATCAAATCATCGCCGGCAATCGATGACGGCCTTGTCTTCATCGGCTCAGCGGACGCAAATGTTTATGCCATTGATTTAGAAAACGGAGACAAGATCTGGGCATACTCAACCGGCGACGCCGTCGAGGCCACGCCTTGTGTCGTTGACGGCTGCGTTTTCGTCGGCTCATCCGACAATTTCCTGTATGCCCTCGGCGCAAAAAGCGGTGAGCTTAAGTTCAAATATGAGACGGAAGGACAGATACTTGGAGCTGCAAACTGGACCCGTTCGCCGGACGGCCGGGGCATTTGGATACTTGTCGGCAGCTACGATAATATACTGTATTGCCTGGATTCAGCAAACGGTGAACTAATATGGAAATACGAAACAGATAACTACATAAACGGCTCACCCGCAGTCGGCGAGGGCGTCGTCGCTTTTGGCGGCTGTGACGCAATAATTCACATCGTGTCCCTGGCTGACGGCAGCAGGATTAAGCAAATCGACTCAGGCTCATTCATCGCCGCTTCTGCTGCAATTTCTGAAGGCCGGGTCTATGTAGGCAATTATGATAATGTATTCATCAGCGCTGATATTGCTTCCGGCAAAATCCTGTGGAAATATACAGGCGGGGATTCTCCGTTTTTTTCTTCGCCTGCAGTCGGCCGGAATGTTGTTGTGCTTGGATGCAGGGACAATCTTGTGCATTGCATTGGTCGCAGTGATGGGAAGGTAGTTTGGACATTTAAGACCCTCGGTGAAGTTGACAGTTCCCCCGTTATCTGTGGGGACAAGGTTGTTGTCGGCTCAGAGGATGGCCGGCTTTATATGATAAGGCTTTCTGATGGCAGCAGAGTATGGTCGTATGAGATCGGTCAGGCTGTGACTTCTTCGCCGGCAGTTGCTAATGGAATGGTTGTTGTCGGCAGCGATGATGGTTATGTATATGCGTTTGCCGCCAAACGATAGAGCCGGAGCGCAGGTTTATGAGAGTTGTTCATATTACCCCAGGCACGGGAGATAGCTTCTATTGCGAAAATTGTGTACGCGACGCCGCCTTAGCTACAGCAATGCGAAGGCTGGGCCACGATGTCTTAATCATCCCTATGTACTTGCCGTTCCAGGGTGACAGAAATGAGGCGGTCGGCAACGCACCAATTTTTTTCGGCGGCATCAATGTGTACCTTCAGCAGAAATCGGCGTTTTTCCGAAAGACACCCCGCTGGTTCGACCGTATGTTTGACTCACCGAAACTCCTTGGCTGGCTGGCTCGCAAATCAAAGATGACAAGTGCCGGTAATTTTGGAGATATGGCAATATCGATGTTGCGCGGGGAGCAGGGGCGACAGGTAAAAGAGCTGGACAGACTTGTTGAATGGCTGGATTCGCAGGACAACAAGCCCGACATTGTGTGTTTGTCTAATGTTCTACTAACCGGCTTGGCCACAAGTATCAAGAGAAAGCTCGGTGTGCCGATTGTATGTCTGCTTCAGGATGAAGATGGTTTTCTGGATGGGTTGGCACCGCCGTATGCGAAGCAGGCCTGGCAAATCCTTGCAGAGCATTCGAGGGACATAGATGCATTTATCGCTGTGAGTAAATATTTTGCAACTGTTATGCAGCAAAGGCTGGGACTTGGCGCCGACCGCGTGCATGTCGTGCACACTGGTATTTCGTTGGATGGTTACGAATCGAGGCAGTCTGGACCGAAGCTACCAACGATTGGTTATCTTTCACGGATGTGTCCGGAAAGAGGTTTGGATACGTTGGTTGATGCTTTTGTTATACTTAAGAACAATGAAAACTTGAAGAAAGCCAGGCTGCGGATAGCAGGCGGCAAGATAAGGCATGATGAAGTATTTGTAAATCATATTCGGCGAAAGCTCACCTCTTGTGGTTTTATTGATGATGTCCGGTTTCTGCCGGATTTTGCTCGTGATAGTAAGCTTGCGTTTTTCCAATCACTTTCTTTGTTGTCGGTGCCGGAAAAGCGGCCAATCGCTTATGGACTGTATGTGCTTGAAGCCCTTGCGGCAGGTGTGCCGGTAGTTGAGCCGACAAGTGGCGCATTTCCTGAGCTCTTGGACATGACCGGCGGGGGCATATTATTTGAGCCGAATAGTGCTGCAGCCCTGGCCGCTGCGATGCAGCCTTTACTGCTTGACCCGAACTATGCACAGCAGTTGGGAGAGCAGGGCAGAGAAAGGGTATTTGAAAAATTCAATGTTGAGCAAACCGCTGAAGCGTTGATGCGTATATATCAAGTAGCTGTGCAGTAGTTTCCATAAAGGATAACGATGCTCGAACTGATTAACGTGGCAAAAAGTTATGAGTCTCCGGGGGATGCCCGTGGCCTCTGTGTCTTGAAGGACATAACGCTCAAGGTAGAGAAAGGTGAGTCCGTGGCCATAGTCGGCCCCTCCGGCAGCGGCAAGAGCACGCTACTTAATATCATCGGCGCACTCGACCGTCCCTCTCAAGGCCGTGTCTTGTTTGACGGTAAAGACCTCGCCAAACTGGCAGATACTGAACTTGCGAGAATACGCAACAGGGAAATCGGTTTCGTTTTTCAACTGCATCATCTTTTGCCTCAGTGCACGGTCCTCGAAAATGTTTTAGTACCAACGCTTGCGGACAAAAACCGCCTCTCGCCGAAAGAGGGTGAGGAAAGGGCGATTAATCTGCTGCAGCGTGTCGGTCTTAAAGACCACTTGCTCCATCGA
>DATLBB010000038.1:0-7235 GCA_035527155.1 Sedimentisphaerales bacterium
TCAATCATTAATTCTACAGCCGCCAGGGACTGCGCATCGGCCTTGTCAACATCCGGTTTGCCTGTGCGTCGTTAATAAATTCTTCTTTTTCCGGATTCCACTTAAGTTTTCGCCCTAATCGCATCGCGATGTCGCTGAGCAGACATAGTGTATCCGAGCGTACCGCCACCTCGACAGGAGCCACCGTTCCGGCCCGGCTCTTGACACAGTCTAAGAAATTTTGCTGGTGATGATTGCTTACCGGCAGACGAACCTCGTCCGGGCCGATTTCCTTCTTGATTAACTCCTTCGGATGCGCGTCCACCTTTCCACCCAGATGCTCTTCCTTAACGAACACCCAGCCGTCGGTCCCTTCAAAACGAACGCCGAGGGGATTTCTTTTTCCATCGGTAAAATTCATTGTCACGCCGTTGGCAAACTTCAGATTCACATCCCAGCCGGTTGCGTTGTTGCATGTCCCGTCCGGCGGATACTCACCGACCCCCTCCACCTCCAAAGGCCCCGTAAGGTCCGTCCCGTTACCCCACGTCGCAATATCAATCGTATGAATGCCACAACCGGCAATCCATCCAATAGAGTAATCACTGATATGCCACCAGTGACTGTTGCTCACCCTGTTCGGATGATAGGGCGCCCACGGAGCAGGGCCAAGCCAGAGGTCATAATCGAGCGAATCAGGAACCGGCATCGCTGGAAAGTTCTCGCTGGCTATGCTGTACCGCGAAGCCACAGTGATTTTTTTGATTTTTCCGACCCTGCCGCTGCGAACCATCTCACAGGCGAAACGGGAATTCCGACTCGACCGCTCCTGCGTGCCGAACTGAAAGACCCGGCCGTACCGATTAACCTCCCGGCGCAGCACCTGTCCCTGCTCAACGCTCATCCCCAATGGCTTCTCACAATATACATCCTTGCCGGACCGCACCGCCTGTAAAGCGTGCGGCACGTGCCAATGGTCCGTAGAAGCAACCACGACCGCGTCGATGTCATCGCGGGCACAGAGCCGACGGAAATCAGTGTATGCAGTGCATACCTTCTTGCCATAGTGCTTATCCACACGCTGCAAGGCCCTATCTCGATTTGGCCTTTTCACATCGCAGACCGCCACCACCTGTGCATCCGCCAGGTTGATAAAATTACTCAGCAGTGCCCCTCCCCGGCCGCCTGTGCCGATAAAACCCATTACAATACGATTGCTCGCAGCTACACTGCCTGCCTTACCCAGCGCCGAAGACGTAACTATATAAGGAAAACCAATCGCTGCCGTTGTTACACCAGCCGCTTTTTGCAAAAACCCCCGGCGTGTAATTTTTCTATCGCTGTGCATAACCCATCCCCTTTCCATAGAATGCTTTATTTGCATCTGTATCTGCCTGACGAAAGAACCAAAATGGACTGCTAATTGTAACCAAAACCACAATTGGCGTCAAAAGAAAAAGCGAAAAACCATCGGGCCGGCCGGGGGATGATAAAGAACCCTCTCATAACCGTTTCGTAGGCAGTAATGGCTGTGTACCGGCGTGCTCAGCAGTCGGCATTATGACTTTATATTGCTGATTATTCTGGTATACTGCACTTTTTCTGTAGCTATAGCTTTATATTAGATACGGACAGAACCTATGGCGTTACCGACAGTAGCAATAATTGGCCGGCCGAATGTGGGCAAGAGCAGTCTTTTTAACGCGCTGGCCGGCGAGATGATAAGTATCGTCGAGCCGACAGCAGGGGTTACAAGAGACCGCGTCAGTACCTTCATTGGAAGAGACGAGAGGTATTTTGAGCTTATAGATACCGGCGGATACGGGGTAGTAGACAGCGACCAGTTGAGCGAGCATATCGAGCAGCAAATCCGCCAGGCGATTGAATCGGCTAACCTTGTGCTGTTTATGGTCGATATCCGCGACGGGATCGTGCCATTGGATGAAAAGATAGCACAGCTTCTTCGTAAAAATGAGCTGGACGTTATCGGCGTTGCCAATAAGGCTGATACTGCCAGGCTGTTTCCGGCAGCAGGGGAATTCTCCAAATTGGGTTTTGGTGAGTTTCTTTGTATTTCCGTGAAGAATAATCTTAATAAGGCGGTGCTGCTGGACAGGGTTTTTGAGAAGGTCGAGCACCTGGAATCGGCGAAGCCGCCGAAGCCTGCTATGAAGATTGCGATAGTGGGTAGGCGAAATGTCGGCAAGAGCACACTTGTAAACGCTATGGTGGGTTCCGAGAGGGTGATTGTCAGTGAGACACCGGGGACGACCAGGGACGCGGTGGACGTGCGGTTTGAGAAAGACGGCAAGACCATTATCGTTATTGACACCGCGGGGATAAGAAAGAAGAGCAAGATAGCCAACAGTATCGAGTTTTACAGCTATGTGCGGGCGACGTGGTCTATACGGCGGGCGGATGTTGTGCTTTTTCTTATGGATGCAACACTGCCGGTTTCGCAGGTCGATAAGAAATTGGCCAGTTTTATTACGGAAGAATACAAAAGCTGTATAATAGTTATCAACAAGTGGGACCTGGCCAAAGACTCGGCTGTGACGAGTGACTACGAGGAGTATTTGACGAAGCGGCTGGCCGGATTAAAATATGCACCGATAGCTTTTACTACCGCGACCGAGACAAAGAACGTACAGAGTGTTTTAGATTTGGCGGCGGAGATATTCAAGCAGACAACGACGTGGATACCTACGGTGAGACTGAATAAAGCGTTTGAGGCGATAAAAGCGGAACGCGGGGGCGCAGCTAAGCGGAAAGCCGGCTGGCCGAAGATTTACTACGCGACACAGATTGCGGTGAACCCGATTACAGTACTAATGTTCGTGAACAAGCCGGAGCTTTTTGAAGAAAATTATATGCGGTTTATCAAAGGCAGGCTACAATCTATGCTGCCGATAGGCGAGGTGCCGATAAGGCTGCTGACTCGAAGGCACAGAGACCGGTAATTACGATAAATAGAATGAAGGAACCTATGAAATGAGTTCTCTGATTGTTGCGGGAGTTTCGATTCTTCTATTAGCCTTAGGGTACATCTTCTACAGCAAGAAGGTCAAACAATGGATAGGTCTTGATGACAATGAAATTCCACCTTCCGTGGCGATGAATGATGGTGTTGACTATGTTCCGGCCAAGCACTGGACGATTCTGTTTGGTCACCATTTCGCTTCCATTGCGGGGGCGGCACCTATAATAGGCCCTGTAATTGCGTGCCTGTACTGGGGGTGGCTTCCTGCAGTTATCTGGATTGTGGTTGGCGGAATTTTCATTGGAGCGGTTCACGACTTTATAGCGCTTGTGATGTCACTGCGAAACCAGGGCAAATCCATTACCACTGTTACAGAGTCTGTAATGGGCAAGACGAGCAAGATTCTTTTCAGCGTGTTCGCGTTTTTATCTCTTATCTTAGTGGTTGCGGTGTTTGCGGCGGTTGCGGGTAAGACGCTGGCGACAACGCCTGCAGTTGTAATTCCCACGTTCGGACTTATAGTTGTAGCCCTGATTGTCGGCTTCCTGATATATCGTATGCAATTGCCGGTACTGCTATGTTCTGTAATGGGATTGCTGCTGCTGATTGGTCTAATTGTGGCCGGATACTACATCCCGGTAGAGCTTGGTGTGAAAAATGCCGCAGCCTGGTGGACTGTTATACTGCTTATCTATGGTATGATTGCATCTGTAACACCTGTGACTATGCTGCTTCAGCCAAGGGACCATCTTGCGGGTGCGGTACTATATCTGGGTTTGTTATTCGGTTTCCTGGGTCTTATTGTTACACACCCGAATATGAAATCGCCGGGTGTAATTTCTTTTTCGTCGCCTGAGGAGGGATGGATGTGGCCTATGCTGCTCGTTTCCATTGCGTGTGGTGCCATCAGCGGATTCCACAGTCTGGTCGCAAGCGGTACCACTTCAAAGCAGCTTCCGCGGATGCGTGATGCCCGTGTTATCGGGTACGGGGCAATGATTATGGAAAGTGCGCTTGCGGTTCTGGCGGTCATGGCAGTTTCGGCCGGTTTGTACTGGAAGAGCGCTCCTGCGGGAATGGAGGGACTTGTATACCAGGAGGTTTTCAAAGAGGGAGGCTGGATTAAGGCATTCGGGGAAGGATACGGGCAGCTTACGAAGGTTTTTTTCGGGGGCTTGGGGACACTTGTAGGTATAACTATGCTGAAGACGTTCATTATGACAAGCCTTGATACAGCGACGAGGATTTCTCGCTATCTGTGCAATGAGCTGCTCGGGGAGACATTCGGCATACGCATTATGAAGAACAAGTATGTGGCTGTACTACTTGTAGGCGTTCTGGCGGGGGCGCTTGCTCTGGGTAACTGGAAGGCCATCTGGCCTATATTCGGCGCTTCAAACCAGCTCATTGCCAGTCTTGTTCTTATCGTTGCAAGCCTGTATCTGCTGACTCGTAATCGCAGGTTCATGTTCACGGCTGTTCCGGCTGTTATAATGCTTGTGACCACAATTGGTGCGCTGGTATACAAAACGTACAGCTTTGTTACCGCTGAGAAAGCAAATATCATGCTTGCGACAGTAGCCGTGATACTCATAATTCTGGCGATATTTCTTGCGTTGATGGCATTGGTTAGTGCTATACGAGCGAGAGCGGCGATTGCCGATAAGCAAGCAGGCGAAAACAAGCAAGCTGGGTGAGACTATTTAGCCGGGGGGGCCCTTGGAAGTCTCAGCAGAAGATACAGGTATCAACTTAAATCGAGCTATAACAGGCTGCTGCTGCTGCTGATTTATCTTGATTTCTCCCTTTCGGACAGACTCTTCAGGGAAGTTGTAAACGACTTCTCTCTTTTGTTCCTCGGTAGTGTTTTTATCATTATCAAGAATATACAGTGTCATTTGGGGAAATGGTTGTAGCCTATAAGCCCGTTCTGCCTCAGGAGTGGCCTTGATAGCAATGGGAAGCAGTACTCCAGTCAGATTGGTTACCTCAACGTAGTATTTGCCTTGCAAGGTCGGACTTAAGGCGATACTTAGCGTTGGTGCCTTTATGGTGTAACCGCTAAGCCGATCCGGCTCCGGCGGCATTGTGATTTCCACGGCCTTGGGGGCTTGTCTTGTTTGGCCGGCTGCCAGCCTGATGTAGGGTGTTTCTTCGATAGTCCAGACTCTTGCATTCTCTATTTCCCTGGGTGTCAGCAAAACTTCTGCAACGCTTTTTTCCCAATCCTCCGGCACAAGCATTTCCACCTGCGCCGGCTTAACGGTTGCTTCGCCTATTGGGTTTTGGTCCTCATCTACACACTTTACATCCAACAGCCTGCTAACAAGCCCAACAACTTTGACGGAGAGCATCTCCGGCTTGCAGGATTCGACTTTAAGGCCAAGCCTTTTTATTTCCTTATCTTTCTGCAGGAAGGGCAGCAGGTTTAGAGGATAGCTGGCAGGCTCATTCATTTTTTCTTTTACGGCATCAAAGTCAATTTTGAGCCTCTCTCCCTCGTCTAATTTTCTACTTATCTCATTAATTTTGCGCAGCGGACCTTTAAGAACCACCTCCTCAAGCGTAACGGATGATGCATCGTCGAAACTTACCCAAAGCTTGGGGTCGGAATTGACAACACTTATCGCAGCATTTGGAACGGGCAACTCTTCGTCCAGTTTCAGGTCCGCCCAGACCCAGATTAAGATTGTTATGAATACAACAACTGCTATTTTGCCGTACTTGAGGTTTCTTATCATTTTGATTTGATGATACTATACAAAATCTTTATGGCCCTGGCCAGTGTCTTTTCCGGGATGCCTCGCCAGAAACCTCTCGACAATTGGTACACACTCAGCCATCGTGCTGGTCAACTGCTTTATTAGCTGAGACTCGCTTATGTTTTGGGTTAACTTTCCCTTCTGGGCAAGCGAAATGATACCGGTTTCTTCACTTACTACTAAACAGGCAGCGTCCGAGCCTGCTGTTATACCTATGGCAGCCCGGTGCCGGGAGCCGAGTTCAACGCCGTCAATACTGCCGGCTTCAGCCAAAGGCAACTGCACCCTGGCGGCAACTACTCTATCGCCTCGTATAATAACGGCCATATCGTGAAGGGCGGTGCCGGGGTGAAAAATAGTCTTGAGCAGCTCAGCCGTAACCATGGCATCGACTCGAACGCCGGTTTCTATAAACTCCCCTAAGGCTACCCGCTTTTCAATAACAATGATAGCTCCGGTTTTGGCGGCGGAAAGTTCAGTTACAGCGGTGACCATTTCTTCGACGGTTTTTGCTAACTGCTGCGAAGAAGTTGCCCAAAACTTGGGCTGTCCTATTCGTATAAGCGCTCTTCGAATTTCGGGCTGAAATGCTGCGACAGTAATGACCAAAACCCCAATCAAAAAGCCCCTATAAAGATACTCCAGGCGTTCTAATCTGAGCTGCTCGGCTACCAAGTTTAAGATGAGCACGCCGGCAATGAGAATGAATATCACGCTGCGGAATAACCTTTCTCCGCGAGTACCTTCGAGGAAGTCCACAACCCAGTAAATAACAAGGCCGATAAGAAACAGTTCGATAACAACACGCCACCATTCATACCCTGCCACCCTGCTGAAATAGTCCATGAGTGTTTCCACAAGTCAAATCCTTTTTACAAGTGCACAAGAACACAGGAGCACAAGAGGCCCCATGATTTACACACTCATAACTTGTGCCCTTGTGCTCTGCATATCAGGGTATCCTTTTATCCGTGAGCTTGCTGGGTCTATCCAGGAGCAGAACCTTGTCTATATCTTCCATCATCTCCTGCTGATTAATACGAAGATTGCGGAGGTGTCTTCTATGGCCCTCCGCTGCAGTTTCACCCGGCTGCTCGAAAAATGCGCAACCGCAAGGCAGCAAAACCAAAGCACACAAAATAATACCCAGCAACACTTTACAGACAAAAACATAACTATTTTTCATCATTTTCCCTTCTGCTGAAATCCAACGAGTCAGCGGCAGTGCTCAAACGGTCGTTTTTGTACCCATCAGTCGACACGTTTACTATCTGAGAGGCACAAAACCCACCACTATCCACTTGGCTTATTATAGCAGCTGCCGGCCCGCCTGTCAACTCAAAAAAAACTTCCTTGTTAGTCCGAGAAAACCGGCTAAAATCCACATTTGAACTTGACTTATAACAGCCAAAATGGTAATAGCTGGTTCGAAACAGACAAGAGGAAATAAAAATGGAAAATAATCGACGGGACTTTCTGAAAATGGTGGCCACAGGGGTGGCTGCGGCGGCATT
>DATLBB010000039.1:0-13347 GCA_035527155.1 Sedimentisphaerales bacterium
ACAAGTTGGGATGTGAAAGTAGTATTGGGTGATGCTACCGTTTATGAAGACGGCTCGGCGATGTTTAACGTTCCGGCCCGCACGCCGGTCTATTTCCAGGCTTTGGACGAAAAAGGTCACGCGGTCCAAACGATGCGGAGCTGGTCCACGTTACAGCCCGGCGAGACATTCTCGTGTGTCGGCTGTCACGAGAATAAAAATGAGACGCCTTCGCTTGGCAGGCAGACATTGGCGATGAAAGCCGGTCCCCAATCCCTTAAATCCTTTTACGGCCCCCCGCGTGGTTTTAGCTTTAACAAAGAGATTCAGCCGATTCTTGACCGTCACTGCATCAAATGCCACACCGGCGGAGAAACAGAGCCTTTTGATCTTTCCGGAAGAAAAATTATCGAAATGACTTCCAAGCGGAAGTGGAGCCAGTCTTATCTGGCTTTGACCCAGGCTCGCCCGGAGGGAAGACCGAACCAGTCCTATTATAAAGGCAACCAGGATGGCACACTCGTGAACTGGATTAATAATATGTCGGTTCCCACAATGCTGCCGCCCTACTACAAGGGCGCCGCCAAAAGTAAACTCATAACCATGCTTGAAGAGGGACATGAGGATGTGAAGCTCTCGCAGGAAGAGATGGACAAGATTGCCTGCTGGATCGACCTGCTCGTGCCATACTGTGGGGACTATATTGAGGCCAACGCATGGACGCAAGAAGAGGTTGATAAGTACAACCATTTTATGAAAAAGCGCGAACGCATGGAAGAGACAGAACGTAAGAACATCGAAGCTCTAACAGCCACAGTGGCTGGACCTTAGACCGAACAGATGTGTTGTATATGAAAAAAACAATACTGGCATTTGGTGAACTACTATGGGACATATTGCCTTCATGCACTATTCTTGGAGGTGCTCCCTTTAATTTTGTCTATCGAGTCAATTCGCTTGGCGATATGGGCCTTATGGTAAGTCGTATTGGCCGTGATGAGCTTGGCCAAAAGGCCTTTAACCAGGTTACCCAGCTTGGCCTGGACACAACTTATATCCAGTGGGATGAACACCTGCCGACAGGCACCGTTCAGGTTAGCTTTGATGAAGATAACAATCCTGACTTTGTTATCATCCCCAAGGTTGCGTATGACCAAATTGAGCTAACTGATACGCTTGTCGATGCCGCCTCGACTGCCGATTGTTTGTGTTTCGGAACTCTATCCCAAAGGTCAGAAGAATCGCGTAAGACTATCGAACATCTCCTGGAAAGAGCAGGGCAAAGTCTGAAGCTTTTGGATATAAACCTGCGAAAAGATTGCTATAGTTTGGAAACAGTCAGCTTTTCCTTACAAAAAACAGACATACTCAAATTGAATGGAGATGAGGCACGCCAGCTTGGCCGGATGTTAGGACTTTCACAGCAAAATATTCCGGGATTTTGCGAAGAAATGTTAGCCAAATGGTCTCTCGAACATTGCGTAGTAACACTTGGCGAGAAGGGTGCCTTTGCGATGTCTGCCGCAGGTGAAAAAGTCTACGTGCCGGGATATAGAGTCAAACTCGCCGATTCCATCGGTTCCGGAGATGCTTTTTCAGCCGGATTTGTCCACCAGATTCTGCGTGGAACATCAATTAGTCAGGCTGCCCGGTTTGGTAATGTACTTGGCGCCCTGGTTGCGACAAAAGAGGGTGCTACTTCTCCGGTTACACTCGACGAGATAAACCTGTTTCGTAATCAAAATTTTGAACGTGATATCTATCCTGACCTGGAAGAATTCATAAATTAATAAGGTTAGGGGAGGAGAAAAATATTGCGAGACGATATACACAATACGAAATCAGCGGTGCCCGGTGAGTAAACGAACTGCACAGATAGAAGACTGCCTGGAAACACTTTACGCCCGCTATAACCGCCGGGAATTTATCGGCAGCGACCCGCTGCAATTTGTATATGAGTACTCCAGTCCTGCGGATATGGAAGTTGCCGCATTTTTGTCTGCTGGGCTTGCGTACGGAAGAGTACAACAGATACAAAAAAGTCTGACTAATCTTTTTGGACGGATGGGAGAAAGTCTGTATGCGTTTGTGCGAAACTTCGATGAGCGAAAAAGAGCGAAGCTAAAAGACTTTAAGCATCGCTTCACGACCGGCGATGATATATCAGATTTACTGGCACTATTACGAGACATTATTGATAAATTCAACAGTATCGAAAAATTCTTCACTCAGGGCTACAATCCAAGTGACAGGAATATCGTTCCGGCATTGTCGAAATTCTGCAATTCACTCCTTGAAATTTATGCTGCTGAGCACAATGGAAAGACAAGCCGTGGATTGAAGTATTTATTAGTGAATCCAGCTAATGGCAGTGCCTGCAAACGGCTCAATCTCTTCCTGCGATGGATGGTGCGGGACGACGATGTTGATGCAGGCTTGTGGAAATCCATCGATAAAGCCAAGCTCATTGTGCCGGTTGACGTGCATATGACCAGATTGTGCAGGATTATAGGCTTTCACGGCCAAAAAACCGCTTCTTTATCAACAGCTTTAAAAATAACAGAAAGTTTTACAGAGATTGAACCGACAGATCCCGCCAAATATGACTTCGCATTGACCAGAATCGGCATCCTGGACAACTGTACGGGAAAACACCGTAGCGACTGTGAGTTTTGTGACTTGTTTGCCATTTGTTTTCATGGATAAGGGCTGTAAGGCCAAAAATCAGTCATACCGGATAATTTTTCTATAAAAATTCTATTGCAAAGAAGAAAGGTATTTTGTATAATTCGTTATATGGCGAAGTATAAGGGATGTCTAAATGTATGATTTTATAAATATAGCCAAGGCTTTGTCCGACGAAAACAGAGTCCGGGCACTGATGATGTTATGCAGGGGTGAGCTTTGTGTATGCCAGCTCATTGAAATGCTGAGGCTTGCTCCGTCCACTGTTTCTAAGCATATGTCCATTCTGCGTCAGGCAAGATTGGTTGAAAGCCGTAAAGATGGCAGATGGATGTATTATCGGCTTACTAATGGTGATGCGTCTGAGGATGTCCTGCAAGCTATTCGATGGCTTCAAAATAGCCTTGCTAAGGACAAACAGATACTTGCAGATGCCAGGCAGGTTAAGCATGTTTGTAAAATAGACAAGGATGAGCTGTGTGATTGCTACAAAAAGCCGAAACTAAAGAATAATAATAAATCAACCACTCTCTGTGGGAAATAAACGGAAAACTTTCGAAAGGAAAATAGAATGGCTGAGAATGATAATACTGATGAAGCCGGGCAGGAAAATCCGAACGACGCGCAGGCGTGTTGCTCAACGGCATCCGGCAGTGGAGATTGTTGTTCACCCGATTCCGGCAGCAGTGGGAAAACTTGGAAGATGCTGGTATTTCTTGTTATTGTGGTTGCAGCAGGGGCAGTTTTGGCACGTTCGATTATGAACAAGTCAAATTCGACGACTGACCAGACGCAAGAGCTATTTGCCACAATCCAGCCTGAGGTAAGGTCGGATACTCCTTCGTCGCCAAACGTGGAGACCCCCGACAAGCCCAAGGCCGGCACAGACAGTCCTTCCACAGTGACACCCACAACAAAGGCGCCGGCATCCGGTGGTCCTGAGCCAACCCTATGGGGCAAGCCCCTTGATTCCCTTGCTTCTCTCAACAAAGTAGCCGTGGACACTGACGCAGTCTTTATCCTTCTTGCGGCCGAGGACCAACGGGACATGCAGCCTGTTACCAGTGAGATCGAAGCCGCCGCCAGGAAAATCCAGTCGAGCGGAACTCGCATCTCGGCTTTCACACTTCAAAAAGACGCACCTAATTATGCGCAATTGACAAAGCAGTTTCCAACGCCCTGCGTGCTTGCTATGGTAAAAGGTCGCGGGATGAGCGGCGTCACGGGCGAAATCACCGAGACGAAGCTCATTCAGGCATTTGTGGCGGCATCAAGACCAACCTCAGGTTGTTGTCCGTCAGGTGCTGGTTCTTCAGCTTGTGGTCCTTTACGTTCTAAATAGTACAGGGTATAGAATACTGTGGAATGGATTCGGGCGATAATGGAATGGGCTAAGACCGTCCTTGAGGAGACCGGGATCGGTCCTGCAACACTGCCTTTCTCATTTCTCCTCGGGCTGTTCAGCTCAATAGCAAGTGCCTGCTGTACTCTCCCAATATTGGGGGCCATAGCCGGTTATTCGGGAACGCGAAGAGATGATAACCGTCGGGCAAGCCTGTTTGCCGCACTTTTTTTCATGCTTGGTACAATTATCGCGACTGTCATTCTTGGAGCTGTGGCAGGCTTTATAGGCGATGTTGCTCAAGCTACGTTAGGCAAATACTGGAAGCTCTTTGCCGGTCTTATCGCAATCTTTGTTGGTATCGTTGCTCTTAAATTATTACCATTTAAGCTGCCTCAGATAAGACCGTCCCGGGACAAGTCCGAACCGAAAGGATTCTTTGGTGCGGCGATTTTCGGCCTTGTCGTGGGAGGAGGCATCAGCGTGTGCTCTATGCCCTGCAACCCGGGGATTTTAATCGTGTTGGGAGTAGCGGTCCTGCAGGGCTACACCTTCTGGACGATAGCCATACTTATCGCCTATGCGATTGGCTTCAGCTTGCCGTTTGCTGCAATAATGTTGGGAGTGTCCTTTGGTAAATCGGCAATTAAGGCAAAGAAAGCCGAGACTGCCATAAGAATCATAGCTGGAGTCCTGCTTATTGCCGCGGGCTTTTATTTCCTCGGAACGTTCTAAAGTTGATTTTATTCAAGACCAAAGGGACGTAGGATTATGGCAAATCGAATCCGAATTTTATTTCTTTGTACGGGAAATTCCTGTCGTAGCCAGATTGCCGAGGGCTGGGCCAGGCACTTGAAGTCTGATGTTATTGAGGCGTACTCTGCGGGAATCCGCCCAATTGGAGTTAATCCCAAGACCATACAAGTGATGGCTGAAGCAGGCGTCGATATTTCGTGGCACACATCCAAGGGCGTCGATGAGCTTGTGGGTATCGACTTTGATTATGTCGTTACGGTCTGTGATAATGCCAGAGAGCAGTGTCCTATATTTCCCGGCCGGGCAAAGCTCATCCACAAAGCATTTGACGACCCTTATTTCGCAAGTGGAAGCGAGGAAGAGATTATGGAAGTATTTCGAAAAGTCCGTGACCAAATAAAGGCTTTTGTTGAGAAAATGCCTGATAACCTCACAGGCAAAGAAGGCGCATAGAATAAATTATTATTCTTTTTATAAAAGGGAATCTTAATGACAAAACAAGGTGATATTGAAAAAGACGAAAACGTTCGAGAATCTGTCAGAAAGGCATACTCAGAAATTGCAAAAACAGATGGTTCCTGTTGCCAGCCTTCATCTTCGTGCTGTGGTTCCTACTCCCCCACCGAGTTGGCAAAAGGCATTGGATATTCGCAGGAGGATTTATCCATACTGCCTGACGGTGCTAATATGGGTCTCTCCTGTGGAAATCCAACCGCTTTAGCTGAATTAAAACCAGGTGAGTATGTTTTAGACCTTGGAAGCGGCGGCGGCTTCGACGTTTTTATTGCTGCCCAGAAGGTCGGTAAAGATGGATTTGTAATTGGCACTGATATGACACCTGAGATGATAACCAAAGCCCGAAACAGTATCAAAAGGTTTACTGAAAAAACAGGCCTTTCAAACGTTGAGTTTCGGCTGGGCGAAATCGAGCATCTGCCGATTGAAGATGAAACTATGGATGTGGTTATTTCCAACTGCGTTATAAATCTTTCTCCCGATAAATCCCAGGTCTGGCGAGAAATTGCAAGAGTTCTAAAGCCGGGCGGACGGATTTGTGTCTCTGATCTGGCATTGCTGGAGCCGCTTCCGGAAAAAGTGAAGGAATCGGCCGCTGCTTTGGTCGGCTGTATATCGGGCGCTGTTCTTGTAAGTGAGACGGAAGCAATGATGAAATCGGCAGGGCTTGTTAACATCAAACTTATATCCAAATCATATAATATGGACATCATGGATGGATGCAATGACCAACTTTATAAAGCTGTTAGTGAAACTCTTCCTAAAGGCAAAAAACTCAGTGACTATGTAGTAAGCATGGACATTGCTGCTTTGAAAAGAAAATGAAACTTTCGTAAATAAAAAGGATTGAAAATGATTGATTCAAAAATAAAAGAATTGATTGCCATTGGTGCATCTGTTTCCGCCAATTGTCATCCGTGTGTAAAGTATCACGTTAACAAGGCACGCGAAATGGCAATTGATGAAAGCCAAATCCAGCAGGCAATAGAGGTCGGCAAAATGGTAAGGAAAGGCGCTGCTGACCAGATGGACAAACTCACATCGGCGTCAGGCCAAGATAACAAAGAGCTATGAGCAAGAAGCAGGAGTCAAAGCAATGACGACAGAAGGACCGATTACAAAACAAACCAAGGGCCTGAATGTTTTTGAGAGATACCTCACAATCTGGGTGCTCCTTTGCATTGCCGGAGGTATTGTTTTAGGCAAAGCTGCCCCCCAGTTTGCGAAATTCCTCGATGGTATAGCGATCTATGTCGGCAACGCCCCTGTTGTTTCGATACCTATTGCAGTGTGTCTGTTTTTTATGATGTACCCGATTATGGTGAAGATTGACTTCGCCGAAGTTGTCAAGGCTGGTAAAAGCGGCAAGCCGGTCGGATTGACACTTTTCATGAACTGGGCAGTTAAACCCTTTACCATGTACGCAATTGCCGTATTTTTCCTCGGCACACTGTTCTATACGCTTATAGGCCCCGATGCTGTCGATAACGTCAAAATGCCCTTCGGACTGGACCTTCCCATAGGAGCAATCCATGGTGCAGGACAGGTAGTTCTTGTCGATGGCGTTAAATTACTTCAGGTTCCCCTCTGGCGGAGTTACCTGGCGGGTTGTATCCTGCTCGGTATTGCTCCCTGCACGGCAATGGTTTTGGTGTGGGGGTATCTTGCTAAAGGCAACGATGGTCTTACCCTCGTGATGGTGGCAATAAACTCACTAACGATGCTTTTACTTTATGGAGTTCTTGGGGGTTTCTTATTAGGTGTCGGCAGACTGCCGGTGCCATGGCAGGCGCTATTGCTGTCTATCGCAATATATGTAGCTTTGCCTTTGGTGGCAGGATATTTATCACGAAAATGGGTTATTGCTGCTAAAGGCCAACAGTGGTTTGAGGAGAGGTTTCTGCATGTATTAACTCCCATAACAATTATTGCATTACTGGTAACGTTAGTACTGCTGTTTTCATTTAAAGGCGAAGTTATCCTTTCAAATCCATTAACAATTCTATGGATTGCGATACCGTTGTTCATCCAGACCAATCTTATCTTCTGGTTAGGATATGGCTTGGCGAAGTTGCTAAAACTAAACTATAAAGATGCAGCTCCCGCCGCTATGATTGGCGCATCTAATCATTTTGAGGTCGCTATTGCCACCTCGACAATGCTCTTCGGCCTTTCTTCCGGCGCAGCTCTGGCAACTGTTGTAGGAGTGTTGATTGAAGTGCCGGTTATGCTTATGCTCGTTAAGATATGTCTGCGAACACAAGGCTGGTTCAAGCGCTGATATAAACTGCACAACTGAACATACACAGGCGAAATTTAGGCTTTGCAATTTGTATGCTGAGGCCTAAAATACACTTCTAAGTTTGTGTAAATAGTAATTGGGGCTAACAGAAAATGAACTCAGAGCAACTGGAAAAATATACCTCTGCGATAACGCTTTCCGATATGGAAATCTTTGTGTTTCCGGAGCTGATGTACAGCCTTGTTCTGGCGGATATTATGAGCCCGATTATCTGGCAATGGCGCCGGATGGATTGTTTCAAAAAGCTGGAGGGCAAAAGCAGCTACAAAAAACTGATGCGGCTCAAACAATTCATAATGGATGAATTCGAGTTTAATCTTGACCTTGAAACCTGGGGCCTTACCAGCAAAGCCAAAGAGCTCAAACGGTTCGATAAGTTTATTTCGTCCGATGATATCGGCCAAAGCAACGCTCTGTTTGGCTACCATGGCGACAAATATTACTTTGATGTTGATATTCGCAGGCACTTCGGCCTTGATAAATATGATAGCGACATCATTCCATATTGGAAGACCGAAACTGTTGAGGCTATGAACGCCTTTCGTTTCAAGCAAGGCTACAGGACAGCAGCCGGTGAATGTGTATCGCTTGCGGCTTTATATGTGGCGGCGGCATTTATCGTATGTGGGATTGCTCTGGAAGATATCTATATGATACTTACCCCCCTTCACTCGCAGAACTTCATCGACATGCAGGACGGCGTTCTGACCAATAATAGAAGGCTCGTTACGAAAACGATGTGGTTCAACGGCACCGCTATATCCAACAAAGCCCAGCGGGCGCTGCGGAACGAAAACGTTACAATCATAGCACACCCTTCCGGCTATGTGCACTGTATGTATGATGATGCAACGATAGATAAGAAGACTTATCAGCACTTTACCAGGCAGCTCGGTTCATATCTATCAGCAGAATTGACACTGCCGCTCTTCGCTAACTTTCTGCGCTCTCACCAGGAGTATCAGAAATTCTTCCAGGTCTGTCGCGACTGCCGCGGACAGGCACAATTCTTAGAGGCCGAGGTCCTTTTTCATTATGAACACAGCAGTAATTACAGAATAGCCGACAGGACATATGACAAATTACTTGCCGAGGTTTCGGATGAGGATTTTGTCCCGTATCAATTGCCCGGCAGAATTCGCTGCGATGAGCTTGAACAGTTGATAGAAAAGCAAAAAGTCGACGTGAGAAAGCAAGAAGGTAGAGAGGTTTTGAGAAAATATATCGGGCCGGTTGTCCCTGAACCACAGCGGTTTGTAGACGAGTTGGCTGGCTTTGTGCATATAGAAACAAAGCTGCCGGCTTCGGACAAGAATTTCATCCCTGCTAATCCGATTCAAATCCACGTAGACCAGAGTAGAGAACAGATAATTGACTATCTGCAGCAACTGCGCCAGAGTAATTCCACCGCCGACCTTGCCTTTTATACGTATCGTGATATGGCAACCTGTGATTGGGCCCCATTTATAAAGGCCGCGGTAGAGCGCAGCCCGGTCTCAATCCAAATGGCGGACTCAATGTCAACCGAAGAGGTACATATCTGGCTTGAACAAATGAACAATACTTCAATTTACGATGGCAAGCGTCTTGCTCAGCCGGATGAGGTCGCAAACTATAAAACCGGCGGTGGACTCGAAAAAGCCTTTCTGCTGGCCAACGTTATCCGTCAAAGAAACCCCGAACAAGATATTGAAATAGTCGTAGATAAAAAAGATGCGGTTGTCAAGGGGCCCGACCAATACCGCTTTGTATCCGCCAAAGGCCTTGACAAGCAAATTCGCATCTCTGCCGCCGGCGCTATTAACATAGTTGGCTGAAGAAAAACATCCGTAGGTTGGATGGATTTTAGCCTTTTCAGCCTGTACCAAAAAAATTTTAAAAAATCTTTTTTTATTTTGACAATGCGAATAAATAGGACTATAATAGTCTTATACAGCAGATACAAAGATTGAAACGCCTATTTACGGTTTTTTTGAAGGTCGAAGATGGATGTTTTGAGGCGAAATACTGATTATGCGTTGCGGGCGGCAGTGAACCTCACTGTGCATTATGGAAACGGGCCCGTTTCGACCAGGACAATAGCGGTTGAAGAAGATATTTCGTATCAATTAGCCTGCAAGTTGATGCAGAAGCTCCAAAATGCCAGGTTGGTGAAAAGCTGCATGGGGCCTAAAGGTGGATTTCGGTTAACCAGAGAGCCATCGATTATAAGTCTGCTGGAAGTAGTAGAAGCGATTCAAGGGCCGATAAGCTTGAACCGATGCTTGCTGGGCGTGGACGCCTGTCCAAAGCAGATGGGCTGTAAAGTAAGGGCAAGGCTTGTTGGGCTGCAGGAATGTATATACGAATATCTAAGTGGTATTACGCTGGATGAACTGCTGCAGGACAAAGGCACAAAAAGAAAAAGGAAAGCAGGGAGTCTAAAGAGGAGAAAAAAATGAGCGACGAAAAGCAAAAGGCAACTGTACTGCAGTCGTGCCTGGGTAAAGGACAGAGATTGGTGGAAATGGTCGAATACGCAGACAGTTCGATTGTCAGCAAGACGATACTGGATAAATCTGCTGGGACGATTACTCTGTTTGCGTTTGATAAGGGCCAGCGGTTAAGTGAGCATACAACACCTTATGACGCAGTTGTTCAGATTATTGACGGGGCGGCGCGGTTGACCATAGGCGGCAAAGATGTAAATGTTTCGGCTGGCCAGATTATTATAATGCCCGGCAATGTGCCGCACGCGGTTGCCGCAGAAGAAAAATTCAAGATGCTGCTAACGATGATTCGCGCATAAGTAAGAGTGATTTGCTTCAAATAAATGAGGATAGCTTATGGTCAGATGTCCAGGACAAGACCAAAGATTTTGGAAGCTGGAAGATATTTTTGAAGTGAAATGTCCCGACTGCGGAACGGTTGTGGAGTTTTTCAAGGATGAGCCGAACCTAAAATGCCGCGAGTGCGGCCAGTTGGTGGCTAACCCAAAGATAAACCTCGGCTGTGCAAAATGGTGCCAATATGCTGAGCAATGCCTCGGTATTATCAAGAAATCCGATGAACAGGCTAATGGCTCAAAGAGTTCAAAATGAGGTATTTCGAGATGGTTATGCGTAACATAGTTAAAATAGACGAAGAAAAATGCGACGGCTGCGGTCAGTGTGTTGATGCCTGTTCTGAAGGCGCTATAAAGATAATTGATGGTAAGGCAAAGCTGGTCAGTGAAGTTTACTGTGACGGCCTTGGCGCCTGTATCGGACACTGCCCTCAGGACGCCATAACCATTGAAAAGCGGGAAGCTGACCAGTTCGATGAAGAGGCAACCAAGGCGCACCTGGCTAAAGAGCAAAACGCTCACAGCCAGACTGATTTTGTATGCCCCGGTACGATGGCCAAGAAGCTAAGTAAAAAGGGTAAATCTGCTGGCAACAGCGATGCTGCGGTTCCATCGCAGTTGAGCCACTGGCCGGTTCAGTTGAAGCTGGTCTCGCCGCAGGCACCATATTTTGCCGATGCTGATTTGCTGCTGGTGGCAGATTGCGTCCCGTTTGCGATGGGTGATTTTCACAATAAATTCTTGAAAGAGCGCAGCATTGTAGTCGGCTGTCCAAAACTGGATAATGCAGACTTCTATATTGAAAAGCTGGCACAGATTTTGAAAGGCAATAAGCTCAATAGTTTGACAGTGCTCCATATGGAAGTGCCCTGCTGCTTTGGTCTGACACATATCGCACGCGAAGCCATTGCCCGAAGCGGTGTGAAGATGACTTTTGAGGATGTTACGATAGATCTGCGCGGCAATGTCAGTAAAACTGAAACGATAGAAAATTAGCGGCTGATTGCAAAATAACGGGTGTGTAATGACTGATTTTGTTAAGGCGATAATCATAGATTTTGGGCGTACCATAGCCGAGATGTCACCCTATTTATTGTTTGGATTTTTCGTGGCAGGAATTCTCTCGGTGCTTGTATCGCATCGACTCGTACAAAGGCATCTTGGCGGTAGAGGGATATGGCCCTTGTTGAAAGCATCGCTTTTCGGGATTCCACTGCCCTTGTGCTCGTGCGGCGTTATTCCGGTATCAATGTCACTGCGCAAGAATGGTGCAAGTAAAGGTTCCACAATATCATTTTTACTGTCCACGCCTCAAACCGGTATGGACAGTATCTTTGTTACCTTGAGTCTTCTCGGCCCACTTTTTGCCATCTTTAGACCATTAGCGGCACTCGTTACCGGCCTTGTCGGAGGCGGCCTGGTTGATGTGTTTGGCCAAAACAGAGAGGATGAAAACGGGACACCACAAGAATCTTCGGACGAATCCTCCGGTAGCGAAAAGAAAACAAGCAGAGTTGCGAAGGGCTTGAAATACGGCTTTATTACACTGCCGCGAGACATTGGCAAAGCGTTGATGGTAGGACTGGTTATCGCTGCTGTTATCTCTGCCCTGGTGCCCGAAGGTTATTTCGCAGACAAATTAGGGCCCGGAATTCTCCAGATGGTAGTGATGATGTTTCTGGGCATTCCGGTTTATGTATGTGCAACGGCCTCGGTGCCGGTAGCGGCGGCGCTGATATTGGCAGGCTTAACGCCGGGAGCGGCATTGGTTTTTCTTATGACCGGCCCGGCCACCAACGCTGCATCATTTGTAACAATCTGGAAAGTCCTGGGCAAAGCGACAGCAATTACATATCTCGCTACCGTGGCAGGATGTGCCCTCTTGGGCGGAATTCTTCTTGATTATATCGCTACCGGCATTGACATTGAAATAGCCACTCGGTCTGGTTGGATGCTGCCGCCGGTTGTTAAATACATATCAGCCGTTGTGCTTTTAGCAATCCTGGCTTTTGCCATCCTCACCAAAAGAAAACAGACTGACTAATCTTGCGGACACAAAAGGTAAAGTATATAGTGTTGGTCAGCTATGTTGTCCGAATCCGCCAAAATCCTCTTAACAGGACTGCCGCGTTGCGGCAAAACCACCGCTGTAATGCAAATAATTGCAAATCTTAATTGTGAAAAGACAGCAGGTTTCTACACTCAGGAGATTCGCGAAGGAGGCGTTCGCAAAGGTTTTAGCTGGCGGCTACTTGATGGCACCTCAGGAACACTTGCCCATATCGACATCAAGGCCCCTTTCAGAGTCGGCAAATATGGCGTGATCGTTGCAGCCTTTGAGAAGTCAGTGGTGCCGATTTTGGACCCCGAAAAAACCGATACACAATTATTTATTATCGACGAGATCGGCAAAATGGAATGCTTCTCCAAAAATTTTGTTTCCGCTGTACGCCGACTTTTCAAATCTGATAAGTCTGTATTAGCCACCGTAGCACTGAAAGGCTCAGGTCTTATCTCTGAAGTGAAAAATTACCCTGACACGAAGCTATTTAATTTGACACGACAGAATCGCGATAAGACAATAGCGGAAATTTTGCAGGCTTTATCGTTTTTGAAAAAAGCGGCCGATTAGAAAATGGGTGAGATAATAAAACTTACCGAGCCGAATCAAGCCGGCTCAATGCCATTGGAGCGGGCCATAGCCGTCCGACGCTCACAGCGACACTTTTTGCCGAAGTCCCTTACCCTTGAGCAAATCGGCCAATTAGCCTGGGCAGCCCAGGGGCAGGAACCAGCCAGCAGATATCGCACAACACCTTCAGCCGGAGCAACCTATCCTCTCGAACTCTTTGTGGTTACCGAAGAGGGTATGTTTCTTTATTTACCTGCTAAACATTCACTTGAGAAACTCGCCGGTCAGGACATGCGTACTGCCCTTGCCTC
>DATLBB010000040.1:0-4606 GCA_035527155.1 Sedimentisphaerales bacterium
GACGGCGAACGCCGCGTAGTAGATGGAGATGCTAACGGAACCGAAATCGTGGATATGGGTGCCGACGAATATTACTGGAGCCCGGCTGATTTCAGCAGCGACGGAATAGTAAACTTCTTCGATTACGCCCTCTTTGCCAACGTCTGGCAAAAAACCTCTTTAGATGTCAATGATTACAACGACATTTACGACCTCGTCGACAACAATTGCATCGACTACAATGACCTTGCCCGCTTCTGCGAAGACTGGCTCTGGCAGACAGCCTGGGCAAAAGCCTTTCCCTGTAGTTACGGCCAGGGTATGGGTAAGAGTATGGGCCTGGGTATGAGCGAAAGTCTCAGCCTTACAGAAGAGATTTTACCATCCGCACCGGCCAAAAAGCCGCAGCCCCAGCTTACCGATGCTGATATTGAAGAGATTATAAAGCGGCTTGCCGAGCTTTGGCTCACAGAAGACGAATTAAGAAAGATGATGAGCGAGGACGAGTGGCTCAAATTCATGGAATCCGTAATACAAACGTTAAAGAGCCAAATGCAAAATTATTGAGCTGTTTTCTCTGAATATTGAATTCTCTGCGACCTCCGCGTACCCTGCGGTTAAACAATCTTCAGTAAACCTTCTGCGATTTGCAAACCGGCGTCCAACCTCGCAATCGACTTGCAGGCTTGTCTCATCTCTTCGCGCTTCTTTTCATCTTTCATCAACTCTTGCAACTCTTCCCACAGCCATCCTGGCCGCTCTTTTTCATCAGGCAAATCATCTACTATGACTGCTGCCCCGGCCTCAACCAATTTGCCGGCGTTCAGGTATTGATGCCGGTCCTTATGATACGGATAAGGCATACATATACTCGGCACGGAAGCCGCCGCATATTCGGCAACACTGACCGCTCCGCTTCGCCCGACAACCAAATCCGCAGCAGCTAATAAACTCGGCATATCATCGAAGTAGCTCAAAACCTTATGCCCGATTTCCGCCTCAGAATACTTTTGCCTGACTCTTTCGTAATTGGCGGCCCCTGTCAGATGAACAATCTGCCAATGATCGGCGAAGTCGGCTAACTTTTCTAACAGGGAACACACCGCTTTATTAATATTTTCCGAACCGCTCGATGCTCCGGTTATTAGCAGAGTCTTTTTATTTTCATTAAGGCCTAATTCACTCTTGACCTTATCAGGCTCCGGACTGTCAAAGCCGCTTCGCAGGGGACAGCCAACAACATTAACGCCCGCTTTTCTTTTGGCAAAAGATTGCCTGGTCTCATCAAACTGCACGAAAATCTCGTCTGCCCAGCGGGCTATTAACCTATTTGCCCTTCCGGGTACGATATCAACATTCAAAAGCACGATGGGCACCTTTAACTTATGTGCTGCGAAACATACCGGCGCTGCAACAAACCCGCCGACACCAATCACCACAGCGTTTTGGCTTTCAGCAATTGCTTGTTTGGCGATTCCATAACTTTTCCAAAACGAAGTGCAAAAGCCAATCAGTTCGTCAGGCCGGGCCGAAAATCCCTTAGCTGGAAGCGTAGTTGTCTCAAAGCTCATCTTTGATAGTATTTGCTCATCAATACCGCGAGTGCTGATAAAGAAATGTATTTTTGCAGTTGGTTCGAGTTTTAATATTTGTTCCGCCACGGCGATAGCGGGATATATATGTCCCCCGGTCCCGCCGCCGGCGAAGAAAAAACATTTACCGCCCATCATTCAGCTCCTTATACGTCTGCACACTGAAAGTGTGCTTGAAGTCGGTGTCAAATGCAAGCGTTTTTTCCATCGCCTCCGCAGACGTTACCGCGAGCTGTTGCGGGATGAAATCGCCCAGACGGTTACTGCTGAGGACGAGATTGATGAGGAGATTCGGGACCTCTTTGCCGCGCTTGCCCGCTGAGCCACTTATCCGGTATTCTGGAAAAAATGTCCGATAGAATGTAACCTTTCCGCTGGTTTTTAAGTAATAGGTAGAAAGGCAAAGCTCTAAAATACAGATGCTACTATTGTTGAAGAACAACATTACTGTCAATATGGTGTCCCGGAGCTAATCGAAGCAGATGGGAGTATTAAAAACAGGTTGGAATGCACACACCTCTTTGGTATGATGAGCATAAACAGTAACAACCGTTCAGTTGATTAAGTTTTCAAATGTCAAGAAGGATAATTGAACCACAAAGGGAGGACCAAAAATGGAAAAGAAGTGTTTGGTAGTATTAACTGTCGGTGTCGTCATATGTTTGTTGCTAAGTGTCAGCGGCTGTGGGATTCCAACAGCCAAATACGAAAGGACCGTGCAGTTGTCGGCCCCACTTTCGGCCGGCTCTTCATTTGCGGCAAAGACGCACAACGGCTCAATCACAGTCAACGGCAGCGATGCATCCGGTTGCAGTCTCACTGTCACTATCACGGGCCGGGCCTCAACTGAGGAAACCGCCAAAGAGCTTGCCGACAAGACCAAAGTAAGGCTTAACACCTCCGGCGGCAAAATCAAGGTTGAAATTGATAAGCCCATGCTTGGACTGCACGAATCCGTGAGTGTGAGCCTCGATGCAAAGGTGCCAAACGAAACGAATCTGTTTCTTACCACCCACAATGGAGCTGTTACGGTTGACAACATAAAGGGCAAGGTCGACGGCACTACGCACAATGGTAAAATCAAGGCAACGCGCGTTTCAGGTCAGACAAAGCTTAAGACACATAATGGCTCCGTTGTATGCGATGAGATTTCGGGTGATGCGTGGCTGTCAACACATAATGGCGGCATAAAGGCTTCCTACGTCGCCGATGCTCCGCCGGTTTGTGAGATTTCGCTAACCACTTACAACGGCGGTATAGACTTAAAGACACCGCCCAACGTTTCGGCAGCAGTTAACGTATCAACCCACAACGACTCGATAAGAACTGAGCTGCCCATTACTCTTATCGGGACGGTGAGCAAGAGGAAGCTCGAAGGCAAAATCGGTGATGGGCTCGGCAAACTCAAACTCCAGACCCATAACGGCTCGATAAAAATACGCTAAGACGGCTGGGACACGCTCGTAGCGTGACACTTTACCGGTGCTCCGACCGGCCCATTTGCACACGTAAGAAGTAGAAGCAGCGAATATCCGCAAAGGGGATGATTATTGCTGAAGAAAGACTTTATTCCTGTTCGTCTTCTGAAGTAATCGGTAAAGACATTGGGTCATCTTCGAGTTGAACCGGCTTTTCGGCTGATTGTTTAGCGATATTTAGCAGCACGCCGGCCGCAACGGATGACAGCAGCATGCTCGTTCCGCCGGCACTTACAAACGGCAGAGGAATACCTTTTGTCGGCAGCACAACCGTCACCACCCCGATATTAACTGCCGCCTGAACGGCGATTGTTAAAACAATTCCACCGGCCAAAATCTGGCCGAAACGGTCCCGGCAGCGCTTAACTACCAAAATCCCCAGCCAGACAAATACGATAAACAATACAATGACCGCCGCGGTTCCAATGAAGCCGAGCTCTTCACCGATGATGGCGAAAATGAAATCCGTTGTATCTTCCGGCAGATGCCCGTATTTGCAAATTCCTCTACCCAGTCCTTTGCCGAACAATCCGCCGGAGCCGAGGGCAATCAGTGACTGGTTCGCCTGGTAGGCAGCGGAATCGGCCCATTTTTCAGGGTTCAAAAAAGCCCAAATTCGTTGAATTCGGCCGGGAAAACGAACCAATGCCACAGCAAATCCAATTGCAACAAACGGCAGGCCGGTCAGAAGATGCAACCCTTTGACGCCGGCGATTATCAACATCAGAAGCCCCAAAAGCGATATAAATGCTGCCGTACCAAAATCTTCGGTGATTACAAGAGCGACTACTGCGGCTATCACTAAGCAAATCGGGACAAACCTTTTCCAGTATAACTTGATGTTAGTACCAAACTTATCGCAGACCGCTGCCAAGAAGAACACAATCATCCACTTTGCTAATTCAGAGGGCTGAAAACTTATCGTTATGGAGCCGACGGGGATTCTAAGCCATCGCCGGGCGCGGTTAATTTCTGTCCCGAACAACAGGACAAATATAAGTAATGCTATACTAACGATTAACAAATAGCTCGTCGGGGATTTTAGCAGGCCGTTAGTCAGGCTGAACCTGCGATAATCAAAATATGAGACGGCGTATAAAACCGCACAAGCTAATGGGAAAAATAGCATTTGCCGAAAGGCTGGAAAATCGTAGAATCTCTCTAAGTCGAGCTCCTGGCTAATGTTAGCACTCGCCGAGAAGACAAAGACCGTCCCGATAGCCATCAAGATAACCACGACAACTGCAATATAATCGGCGACCGGATTGTTTCTTGTCGTAGTAAGCATTGAATTCTGCTGTACTTAGGGAAAGAATTTTTTCTTCAGCAGAGGCAAACCTGCCTCCTTAAATATATTTTCGGCTTCTTGAAGCTGATAGCAATAAAAATTATTTTGTAACCAAATGGAGGCGGCAAGCTTAGAGCCTATCCAAATAACCCGCTCTATTGCGGCCGGCTGCAAAGCCCGATGCCTGCGTTGTCGGCCAAAAACGTTCTCAACGTGGAGAAAACCACGCCTCCGAGCATTTTTGGCCTGCCGCCTTGGCCTCGAACTTT